>CAYXXE010000265.1:0-2528 GCA_964468985.1 uncultured Gaiellales bacterium | reverse complement strand
CCGGCTCGAGGACGCGTACGGCCGCGAAGGCACCTCGGCGCCGTAAGAGGCTCTCACAAAATGGAGCTTGTGCCGTCCGGCCGCGCTCGCCGGGCGCGATGCTGCGTCCTCGGTCGCCCCAATAGCACCGCTATTGAGGCTCCCTGCGTCCTTGCCCCGCACCCGTCGATCGCACCCGGACGACGAATCTCATTCTGTGAGAGCCTCTAAGAGGCTCTCGCACAGCAGCGGCCCGAACAACCTTCACACGAGTGTGGTAGGGTTTGCCGGATGGAACGCCTCACCGTCGGCGACGCCGCAGCCGCAACCGGCTGGTCGGCGCGCATGCTGCGCTACCTCGAGGATCACGCGCTCGTGCTGCCGCACCGCACCGCGTCCGGCTATCGCCTCTACGGGCTGGCCGAGCTGAACCGGCTCCGCTCGCTGCGCGCGCTGCGCGAGCGGTTCACCGTCGACCTGACCGAGCTCGCGTTCGCGGCGCGCCTGCGGCGCGAGCCGGAGCTGCGTCGGGCCGTCGACGCGTGGCTCGCAAGCGGCGACGCCGGCTCCTGGATCGACTGGGAGCAGCGCAAGCACGAGCGCCTGCTGGCCGCCTGAGCCGGCCCGGGGCGCACCACCCGATCACGACACTGGCCCGCGACCGAAGACGAGAGGGATCGATGACGACCACGAGACGACACGATGTGAAGGACTTAGGGCTCGCGCCGGAAGGCGTGCGGCGGATCGCCTGGGCCGACCGGCAGATGCCCGTGCTGGCGGCGATCCGCGAGCGTTTCGAGCGGGAGCAGCCGCTCGCCGGGTACCGCATCGCCGCGTGCCTGCACGTGACCACCGAGACGGCGAACCTGATGCGCACGCTCAAGGCGGGCGGCGCCGACGTCGTCCTCTGCGCCTCGAATCCGCTCTCGACCCAGGACGACGTCGCGGCGGCACTCGTCGAGGAGTTCGACATCGCCTGCTTCGCCATCAAGGGCGAGGACAACGACACGTACTACTCGCACATCGAGGCGGCGGTCGACCACAAGCCGCAGCTGACGATGGACGACGGGGCCGACGTGATCGGCGTCCTCCACAGCGCCCGTCGCGAGCAGCTCGGCGACATCATCGCCGGGATGGAGGAGACGACGACCGGCGTCATCCGCCTGAAGGCGATGGAGCTGGACGGCGCACTCGCATTTCCGGTGATCGCGGTCAACGAGGCGCGCACGAAGCATCTCTTCGACAACCGCTACGGCACCGGCCAGTCGACGATCGACGGGATCATCCGGGCCACCAACGTGCTGCTCGCCGGCAAGAAGTTCGTCATCGCCGGGTACGGCTGGGTCGGGCGCGGCGTCGCGCTGCGCGCCCGCGGCCTCGGCGCCCACGTGATCGTCACGGAGATCGACCCGATGCGCGCGCTCGAGGCGTTGATGGAGGGCTACGAGGTGCTGCCGATGGCGGAGGCGGCTCGCATCGGCGACATCTTCTGCACCGCGACGGGCGACAAGCACGTGATCTCGCGCGAGCACCTCGAGGTGATGAAGGACGGTTCGATCGTCTGCAACACGGGGCATTTCAACGTCGAGATCGACCTGCCGGCCCTCCGCGACCTCGCCGTGGAGACGCGCGAGGCCCGCAACTTCGTCGACGAGTTCACGCTCGCCGACGGCCGGCGTCTCTACCTGCTGGCCGAGGGGCGGCTCGTCAACATCTCGGCCGCCGAGGGCCATCCGGCGATCGTGATGGACATGAGCTTCGCCAACCAGGCGCTCGCGACGGAGTACGCGGTGCTGAACGCCGCCTCGCTCGAGAACAGGGTGTACCCGGTGCCGCGCGAGATCGACGAGGAGATCGCGCGCCTGAAGCTCGCGACGATGGGCGTCGACATCGACAAGCTGACCGCGGAGCAGGCGAAGTACCTCGCTTCGTGGGACGAAGGAACCTGAGCGCGCCCGTTCTCGACCCCGAGCGGATCGTCAGGCTCGAAGCGGACCGGGTCGTCCTGCTCGACCAGCGCCGGCTGCCCGCCGAGGAGGTCGAGGTCGAATGCCGGACGGCGGCGGAGGTCGCCGCTGCGATCCGGGCGATGGTCGTGCGCGGCGCCCCCGCGATCGGGGTCGCGGCCGCGTACGGCTATGCGCTCGCCGTCGCGAGCGGGGAGGACCCCGCCGAGGCCGACCGGGTGCTCCGGAGCTCGAGACCGACCGCGGTCAACCTCGGCTGGGCGCTCGACCGGATGGGCGAGGACGCGTCGTTCGGGGCCGCACGCCGGCTGCACGCGGACGAGGTCGACCGTTGCCGGAGGATGGCGGCGCACGCCGCCGAGCTGTTCGCGCCCGGCACCCGCGCGTTGACCCACTGCAACGCCGGCGGGCTCGCGACGGGCGGCTACGGCAGCGCCGTCGGAGCGCTGATCGCGGCGTGGGAGCGAGGGCTGCTCGCGCACGTCTGGGTGGACGAGACGCGGCCGCTCCTCCAGGGCGCCCGTTTGACCGCCTGGGAGCTCGAGGCCGCCGGGATCCCGCAGTCGGTGATCGCCGACTCGG
>CAYXXE010000264.1:0-2555 GCA_964468985.1 uncultured Gaiellales bacterium | reverse complement strand
CGCTTCGGCGTCCCGGACTTCAAGATCGAGAAGTGGCTCGTCGAGCGGCGCGTGCAGCAGCTGGCCGACGAGGGCGTCGAGTTCCGCTTCGGCGTCGACGTGGGTGTCGACCTCGGCGCGGGCGAGCTGCGCTCCTCGTACGACGCGGTCGTGATCGCCACCGGGGCGCGCGTGCCGCGCGACCTGCCGCTGCCGGGGCGCGAGCTCGACGGCGTCCACTTCGCGATGGAGTACCTCTACCAGCGCAACCGCTTCGTGGCCGGCGCGCCCGCCCCCGCGAAGGCGATCTCGGCCGCGGGCAAGCACGTGATCGTGATCGGCGGCGGCGATACGGGCGCCGACTGCGTCGGCAACTCCCACCGCGAGGGCGCTGCGTCGGTGACGCAGATCGAGCTGGTCGGCGAGCCGCCGGCGAAGCGGCCCGACGACCTGACGCCCTGGCCGCGCTGGCCGATGAAGCTCCGTGGCTCCTACGCGCTCACCGAGGGCGGCGAGCGCGAGTTCTCGATCAGCACCACCCACTTCAGCGGCGAGGGACGGGTCGAGGCGATCCACTGGGCGCACAACTCGGGCTCACCGCCCTTCGCGCCGCTGCCGGGCACCGAGGAGACCCACCCGGCCGACCTCGTCCTGCTCGCGATGGGCTTCCTCGGCCCGGAAGGCGGGCTGCTCGACGCACTCGGCGTCGAGCGCGACCCGCGCTCGAACGCCGCCGCCCCTGCCTACGCCACGTCCGTCGAGGGTGTCTTCGCCGCCGGCGACGCCCGCCGCGGCCAGTCGCTGATCGTGTGGGCGATCAACGAGGGCCGCCAGTGCGCGAAAGCCGTCGACGGCTGGCTCACGCGACGCGCGTAGGCCGCTCGGGCGCGCCACCGGCCTGCGCACACCTCCTCACGCCGCCAACTCGAGCGCGACGGTCTCGAGCTCCGGCTCGACGACGACGGCCGGCTGCCCCTCCCGCGCCCTGAGCGCGAACAGGGCCACCGCGAAGGCGAGCGCGAGGAAGATCGCCGAGCCGGTGAGGGCGGCCGCGACGCCATGCGCGAACGCGTCGCGGGCCGAGCCACCGGCGGTGCGGTCGGCCGATGTGAACAGCGTGACGAGGATGCTCAGGCCGAGCGACGCACCGACCTGCTGGGCGACGTTGATCAGGCCGGAGGCGGCGCCTGCGTCCTCGGGCGCGACGCCGCGGATGCCCCGACCGGTGAGCGGGATCAGCGCCGTGCCGATGCCTGCACCGAGCAGCGCCATCGGGATCGCGAGCTGCGGGAAGTACTGCGAGCCTTCCGTGACGCGGCTCAGCCAGACCATGCCGGTCAGCGCGAGCAGGATCCCGGCGGCGGTGAGGTGCAGGTCGTCGACGCGCGCGCCGAGCTTCGGCACGACCTGGGTCGCGGCGAACAGCACCAGGGTCGTCGGCAGGAACGCGAGTCCCGCCTGGAGCGGGCTGAAGCCGAGCACCCCTTGCAGGAACTGCGTCACGAAGAAGAACATCCCGAACATGCCGCTCACGACGAAGGCCCGGGCGAGGTAGGCGCCGGAACGCTCCCTGCTCGCGAAGAGCCGCAGCGGGATCACCGGGTGCGCCGCGCGCCGTTCGGCGACCACGAACAGGCCGACGAGCACGACGCCCGCGACGAACGAGCCGATGGTGAACGGGTCGGTCCACCCGTCGGCAGCGGCCCGCAGGAAGCCGTAGACGAGCGCGGTCATGCCGGCGGTCGAGAGCACCGCGCCGGCGACGTCGAAGTGGCCGGTGCGCCGCGGCGTCTCAGGGAGCACACGCGGGCCGAGCCACAGGAGCGCGGCGCCGACCGGCGCGTTGATGAAGAGGCCGAACCGCCAGGAGGCCCACTGCGTGAGCATCCCGCCGAGCACGAGCCCGACACTGCCGCCCGCGCCGGCGACGGCGCTGTAGAGCGCGACCGCACGGGTCCGGCCGGGCCCTTCGGGGAAGCCGGTCGTCAGCAACGCGAGTGCCGCGGGGGCGGCGATCGCGGCACCGACGCCCTGCAGGGCGCGCGCGATGAGAAGCACCTCGGCCGACGGAGCCAGGCCGCCGAGGATCGAGGCGAGGGTGAAGAGGCCGATGCCGGCACCGAACAGCCGTCGCCGGCCGAGCAGGTCGCCCGCGCGCGCCCCGAGCAGGAGCAGGCCGCCGAACGTCAGGGTGTAGGTGTTCTGGACCCAGGAGAGCCCTGCCGCCGAGAAGTGGAGCGAGCGCTGAATGCTCGGCAGGGCCGTGATCACGATCGAGGTGTCGAGGATGATCATCAGGTAGGCGCCGAGGATCACGGCCAGGAGCAGCGTCGAGCTGGGCCTCACGAATGCGGGCCGGACGAGTGAGCGGGTGATTGAAGCTGAGGTCATACGAGAGTCCCTTTCGTCGGAAGTGCAAAAGCGCTAAACTGGAGGCGTCCTCCGAAATAAAAGGAGCCGACCTCCGGTTAGTATACGGAGGTTACCTCCGTTTCGCAAGTCGAGCTGTGAATTGAGCATCACCGAGACCCCCGACCACCTCCGCAAGCCGATGCGCGCCGACGCGCGCCGCAACT
>CAYXXE010000263.1:0-2592 GCA_964468985.1 uncultured Gaiellales bacterium | reverse complement strand
CCGAGCCGCTGCGCAAGGCCGGCCCGCGTCGCTTCGAGAAGCTCTCCTGGGACGACGCGCTCGACGAGGCCGAGCGGCTCCTCCGCGCAGCCGGCGCCGCCACCGTCACGGCGCTGTCGGGCGCCGAGACCGTCGAGCAGGCCTACGCGCTCGGCAAGCTGCTCCGCCAGGGGCTCGGCGCCGACGCGGCCGTGCTACCCGAGTCGGTGCCGGACACGCTGGACGCCTTCCGCGCTCCGCTCTCGGCGCTCCGCGACGCGAAGACGATCGCCGTGCTCGCCGACGACCCGGTCGTCGAGCGGGCGCCCGTCGTCGACCTGTGGTTGAAGGCCGCACGTCGTGCCGGCGCGACGATCACCCATGCGCGCCCCGACGGCCCGGTCGATGCGGTCATCGTCGACGACGCGGCCCAGGCGACCGGGGTCGAGGCCACGGCCGTCTACTACCTGCCGCGCACCCCGAACGGCCGCGGCGTCACCGATGCCTGGAGCGCAGCGGGCGACGGCGAGCCGCAGGACGTCAAGCCGCGCCTGCTGATCATCTCCGGCGACGACGCCGCGACCGACCCCGGCGTGCGGGCGATGGCGGCCGAAGCCGAGGCCGTGATCGGGATCGGGATGTTCGAGGAGAGCTTCCGCGGCCTCGCCGACCTGGTGCTGCCCGGGACGAGCTACCTGGAGCGCGACGGCACCACCGTGAACCTCGAAGGCCGCCTCCAGCGCCAGCGGCGCGCCGTGCTCGCGCCGGCGCCCGACGAGCTCGCCTGGATCGCCAAGCTGGCGGAGCGCTTCGAGGTCGCGCTGTCACCGCACGCCGCGCTGGTCTTCGCCGAGCTCTCCGACGCCTGCTTCGGCGGCATCGCCTACGCCGAGATCGGCGAGCACACGGCTCTGCCCGAGCACACCACGCTCCCGGAGCCGCCGGCAGCCGCCCCGGCCGCGCCCGCGGGGAGCTCGACCGGGCCGGCAGCCGCGCCGAAGCCCGGCGCGGGCCTGCGGCTCGTCGCCTACCGCCCGCTCTTCTCGGGGATCGCCGTCGAGCGCACCCCGGAGCTCCAGTTCCAGCGCCCCGCCGCCGAGGCCCACCTCGCCACGGCGGACGCGCGCGCGCGCGGCATCCGCAACGGCGCCGCCGTCGTCGTCTCGTCCAACGGAACGTCGCTCGAGCTGACCGCGCGCCTCTCGCGCGAGCAGCCCGCGGGCACGGTGCGCATCGCCGCCGAGCATGCGGGCGAGCTCCACGAGATCGTCGACGTGAAGGTCGCGGAGGTGAGCGCCCGTGCATGAGGCCTGGTGGATCACCCTGCCGAAGGCGTTCCTCGTGATCAACGTCGTGATGGTCTTCTTCGCACTCACGACGTGGCTCGAGCGCAAGCTGCTCGGCCGGATGCAGAACCGCTTCGGCCCGAACCGCGCGGGCCCGAAGGGCCTGCTGGTGCCGATCGCCGACCTGCTGAAGCTGATCCGCAAGGAGGCGTTCGCACCGGACGGGGCACGCCAGCCGCTCTACATCCTCGCGCCGATCATCTCGATGGCGACTGCCCTCGCCGCGTTCAGCGTGTTGCCGTGGGGCGCGGGCTGGCATGTCGGCGGCCACTACATCGCGGGCACCGTCGTCGACGTCCCGATCTCGCTGATCCTGATCTTCGCGCTCGGCTCGCTCGGCATCTACGGGTTCATCGTCGGCGGCTGGGCGTCCGAGTCGAAGTTCGCGATCCTCGGCTCGATGCGCACCTGCGCCCAGCTCGTCTCGTACGAGGTCTCGCTGGCGCTGAGCGTGCTCGGCGTCGTGCTGATGGGCCAGTCGCTGAACCTCGTCGACATCGTGAACAAGCAGCAGGCGACCCTCTGGTTCTTCATCCCGCAGGCGGTCGGCCTCTGCGTCTTCCTGATCGGCGGCACCGCCGAGACCTCGCGCGCCCCGTTCGACCTCCCGGAGGCCGACACCGAGCTCGTCGCCGGCTACCACACCGAGTACTCGGGGATGCGGTGGGGGCTGTTCCAGGCGGCCGAGTACATCAACCTGCTGACGCTCTCCGGCCTCTGCGTGACGCTCTTCTTCGACGGCTACCACTTCCCATGGGTGCACTCACTCGACCGGTTCGGCCCGATCTGGTTCGTCGCGAAGCTCTTCACGCTCGTCGGCATCTTCATCTGGCTGCGCGCCACCCAGCCGCGCCTGCGCTACGACCAGCTGATGCGCTTCGGCTGGAAGGTCCTGCTGCCGGTCGCGACCGCGAACGCCCTCGTCACCGCCCTGCTCGTCGTCTGGGTCTCGTAGCGATGGCTGTCGTCCCGAACACGCTGAAGGGCTTCGGCATCACGCTGAAGCAGGTCTTCAAGAAGCCGCTGACGCAGCAGTACCCCGAGTACAAGCGGCCGGTGTACCCACGCTACCGCGGTCGCCATCGCCTGCACACGCACGAGAACGGCCTCGAGAAGTGCGTCGGCTGCTCGCTCTGCGCCGCCGCCTGCCCCGCCGACTGCATCCGGGTCGTGCCGGCCGAGAACACCGCAGACAACCGCGTCTCCGCCGGGGAGCGCTACGCGCGCATCTACGAGATCAACATGTCGCGCTGCATCTTCTGCGGCT
>CAYXXE010000262.1:0-2592 GCA_964468985.1 uncultured Gaiellales bacterium | reverse complement strand
CCTGAGGCACACTTCCGGCATGTCGCGCATATTGCTCGGCGTGACCGGCGGCATCGCCGCCTACAAGGCCTGCGAGCTGACGCGCCTGCTCGTCAAGGCGGGCCACGACGTCGTGCCGCTCGTGACGCCCGGCGCCGAGCGGTTCGTGCGCGCCGAGACGTTCGCCGCGCTGGCCCGCCGGCCGGCGACCGACGACCCGTATCCGCACCTCGCCCGCGCCGACCTCCTCGTCGTCGCGCCGTGCACGGCGAACACGCTCGCGAAGCTCGCACACGGCCTGGCCGACAACGTCCTCACCGAGGCGGCGCTCGCCCATCGCGGCCCGATCCTGGTCGCACCCGCCATGAACCCGCGCATGTGGGCGCACCCGGCCACGAGGGCGAACGCGCAGACCGTCGTCGCTCGCGGCGTCGAGCTGGTCGGGCCCGACGAGGGCGAGCTCGCCGAGGGCGAGTGGGGCGTGGGGCGCATGGCCGAGCCCGCCGAGATCGCGGCCCGGATCGCCCTCCTGCTCGCGCCGCGGACGCTCGTCGGCCGCCGCGTGCTGATCACGGCGGGCGGCACCCGGGAGCCGATCGACAGCGTCCGGTTCGTCGGCAACCGCTCGTCCGGGAAGATGGGCTTCGCGCTCGCGACCGAGGCCCGCCGCCGCGGCGCCGAGGTGGTCGTGCTCGCGGCGAACGTCCAGCTGCCCGCCCCGCACGGCGTCGAGGTCCTGCCGACTCCCACCGCCGCCTCGATGCTCGACGCCGCGCTCGCGATCGGCGACTTCGACATCGCCCTGCTCGCGGCCGCCGTCGCCGACTATCGCCCGGCCGTCGCGATCGAGGGGAAGCGGCCGAAGGACGGTGCCACCTGGACGGTCGACCTCGCACCGACGACCGACATCGCGCTGGCGCTCGGCGAGCGCAAGGCCGCCGGCCAGGTGCTGGTGGCGTTCGGCGCCGACCACGGCGCGGCCGGGCTCGAGCGCAAGCGCGGGATGCTCGAGTCGAAGCACGCCGACCTGGTCGTCTTCAACGACGTCGGGGAGTCCGGGATCGGCTTCGACTCGGACGACAACGAGGTCGTCCTGGTCTCGGCGGCGGGCGAGCGCGTCGTCTCGAGGGCGCCGAAGCCGGTGATCGCGGCTGCCGTCCTCGATGCGGTCGAGCGGCTGCTCGGGGTTCCCGTCGGCTGACGGTGAGCGACGCCTACACGCACTTCCGGGCCGGCCAGCAGCGTCTTCGCGGCGGCATGGCCGCGCAGGCGACGGTCGCGCTCGAGAAGGCGAAGCGGCTCGAGCCGGAGCAGGCGTCGATCCGGGAGGCGCTCGGGATCGCCTACTTCCGGCTGCACCGCTGGAGCGAGGCCGAGCGCGAGTTCCGGGCGATCGTCGAGGGGCTCTCGCCGACCGACGACTACGCCCATTACGCGCTCGGCCGGACACTCGAGCAACAGGGTCGGATCGCCGAGGCGAACGGCCACTACAAGCTCGCCGCCTCGATGAAGCCGGGCTCCGAGCAGTACGCCTCGCGGATCCTGCGCCTCGAGCCCGGCGACGACGCCTGACGGCGGCATTCCCTGGAAATCGCCACAGGCCGGAAGCGGCACTCTGCTACCTTTTCGACACCACATTTCGGCTCTTCGAAATGGGCGCTCCGCGCCCATTTTTGACGTAGGGGGGCGGTTTCGACGGCAACGAGTCAGCACGGGACTGGACAGTACGAGCGGGAGCGTCAACTCCAGCGCGAGGCGACACGCCTCGTCCAGCTCGCCGTGCCCGGAGCCGAGGTCCTCGCCGTCGAGATCACGGGCAAGGAGCGCATCTGCGTCTACGTCGACCATCCGGCCGGCGTCGACCACGCGCTCTGCGAACGTGTCACCGACGCACTCCGCTCGTACCTCGACACGTACAGCATCGAGGTCTCGTCGCCCGGCAGCGAGCGGCCGCTCCGCACGCCCGCGCATTTCCGGCAGGCCGTCGGCAGAACCGTGCGGCTGAAGACCCCCGAAGACCGGCTGAGGGGCCAGGTCGTCGCGGTCGACGAGCGTGCCGTTCAGATCCAGGCAGGTCAGGTTCAGGAGGGCTCGGACATCGTGGCCATACCGTACGAGCGAATCGTGCGGGCCAATTTGATCGATGAAGGGTGGGGCAACGAATGAGCCAGGAAATCGTCGACGCGGTCCGCGACATCGAGCGGGAGAAGGGCATCGAGAGCGGCACGCTGGTCGCCGCGCTCGAGGACGCGCTGCTTGCCGCCTACAAGAAGACTCCGGGAGCATCCCGCCACGCGGCCGTCGAGCTCGACGACCGGGGCGACTTCAGGGTGTACGCGATCGAGCTGCCGGCCGACCTCGAAGCCCGCTTGCTCGACGAGGCCCGCGAGCGTGCCCTCGACGAGCTCGAGCGCATCGAGGAGGAGACGGGCGAGAAGAACCACACGCTCGTCTCGGACGACGACCTCGAGCTCGACCTGACCGACGTGTCCGAGGACGTGATCGACCGCCAGGACGTGACGCCCGACAACTTCGGCCGCATCGCCGCGCAGACCGCGAAGCAGGTGATCCTGCAGCGGATCCGCGAGGCCGAGCGCGAGATGATGTACGACG
>CAYXXE010000261.1:0-2627 GCA_964468985.1 uncultured Gaiellales bacterium | reverse complement strand
GGCGTCCCCGCCAAGACCGCCCGGCACATCTACGCGCAGCTCCACAAGGCCGGCGGGGCGTAGGACGGGGAGCGAGCCTGTGGAACGACTGCGCGCCTTTCGCCACCCTCGTTTGACGTCGGGCCGTGGCCCGGGGTGACCTGTCCCCGCGAGCCGGAAACGGTGCTCGTCTCGGCTCAACGCCTGAAGACGGTCCGGGGCTGTGGACGATTCGTCACAGTTTCGACACGCTGGTCTGACCCCAGAGCCGTTCCGCGGGGACACGTCCGCGCATGACGGACGTCGCGCCTGTCGGGCCCGCCGCCGCCTGGCGGGTGATCCGGTCACGCAACTTCTGGCCGTACTTCGCGGGCAATGCGGCCTCGGCGAGCGGGACGTGGTTCCAGAACCTCGCCGGCGGGATCCTCGTCTTCCGCCTCACGCACTCGGCGTTTCTCCTCGGCGTGCTGGCGTTCTGCCAGTTCGCGCCGGTGCTGCTGCTGGCGCCGTGGGCCGGCTCGTGGGCCGACCGGCTCGACCGGCGGCTGCTGATCGGCGTCTCCCAACTCGTCGCCACGCTGCTGAGCGGCTCGCTGGCCGCCCTCGCCTGGGCAGGGGACGCGCGCCCGTGGGTGGTGATCGCCTGCTCGGGCGCCCTCGGTGTCACGACCGCGATCTCGGGGCCCGCCCAGCAGGCGCTGATCGCGTCGCTCGTCGAGGAGCACGACGTCGCCCAGGCGGTGGCGCTCAACTCGATGACCTTCAACCTCGCCCGGGCGATCGGGCCGGTCAGCGCGGCGGCGGTGATCGCGACGCTCGGCGTCCCCTGGGCATTCGCGCTGAACTCGCTGTCGTATCTCGCCCTCGTCGCCGGGCTCGCCGCCGTCAGGCCACGGCCGCAACTGCGCGCCGCGCGGGCATCGCTCTGGGAGAGCGTCAGGCTCGTCCGCGCCGAGCCCCGCCTCGCCGCCTCGCTTCTGATCGTGATGTGCGTCGGGTTCGCCTCCGACCCGGTGAACACCGAGTCGCCGGCGTTCGCCCACGCGTTCGGCTACGCCGAGACCTGGTCGGGCGCGATCGTCGGCCTGTTCGGGCTCGGCGCGGTGAGCGCGGCCCTGCTGGTCGCCGGGCGCGTGAGCGGCACCCGCGGCCGCATGGCGGTGACGCTCGGGCTGCTGTCCGGGGGCATCGTGCTCTTCGCGCTCACCCCGTGGTTGCCGCTGGCGTTCGTCTTCCTGGTCGTCGCGGGTTTCGGCTACCTGGCATCGAACACCGCCGCCACGACCCGCCTCCAGCTCGGAGTCGCCGAAAGCCACCGCGGGCGTGTGATGGCGCTGTGGTCGGTCGCGTTCCTTGGTCTCCGTCCGGTCGCGAGCCTCATCGACGGGACGCTGGCCGCGACCGTCGGCGTCCGGGCCGCCGCGCTCGCGCTCGCGCTGCCGGCCGGGCTCGGCGCGATCGTCGTGGCGCGTGGCCGGCCGCCACGCTCGGGCGGGGGTTAGGCTGCGCGGGTGCGCCGGCCGCTCCTTCCGATCGCCGCTGCCGCGGTGCTCGCCGCAGCACTCGCCGCAGTGCTCGTCGTGCTGCTCGCCGGCTGCGGCGGGTCGAAGCACACGTCGACGGCGTCCGCGACTGCGGCTGCAAAGAGCCCGGCCTCGGTGCTCGGCGCCGGCGCGACGATCGTCTACCAGGGCACGAGCTGGGCGGTCGTCGTGAAGGGAGCCGACGCCGTGGCCGCCCACCTCGTTCGTGGAACCTGGCGGGCCGACCGCTCCGGACGGGTGAAGGTCGAGCTGCTCGGCTCGACCGGCGACCAGCCGCCGACGCCCCAGGTGGCGGCGCAGCTGACGTCGAAGACACCGCTGGTCGAATCGGCGCTGTGGATCGACGGGGTGGAGGTGCAGGAGAAGGGTGGCGGGACGCCGACCCGCGGCACGATCTACGGCTCCCCCGCGGCGCCGCTCCTGCCGGGCCGTCACACACTCGTGGCGTACGGCCGGACGGCGACGACGGGCACGGCCGTCGCGCGCAGCTTCCGGGTCGTGTCGTCCTAGCCGGGGCTACCCGAGGAACGGGTAGCGGTAATCCGACGGCGGGACGAATGTCTCCTTGATCGTGCGCGGCGAGACCCACCGGATCAGGTTCCACAGCGAGCCGGCCTTGTCGTTCGTGCCGGACGCTCTGGCGCCGCCGAACGGCTGCTGCCCGACGACCGCGCCGGTCGGCTTGTCGTTCACGTAGAAGTTCCCGGCGGCGTAGCGGAGGGCGCTCTGCGCCTCTTCGAGCGCTGCGCGGTCGTTCGAGAACACGGCGCCGGTGAGGCCGTACGCCGCCGTGCGGTCGACGAGCTCGAGCGTCTCGCTCCAGCGCCGCTCGTCGTAGACGTACGTGGTGACGACGGGGCCGAAGATCTCCTCGCGCATGAGGCGGAAGTTCGGGTCTCGGGTCTCGATCACGGTCGGGTCGACGAAGAAGCCGCGCGAGTCGTCGTAGCCGCCGCCGACGACGACCTCGCTGTCGGCGTTCGACCGGGCCTCCTCGATCGCCGCCGCCTGTGTCGCGAAGGACGAGCCGTCGATGACCGCGCCCATGAAGTTCCCGAAGTCGGCGACGTCGCCGACCTTGATCGTCGCGACCTCCTCCTGGAG
>CAYXXE010000260.1:0-2654 GCA_964468985.1 uncultured Gaiellales bacterium | reverse complement strand
TGAAGAACGTCGTCTTCCCGGCGCCGTTCGGGCCGATCAGCGAGATCACCTTGCCCCGAGGCACGGTGAAGTTCACGTCGTTGACCGCGACGAGGCCGCCGAACACCTTGCGGACGTCGGTGGCGACCAGCAGGTCGTCGGATGCTGCAGCTGCCTCGCTCATTCGGCTGCTCCGGCGTGCTGGACGTCGTAGAGCGACTGGTCGTGCACCCCTTCGTGCAGCTCGTGCGCCCTGCGTTTCGACGGGATCAGCCCCTCGGGTCGCAGCAGCATGACGACCAGGATGATCACGCCGTAGATGCCGGAGGCGTAGAGCGGCAGGTTCACGTTCAGGTGGTGGCTCCCGAGATGGACGTGCTGGCTGAGCCAGGCCCCGGTGTTGCCGAGGCCGGCCTGGTTGAGGTACGCGAGGAAGCCGGCGCCGACGATGACGCCCCAGATGTTCCCCATGCCGCCGAGGATGACCATGCAGAGGATGAACACCGAGATGTTGAAGAAGAAGTCGCCCGGGAACGTCGCGCTCTTGTAGATCGCGTAGAACGCGCCGGCGACGCCGCCGAAGAACGCGCCGCTCGCGTAGGCCCAGGTCTTCGTGCGCATCAGCGGGATCCCCATCGCGGCCGCGGCGGTCTCGTCCTCACGGATCGCGATCCACGCCCGGCCGAGCCGCGAGTACTGGAGGCGGAACGAGCAGAAGACCGTGAACAGCAGCAGCACGATCGCGGTCCAGTAGTAGAGGTCGCTCGACTGGATCGCGTGGCCGAGCAGCTTCGCCGAGCAGCACGTGAGGTAGTTCGCCGGCAGGACGTGGCCGGTGAGGCTCGACAGGCCGTGCCCGAAGCCGGGCGAGTCGAGCGGGGTGATCCCGTTGGGTCCGTTCGTGAGGTTGAACCCGAACAGGCTGTCGCCGTTGCGAGCGATCTGCGGAAGGATCTCGCCGAAGCCGAGGGTGACGATCGCGAGGTAGTCGCCGCGGAGCCGCAGCGTCGGCAGTCCGATGATGATTCCCGACAGCGCCGTCACGCACCCCGCCGCGATCAGGATCAGCCACACCGAGACGTGGAAGCCGCCCGTGCCGGGCAGGACACCGACCGCCCCGAGCGACCATTCACGCTGCGGGACGAGCGTCCCCGAGCAGTTGGCGACGCTCTGGTGGACGTTCGAGCACTTCTGCCCGGCGAACTGCGACGACGCGAACCAGGCGGCGGTGTAGGCGCCGGTGGCGTAGAACGCGACGTAGCCGAGGTCGAGCAGGCCCGCGTAGCCGACGACGATGTTCAGGCCGACGGCCATGATGATGAAGACGAGCATGTAGACACCCGTCGGGACGTCGGGCCAGGCGCCGAAGATCGGGATCGTGAACGTGTGGTCGACCCAGAACGGGTAGAGCAGCGCCGCGACGAGCGCGACGACCGGGAGCACCCGGGGGCGCACACGTCCGGGCAGCGACAGCGTGAGGCAGGTGACGACGACCAGGATCGGCAGCGACCACTGCGTGTCGCCGGCGATCGCGAGGATCACGAGCACGGCGACCAGCACGCCCTGGGCGGCGACCCGCCACGGCACGAGCGGCAGCTGCCGCGACAGGAAGAGGCCGCCGATGATGACGATCGCGTCGCCGAGTGCCCGGTCGACGAAGAAGCCGATCAGGAGCGCGAGGACAAGCTCGACTCCGGCGACGGCCAGGGCGCGCTCGAGCCGGCTCCGGCTGCGCCACTCGGCGCGGAGGCCGTGGAGCAGACCGGCGCGATCGGGTGCGGCGCCGGGGTCGCTCATCCGCCCTCGGGCGTCTGCTCGCCGAGGAGCCCGGCGGGCCGGAAGACGAGGATCAGGATCAGGATCGTGAACACGATCGACTCGGTCCAGTCGGAGCCCGGCGCGTGCCAGTTGAGCCCTTCGTTCCAGCCCTGGAGCAGACCGATCAGCATCGCGCCGAGCACCGCGCCGGGCAGGTTGCCGATCCCGCCGAGCACGGCCGCGGTGAACGCGATCAGACCGAGCTGGAAGCCCTGGTCGAAGCGGACGCTGGTGAAGTAGAGGGCGTAGACGAGACCCGCGGCGCCGGCCAGGCCGCCGGCGATCAGGAACGTGAACGAGATCGTCCGGTTGACGTCGATCCCCATCATCGCGCTCGCGTCCATGTCCTGGGCGGTCGCCCGCATCGCCTTGCCCTGGCGCGTGCGCTGGATGAGCCACAGCAGGGCGAGCAGCACGGGGACGGTGATGAGCAGCGCGATCAGCTTGTTCCACTCGTAGTCGAAGCCGCCGATCTTGAAGACGTCGCCGCGTGGCAGCACCTCGGGCGCGACGACGTACTCGGGCCCCCAGCCACGGAGGCCGACGTTCTCGACGATGAAGCTCATGCCGATCGCGGTGATCAACGGGGCGAGTCGCGGTGCGCCTCGCAGCGGCCGGTAGGCGACGAACTCGATCGCGGCGTTGATCGCGCCGCACGACGCCATCGCGAGCACCAGCGTCGCGAGGACGATCGGGATGATCACGATCCCCTGCCCGGCGTGCAGCCCGAAGAAGTCGACGGCGTACGTGATCGAGAACATGCCGCCGAGCATGAACACGTCGCCGTGGGCGAAGTTGATCAGCTCGAGGATCCCGTAGACGAGCGTGTAGCCGAGCGCGACGAGCGCGTAGACGCA
>CAYXXE010000259.1:0-2679 GCA_964468985.1 uncultured Gaiellales bacterium | reverse complement strand
GTGCTGAGCCAGAGGTCGGCCGCGGCCCGGCGGGCAAGCAGCACGCGACGCGCCCGCCGCAACGCGAGCGCCAGGCGATACCCGCCGAACAGCACGACCGACACGGCCGCGATGGCGATCCAGCGCACGACCTCCATGTGCGCATTGTGCACGGGGCAAGGCAGCCGGCGTCGAGCGCGGCGGACCCCTCAGGCGGGCGGCGTGGGAACCGGCTCGGGCAGGCCGAAGGCATCCTGCACGAGCCGCAGCACGCGCTCCCGCCGGCCTTCGGCCACGGGCTGCAGACCGCCGAGCTCGAGCCGGGCGAGGCCGACGCGGCCCGAGGAGCGCACGACCTGGAAGCCGAAGTCGGCCAGGAAGTCCTGGGGGAAGACGGTGCGGTGGACCCGGAAGCGCTCGCGGGCCGACTCGCCCTCCCCGTAGCGGAACGAGAAGGCCTCGAGCGCCCTGGCGCCACTGTCGCGGGCCTCGCCGATCGCCGCGAGGAAGAGCGACTGCAGCACCCACTGCCGTGACTCCGCCGCCAGGTACGTGCAGGTGACGAGGATCGCGTCGTCGGAGGCGGGGCCGCCCGGCAGCTCGCTCGCCCGCGGGAACAGCTCCGCGGGGCCGTACTGCATCATGCCGAGCACCTTCCCGTCGGTGTCGTAGTAGATCGTGCCGAACGCGCCGACCGCCAGCTCGACCTTCTCCAGCCAGCGGCCCTTGTCGACCGAGCGCCGGCCCCTCGTCTGCCACCACACGCAGTCGTGGCAGACGGACGGACCCGTCTCGAGGGTGAGCTTCGTCAGGCCTGAGAGCGTCGGCGCGATCTCCGCTCACTCACCTTGCGAGCTCGTCGACCACGACGTGCACGGCGGCGGGCCTGAGACCGGCCATCCGCAGCAGGTAGTCGGCCACGTGACGCTGCACGTCGCTCGCGACGTCCGGCAGCGTGGCGCCGAAGTCGGCGACGACGTGCACCTCGACCTCGTTGCCCGTCACCCTGACGCCGCGACGGTGGAGCGGCGACTCGACGACGCCGCGCACACCCGGCACCTCGACGGCCGCATCGGCGGCATAGCGGGCGAGGACTTCGGGCGAGATGACGCTGTGGCCCTCCATCACCCGCATCGTAGAACGAGCTCGGTGGCTTCGGGGCGCGCGAAGAAGCGGAACGGGACGAAGGTCGTGCCGAGCCCGGGCGAGAGATGGAGCACCGTGCCGTTGCGGCGGTAGACGCCGTGCGAGTAGCGGGCACGCGGATGGGCGAGCAGCAGCCGGCCGAACCCGTACGGCAGGACGATCTGCCCCGCGTGGAGATGCCCGGCGAGGATCAGGTGAAACCGCCCCGGCTCGATGCGCTCGAGCGCGAGCGGGAAGTGGCAGAGCAGGATCCGCAGGCCGGCCGAGGACGGCGGGAACTCGGGGAGCGCGGCGCGACCGAGCACCTCGGCGCTGCCCAGCCAGGTGCGTGGGTCGACGCCGGCCACCTCGACGGACGTGCCGCGCAGCTCGAGCTCGACGGCCGAGTCGGCGAGCAGAGTGCCCCGCGTCAGCTCGACGATCTCGACCACCTGCGAGAACGGGTCGCGGGAGAGCGCGAAATCGTGGTTGCCGAGCACGGCGTAGGCGTCGGGCACGCGCAGGAGCAGCCCGTCGAGCTCGGCCTGCCCGCGCGTGCGCGACAGCAGGTCGCCCGTGATGCAGACGAGGTCGGGCTCGCGGGCCGCGACCCAGGAGACGGCCCGGCGCACCGCGACCGCGCCGCGCGAGGGAACACCCAGGTGGAAGTCGGAGAGATGCGCGATCCGCAGCCCGTCGAGCGCCGGCGGCAGGTCGGGCAGCGGCAGCTCCAGCACGCGCAGCCGGACCCACCCCGCCTCGAGCCACCCCCACGCGAGCACCGCCGCGACGAGCGCGACGACGCCCGCGACGACCCAGACAGACGTCAGATCGAGAGCTTCTCGAGAACCGGCTTGACCGACACGACGTGCCGCTTGAACTTCAGCTCGGACTCGTGCAGCCCGGCCGCGACCCCGATCAGCTGCGAGAGGTGCAGGATCGGCATGTCGAAGTCCTTGCCGGTCTGGGCCTTCAGCTTCGACTGCCAGGCGTCGAGCGAGAGGTGGCAGAGCGGGCACGGCGTCACGATCGCGTCGGCGCCCGCCTCCTTCGCCTGCTCGATCGGCTGGATCAGCTCGCCGAGCGCGGTCTCCTCACGCGCCTGGATGATCGGGAACCCGCAGCACTTGATCTTCGCCGGGTAGTCGATCGCCTCGCCGCCGCACGCCTCGATGATCCGCTCGAGCGACCACGGCCGGTCCGGGTCCTCGAAGCCCTGGATCTTCGACGGGCGCAGGATCTGGCAGCCGTAGAACGGGGCGATCTTCAACCCGCGCAGCCCTCGGTGCGCCGCGACCTTCAGCTTCTCGTAGCCCGGCCCCTCCGCGACCTCCCAGAGGAGATGGCGGACGTCGACGTCGCGCTCGTACGCCGGCACGCCGACCGCGACGAGGTTCTCGTTGATGCGCGCACGCAGCTCGGTGTCGCCGAGCAGCATGAAGTTGGCCTGGCGGAGGTTGAGCGTGCACACGTTGCAGACGGTGAGCAGCGTGTCGACGCCCTCGGCAGCGGCATACGAGAGGATCCGCGCGTTCAGGTGGAGGTAGTAGTCGGGCTCGGCCTCGTGGATGTCGC
>CAYXXE010000258.1:0-2724 GCA_964468985.1 uncultured Gaiellales bacterium | reverse complement strand
GGCTTCACCGTCGAGCCGCTCGACGCGAACGAGAACGACGGCGGCGGCTTCAGCAAGATCGAGTTCGCGATCAAGGGCAAGGGCGCCTACTCGATCTTCAAGTTCGAGGGCGGCACCCACCGGGTGCAGCGCGTCCCGGAGACCGAGTCGCAGGGGCGGGTACACACCTCGACCGCAACCGTGGCGGTGATGCCGGAGGCCGACGACTTCGACGTCGAGGTCGAGACGAGCGACCTCAAGATCGACGTCTACCGCTCGTCCGGGCCGGGCGGCCAGTCCGTCAACACCACCGACTCCGCCGTCCGGATCACGCACCTGCCGACGGGGATCGTCGTCGCGATGCAGGACGAGCGCTCGCAACTGCAGAACCGGGAGAAGGCGATGCGGGTCCTGCGGGCGCGCATCTACGAGGCCGAGCGCGAGCGCCAGGCCGCCGAGCAGGCTGCCGTTCGCAAGGCACAGGTGGGCACGGGCGAGCGGGCCGAGAAGATCCGCACCTACAACTACGCAGAGAACCGCGTCACCGACCATCGGATCAAGCTGACCGTGCACCGTCTCGACCAGGTGCTCCAGGGTGACCTCGAGGAGTTCACGGAGGCGCTGGCCGCCGAGGAGCGCCGGCGGGCGCTCGAAACCGCCTCGGTGTGACGACGAAGGACGGCGCTTGACGGTCGGCGAAGCGGTGAAGGCGGCGGAGGGGTTTCTCGCCCGCAAGGGAGTGCCGACCCCGCGCCTCGACGGCGAGCTGCTCCTGGGACGCGCCTTCGGGCTGTCGAGGCTCGAGCTGTATACGCAGAGCGACCGGCCGGTGACCGAGGCGGAACGCGTCACCGCGCGCGGCCTGCTCGAGCGGCGCGGGCGGCGGGAGCCGCTCGCGTACGTCCTCGGCGACTGGGGCTTCCGCCGGCTCGTGCTGCGCACCGACGCGCGCGCGCTCGTGCCGCGTCCCGAGACCGAGCTCGTGGTCGAGCGCTGCCTGGTGCGCCTCGCAGGCGTCCCCGACGCTCGCGTCGTCGATGTCGGCACCGGCAGCGGGGCGATCGCGCTGGCGCTGGCGTCGGAGCTGCCGGACGCGCAGGTGGTGGCGACGGACGTGTCGAGCGCGGCGCTCGAGCTGGCCCGCGAGAACGCCGACGCACTGGGGCTGGCCGTCGAGTTCCGTGAGACGAGTCTCCTGGCCGGGCTCGCCGGGCCGTTCGCGCTCGTCGTGGCGAACCCGCCGTACGTCCTCGCGGGCGAGCTCGCCGGCCTGGAGCCGGAGGTGCGCGAGTGGGAGCCGCGCCTCGCGCTCGTCGATGAAGGTCAGACGGAGGCGCTCGCGCGCGCCGCCCGCGCCGTGCTCGGCGGGTGGCTCGTCCTCGAGGTGCACGAGGATCGCGCCGCCCTCGTCGCGGGGCTGCTGGACGAGCTGGGCTACGGCGACGTCGAGATCACCGCGGATCTGGCCGGCCGGCCGAGGGTGGTGGAGGGCCGATGGCGGCCGTAGCCCGCGACTCCGTCGAGCAGGCGGTTGCCGCGATCCGGCGCGGGGCCCCGGTGCTCTTGCCCGCCGACACGGTCTACGGCCTCTGCGGGAATCCCCACGACGAGGCGGCCGTCCGGCGTGCGTACCGGCTGAAGCGCCGGGAGGCGACGCAGGCCACCGCCGTGCTCGCCGCGAGCGTCGACCGGCTCTTCGCGCTGCTGCCGGAGCTCGACGGCCGCTCCCGGACGATCGTCCGGACGCTCCTGCCCGGGCCGTACACGCTGGTGCTGCCCGATCCCGTCGCTCGCTTCCCGTGGCTCGGCGGCACCAACCCTGGCACGATCGGCGTCCGAGTGGCCGACGTGCCGGCAGCCACCCGGCGTGTCCTCGACGCGGTGGGCTGCGTCTTCGCCACGAGCGCCAACGAGCCGGGGCTGCCGCCCGCGACCCGGCTCGACGAGGTACCGGCCTGGATCCGCGCCGGCTGCGAGGCCGAGGTCGACGCCGGCGGGCTCGGCGGCATCGCCTCGACGGTGCTCGATTTCAGCGGCGCCGAGCCGCGCGTGCTCCGCGACGGTGCGGCCCCCGCCGGCGAGGCGATCGCGCGGGTCGCGGCGAGCCTGTCCTCGTAGGTCAGTACGATCCCTCGGGATGGCGGTCGCCGAGGGGACGTTCGAGCAGCTGAAGACGCAGGGGCTCGCCGATCTCGACCCCGAGATCGCCGCGCTGCTGGAGCGGGAGCTCGCCCGCCAGCGCGGGCAGATCGAGCTGATCGCGTCGGAGAACTTCACCTGGCCGTCCGTGCTCGAGGCCGTCGGCTCGACGCCGACGAACAAGTACGCCGAGGGGTATCCGGGTCGGCGGTACTACGGCGGCTGCGAGGTGGTGGACGAGATCGAGGAGCTCGCCCGCACGCGCGCCACCGCGCTCTTCGGCGCCGACCACGCCAACGTCCAGCCCCACGCGGGCGCGCAGGCGAACATGGCCGTCTATTTCGCGTGCCTGAAGCCGGGCGACCGGGTCCTGGCGCTCTCGCTCGACCACGGCGGGCACCTGACACACGGGCTCGGGGTCAACTTCTCGGGGAAGCTGTACGACTTCCACCACTACGGCGTCTCGCGCGAGACGATGGTGGTCGACTACGACGACGTCCTGGCCAGGGCGAAGGAGGTCCGGCCGAAGCTGATCGTCTGTGGCGGCTCCGCCTACCCGCGCACCGTCGAGGCCGACCGCTTCCGCGAGATCGCCGACGAGGTCGG
>CAYXXE010000257.1:0-2727 GCA_964468985.1 uncultured Gaiellales bacterium | reverse complement strand
TCGTGATCGTGATGATGGTCGTGGTCCGCCACGGCGCCGAAGTGTACGGCAGCTCTCACAGGCTCTGCGGGTCGACGTCGACCACGGCGGTGAGGCCGGCCCGGCGGAGCGCCGGGGAGGCCGCGACGAGGAGCTTCGCAGCCTGGGAGGCCAGCGAGCGGGGCGCGTCGGTCTTCGCGACGAGCTGCGCGCGGTGTCGCCCCCGCAGTCTCGGCAGGGGCGCAGGGCCGAGCAGCTCCGCGCCGTGGATGCCGGCCTTCAGCTCCTGGAGCGCCCGGACGACCGGCTCCAGGGCAGGCCCGCCGACGACGATCCGCACGAGGTGGCGGAACGGCGGATAGCCGAGCTCGCGCCGGCGCTCGAGCTCCTCGCCCAGGAAGCGCGCCACGTCGTGCCGGGCGGCATGGACGATCGGCCGGGCGTCGGGCTGGAAGGTCTGCACGAGCACCTTTCCCGGAGCGTCGCGGCCGCTGCGGCCGGCGAGCTGCGTGATCAGCTGGAACGTGCGCTCCTCGGCCCGGAAGTCGGGCAGGCCGAGCCCGGTGTCGGCGTCGACGACCGCCGCGAGCTCGACGCCGCGGAAGTGGTGACCCTTCGCGACCATCTGCGTCCCGAGCAGGACGGCCCCGTCGGTCTCCGAGAAGCGGCGGAGCAGTCCCGCGAGCAGCTCGGGCTTCGCGACGGCGTCGGCATCCAGCCGGATCAGCTCGAGCTCGGGCAGCTCACGGCGGAGCTCGCGCTCCAGCTTCTGGGTGCCGGCCCCGAGTCGTGCCAGATCGGGCGAGCCGCACAGCGGGCAGGCCGAGGGAGCCGGCAGCGTGAACCCGCAGTGGTGGCAGCGGAGGTCGGCGTCGCCGTGGAGCACGAGCGCGACGTCGCAGTTCTCGCACCGGACGGTGGTGCCGCAGGCGCGGCAGTGCAGGGCGGGCGCGAGGCCGCGCCGGTTGAGGAGCAGGATCGCCTTGCCGCGCCGCTCGGCGACCCCGCGCAGCTCGGCGAGCAGCGGCGCCGACAGTGGGTAGCCCGCCTCGCGGCGGAGGTCGACGATGCGCACCGGGGGCAGGCTCGCCCCGAGCCGCCCGCCGAGCGACAGGCGCTCGAGCGCCGCCCAGCTCTCGGGGCGCGGCGTCGCGGAGCCGTAGACGGCGACGGCGCCCTCGAGCGCCGCCCGCTTCGCTGCGACCGTGCGCGCGTCGTAGCGCGGATCCGAGTCCTGCTTGTAGGAGGCGTCATGCTCCTCGTCGACGACGATCAGCGCCAGGCCCGGCACCGCGGCGAAGACCGCCGAGCGGGCCCCGACGACGATCCGCGCCTCGCCGCTCGCGATCCGCTCCCGCTCGTCGCGCCGCTCGGCGTCGGTGAGGGCCGAGTGGAGGATCGCGACGCGATCTCCGAAACGCGCACGCACGCGCCCGACGGTCTGCGGGGCCAGCGCGATCTCGGGCACCAGCAGGATCGCGCCGAGCCCGCGCTCGAGGAGCTGGGCGCAGACCTGGAGGTACACCTCGGTCTTGCCGCTCCCGGTGGCGCCGTGGAGGAGCAGGTTGCCCCCGCCCCCGTCGACGGCGGCGACGATCCGCTCCACCGCTGCAACCTGCTCGTCCGACAGCGCGAGCGGCGCGGCCTCGCCCTGAAGCTCCTGCCGCGCGGCCGGCGGCGCCTGCTCCTTCCGCCGCTTCGGCGACTCGGGCGCAACGAGCGCGAGCGCCCGGGCGGGCGTCGAGCCGTAGTACTCCGCGAGCCACAGGGCCAGCTCGACGAGCGCGGGCGGCACACCGCCGAGCACGGCGTCCACCGGGCGTGCGTCGATCCCGTCGGGCGGCGCCTCATCCACCGCCACGACGATGCCGCGCGCCCGTGAGCGGCCGAACGGGATGCGCACGATCGCCCCGACGCCGACCTCGTCGTCGACGAGGTACGTGAACGGCCGCGCGACCGCCCGGGCGGTGACGAGCGGGTACACCGAGGCGAATCTCATCGGGCGGTCGCCTGCTCCTCGGCCGTTCGCGAGCGGGCGCGGAGGTTGCGGAACGAGACCGTCCGCGCCATCAGCGCGATGCAGATGAGGCCGAGCACCAGGTTCTCGACGACGAGGGCGATGTTCATGCCGACGCTGAAGGCGAGCAGCAGGCTCGCGGAGACCGCCTGGTGGCGGAAGACGTAGACGATCAGCCCCTGCTTCGTCCCGGCCCCGCCGGGGGTCGCGGGGAAGAGCGTCGCGAGCGAGTCGACGACCTGGGCGAGCAGGGCGTTGTGGAGCGTCGCGCGGACGCCGAAGGCCTCGAGGAAGAAGTACAGCCCGCCGAGGCGGAACACCCACGAGATCGCCTGCGGCACGATCACGCCGCGGACGAAGCGCCCGCGGTCGCCGAGGATCGCGAACCCCTGGGCGACGTGCGCCCGGAACCGCCGCCAGCGGCGCCTGGCCCAGACGAAGCCGACGACGAGCCCGGCGGCGAGGACGCCGAGGACGGCGAGCGCCGGCCGCTCGTGCCGGAACAGGAAGCTCCAGTCGACAGTCGGGATCCGCGCGTACACCTGTTTCGTCGGCAGCACGCCGAGCGAGAGCGCCCAGATCAGCAGCCCGCCGGCGACGACCGCGTCGAAGAGCGTCTCGACGGCGAGCGTCGGCGCGAGCGTCGCGTACGAGGCCTCCGGGAGGCGCTGCTTGACGAGGTAGAGCTTGACGGCGTCGCCGCCGCGTGCGGGCACGACCGAGTTGACGCC
>CAYXXE010000256.1:0-2730 GCA_964468985.1 uncultured Gaiellales bacterium | reverse complement strand
CGCCGATGTTCGTCTCGGCGTGGTGGCGGACGGCGCCGACGAACGGCGCCTCGATGGCGCCCGCCAGGAGCAGCGTACCCAGGCGGCTGCCGAGCGTCGGCAGGGCGTCGAGCTCGAACGCGCCGCGGCGAGCGCCGTCGGAGAGGCTCCGCGCGACCAGCGACGTGGCGGCGACGATGCGGTCGTGGCGCTCGGGCCCGTCGTCGCGGCCGTCGAAGAGCGACGCGACCTGGAGCGAGACGAGCGCGGGCAGCGAGCGTCCGGAGGCCCGGTAGGCGTTCAGCGCGAGCGCGCCGACCGCGTGGGCCAGCTTCACGCTCGAGCCGTGCTCGCCCGCGATCGTCGCCTCGCCCTGCGCGACAGCGGTGAGGAACGCCTCGGGCGTCCCGCCGGCGGCGGCCACGGTGAACGTGGTCGCGATGTCGAGCGCTCCGTGGTCGTCCGAGCCTGCCGAGAGCGCGATCGGGCCCTCGTGGCGAGGCGCCAGCCCGTGCCGGTCGGCCAGCCGTGCGAGCAGCGAGGGTGAGACCGAGGCGGCGAGCGAGGCGGCGAGCGTGTTCGAGCTCTCCGGCCGGGCGCCGTTCCGGCCCTCCCACACACCGAACAGCAACATCATCCGCTCGACGTGCGAGACGGTGAGCGGCGCGCCCATGCGATACAGCGGGTGCGCGAGCGCGTGCCGGAGGCACCGCTCGCGCAAGAAGTCGACGAGCTCGTAGACCGAGCCCCGGTACGGCTGGAGATCGCGGTGATCGGCCTCGGTCAGGTTCCACACCAGGACATGCAGAGGGACGTCGTCCTCCGGGAACCGGGTCGTCACCTCGACCGACAGGAACGCGCCCGGGCGGTCGGCGATCCGGAGCGCGCCGGCGAGGGTGTTGTGGTCGGAGATCGTGACGAGCGTCATCCCGCGCCGCAGGCAGGTGTCGTAGACCCGCTCGGGCTCGGTGTACGACTCGCCGAGCCGGGCGCGGCGGAGTGCGTAGTTGCCGCTGTCGGTGGAGTGGATCGAATGGACGTGCAGGTCGCACCGGGCGGTGCTCGCGTTCTCGATCACGTCTTCGATGTACCTCGCGCGGCAGCGGATTCCCACCCTGTGCAGCCACTTCGACACCACATCGCAGCGGGAACCCCACAACGGGCCGTGAGAGGCTCTCAACTAAGGTGCGCTCGATGCGGCTCGTCGAGCAGGCGATGACGGTGGCACGGGCGATCCAGCGGCGGCGGCGACTCGTCCGCGCGCTGCAGATCGCCGCGGTCGCGGCCACGCTCGGGTTCTGCGGCTTCGCGGTCGCCGACGAGTGGGGCAAGGCCTCGTCGCGGATCGAGAACGCCGACCTGCCCGAGCTCGGGCTGGCGTTCGCGGCGATCGCCGCCTACTACCTCGTGTTCATCCTGGGCTGGATCCGGATGCTCGACGCGTGGGGCATCAGGATCGGCTACCGGGTGGCGCTGCAGGCCGAGATGGTGTCGATGCTCGCGAAGTACGTGCCCGGCGGGGTGTGGACGCCGGCGGCCCGGACGGTCGCGCTCCGCCGCACCGCGGGCGTCACCGACACCCCGACCGTCCTCGCCTCGATCTTCCTCGAGGCGGCGCTCTCGGCGATCTCCGGGGTGATCGTGCTGGTCGTCAGCCTGGCGTGGGTGCGCGGCGTCTCGGCGCCGCTCGCGCCGCTGATCGCCTTCGCGCTCGCCCTTTCGCTCCTCATGCACCCGCGCATCTTCCGGTGGGTCGCGCACCGCTTGCTGAAGCCGTTCGGCGCCTCCGAGATCGTGCCGCTCCCGTTCTCGACCATGCTCGCGCTGCTCGTCTTCTACTGCGGCACCTGGATCGTGGGGGGCGCCGGGCTCTACTTCCTGCTGCGCTCGGTCGGCGGCGATCCCGGAGTCGCGACGATCGCGTTCCTCGGCGGCACCTCCGCGGTCGGCGCGATCGTCGCCGTGCTCGCGGTGTTCGTCCCGTCCGGCCTCGGCGCCCGCGAGGCGTCCATGTACGGGATGCTCCTGGCGGTCACGAGCAGTGGGGCGGCGCTCGGCGCCGTCGTGCTCAACCGGTTGGCGATCACGCTCGTCGAGGTGCTCCTGTTCGGCGCGGGCGTCGCGAGCTGGCGCTCGCTCGGCCGCCGGCCGGTCGAGCGCGAAGCCGACGCCTGACCTCGCCGGTCACGACAGCGAGGAGGCGGCGGCCTGCGCCGTCGCCTCCTCGCGATTGCCGGGGTCTGCCCGGCTCAGGCCTCGGGCCGGCTCAGCGGGCGCCGAGCGTCACGGTGGCGGTGTGGCTCGCGCCGCCGCGGAGGTAGGTGACCGTGATGGTGTCGCCCGGCTTGTGCGCCGCGATCAGGGCGCGCAGCTTCTCCTGGTTCGGCACCGCGATGCCGTCGAGCGTGGTGATCACGTCGCCTGCCTGGAGCCCCGCCTTGTCGGCGCCGCCGCCCGACTGGACGCTCACGACCTTCACGCCGTTCGACGCGTTCTGCGGGCTGACGCCGAGCAGCGCGTGCTGCACCTTGCCGGTGGCGATCAGCTGGTCGGCGATCGACTTGACGAGGTTCGACGGGATCGCGAAGCCGACCCCGTCGCTCGCGCCGGAGTCGCTCTCGATCTGCGCCGTGACGCCGATCACCTTGCCGTCGAGGTTGAAGAGCGGCCCGCCCGAGTTGCCGTGGTTGATCGCCGCGTCGGTCTGGATCGCGCCCTCGATCGGCGTGTTGTCCGGCGCCTGGATCTCGC
>CAYXXE010000255.1:0-2732 GCA_964468985.1 uncultured Gaiellales bacterium | reverse complement strand
GCCTCGGCACCGGCGAGCTGCACGAGGTTGGCGAGCGCGAGATTCACATCGAGGACGTGCAGGCCGATGACCGGGTCCTGCAGCCGCGTCAGCACCGGGCGGTGGTCGGCCGCCCCGCCGGCGCGGGTCACCTGCAGCCACGTTGCATCGCCCGACGTCTCGCACCGTGCGGTGTACTCGCCGGGAAACGCCATCCACGGCGTCTTGAGCGACGCACCGGGAGCCTGGATCACGGTGAGGACGAGCGACGGGAGGTACGGGGTGAGCGGCGCGCTGCCGCCCGCCGGCGCGGCGGGATTGACGCAGAGGATGCGGAGATTCGGCGACCGGTCGCGCGGGGCGAGAATGCCGACGCCGGCGTCCGAGCTGGTGCGGCCGAACTGGCTGTTCGGGAGCGGCTTCGACGCGAAGCTCGAGTAGGCGACCACGCAGCCGGTCTGCCTGGTCGACGCGCAGGCCGGGATGTGCGCGAAGTCGCCGCCCGCCGCCTGGCCCGTTCGGACGGTGACGTTCCCGCCGAGCAGCAGCGCCGAGACGAGCCGGCGGCGCACCGCGGGATCGCCGTCGACCTCGCGTTGCAGGAGCCGCGTGAGGATGACGGCTCCCTGCGAGTGGCCGATGAAAACGATGCCACGGCCGTGGTTGTAGTTCTTCAGGTAGTCGTCGAAGGCGGCGCGCACGTCGGCGTACGCGAGCAGGGCGTCGGCGAGGGTGATCCGTTTCGGGTGGTCGAGCGCGCTCAACGTGATCTGGCGGTAGACCGGGGCGTACACCCGGCAGACCTGCGAGAACCGCGAGGCCTGCGCGATCGCCACCTCCTGCAGCCGCAGATCGATGTCGCGGTTGGCGTTGATCGTCTGCTGGCCGCTGATCGTGGGGTACACGTAGAAGCAGTCGACCGGCGGGCTCTTCGCCTGCGAGGTGTGCTCGACGTGTGACGTGCCGTTGCGCTCGACGACGGTGGCGGTCAGGTCGGCGAGACACGGATCGTCCGCTGCGCCGGGACGGCAGAGCCAGACGGTCCCGGACGCGTCGCGGGCGGACGGGGTGGTCGCGACGACCCTGGCGCGACCGTGCGACCCGCACCCGGCGAGCGCCAGAGCCGCGAGGCAGCCTGCAACGATCGCGCCGAAGCGGTGTGGCCCAGCCGGCGTGAGCCGACGGAGCGCCTGCGAGGCGTCGACGCGGCCGCGCCGGCGGCAGAGCCTGGCGGCCGACTCGTGCTCGATGCCACAGGCCGGGCAGGTCATCGCGATGGCCGGAGCGTAACGCCCGGCCGCGACCCTCGGCCGGCCCGACTAGAGCGAGGTCGCCTCGAGCCGCTCGGACAGCGCCGCGAGCAGGCTCGCCCGCAGCTGCGGGATCTCCTTGACGACGCGATCGAAGTCGCGGCTCGTGAGGACGAGGATCTCGCTCGGCTCCGTCGTCAGCACCGTCGCGGTGCGCGGCGAGCCGGAGAGCAGAGCGATCTCGCCGAGGAAGTCACCCGGGCCGAGCCGGTTGATCAGGCGGCCGTTCTTCCGCACCTCGGCGGCGCCCGACACGAGCACGATGAACTCGCGGCCGACCTCGCCCTGCTTCGTCAGCTCACGCTTCGCCGGCACGCCGAGCTGGTCGGCCTGGAGGGCGAGCGCGTTCAGCTCCCGCTTCGTACACCGCGAGAAGAGCGGCACCCGCTCGAGCAGCTGCACCTTGGCGCTCTTGCGCAACATCAGCCCGCCGCCCCCTGCCGAGCAGCGTCCCTCTGTGCAGCCTCGACCTCACGCGTCCGCCGCGCCACCGCTTCCAGCAGCGGCCAGGCGATCGACGCGTTCGCCTCCACCAGGGGGCGGAACTGCCAGGCGGTCAGCCCGTAGCTCACGCCGTCGCTCGCAGCGGTGATCGTCGCGGTCCGCTTCCCGCCGTCGATCAGCGCGATCTCGCCGAAGTACTCACCCGGCCCGAGCCGCCGGCGCTCCTGGCCGTCGACCGTCACGACCGCCTGGCCCGACTCGATCACGAAGAAACCCGCCCCGCCCTTCCCCTCGGAGGCGAGCTCCTGTCCGGCGCTGAACGGGCGCGCCGTGAACGACGCGGCAAGGGTCTTCAGATCCCGCTCGGACAGCCCCTGGAACAGCGGCACCTGCTGGAGCAGCTCGACGGGAGCGGACATCTCCGCGCATCCTAAGCCGCGGAGCCGGGCCGGCACAACTCGAGTCGTCATCCCAGAATCGCACGTCAGCCTCGGCGAACAGCCGACCACGTCGAGGTGGAGAGTCGAGCGGGCCGTCGTTCAGGTCCCGCGGCATCTTTTCGGGATGGACGGCTTCGCGTCGTCGTGTCGGATGAGGTGGCGCCGCACGTGGCCGAGCCCAATCGGTGGGAACCGACCTGAACTGCTCGCGACCTAGGCGGTCAAGTCGCTGCCGTGCGCGGCCGGATGCGCCCGCGCACGGCAGGACCGGCTTCGTCGCCTGGGCTTCTTCGCGGACATCCGTTCCTTCTACAGAAACGAGGACGGGCCGGTGCCGCGCTTACGTTCGATCTGGCAGGCGTAGGTCACGCCGCGAAACCAGACATCGTTTCGGCTCGAGCACTGCAAGCGAAGGCGATGACCGTTGCATTATTCGCGAGCGGTCTGCGGCTCGCACTTGACAGTGCACTCCCACTGGGCGTCCGCTTCCCGCCGAGTACAACTACGACTACGCCGCCCAAGACCCGGTAAACGGATACGACCTCGACGGTCGGCTCAG
>CAYXXE010000254.1:0-2750 GCA_964468985.1 uncultured Gaiellales bacterium | reverse complement strand
CGGAGGTCTTCTCGACCGCCGACGACAACCAGCCGTCCGTGCAGGTGCACGTGCTCCAGGGCGAGTCGGAGATGGCCGCCTACAACAAGACGCTCGGCAAGTTCGACCTCGTCGGCATCCCGCCGGCTCCGCGCGGCGTGCCGCAGATCGAGGTCGCGTTCGACATCGACGCGAACGGGATCATCAACGTCTCGGCGAAGGATCTCGGCACCGGCAACGAGCAGAAGATCGAGATCACCGGCGGCTCCGGCCTGAAGCAGGACGAGATCGACCGGATGATCCGCGAGGCCGAGGCTCACGCCGGCGAGGCTCATCGCCTCTTCGAGCTGGCCCAGGCCAGGAACACCGCGGAGGCGCTCGCCTACCAGACCGAGAAGGCGCTCGCCGAGAACCGCGAGACGCTCGATCCGGGTCTGGCATCCACCGTCGAGGGCCGGATCATGGAGCTGAAGGCCGTGCTCGAGACCGGCGACGCCGACGAGCTGAAGGCGAAGAGCGACGCTCTCCAGTCGGCGTGGACGGAGGCTGCACAGGCGATCTACGCGAACGCCTCGGCGCAGGCCGCGGCCGGCGGCGCCGGCACGAACGGCGCGTCCGGCCCGGACGCCGACCACGAGGTGGTCGAGGACGCCGAGTACGAGGTCGTCGACGAGTGACCGACGAGCAGGTCGAGACCGTGGAGACGGTCGAGGAGCTGCCCGTCGACGAGCTGGCAGCGGTCACGCGCGAGCGCGACGAGTATCTCGATGCGCTCCAGCGCCTCAAGGCCGACTTCGACAACTACCGCAAGCGGGCCGCGCGCGACCAGAGCGATCTGGTCGCGCGCGCGACCGAGCGGCTGGTGAAGGAGCTGGTGCCCGTGCTCGACGACCTCGAGCGGGCGCTCGAGGCGGCGACGCAGCACGAGGAGGCGGCCCTCGAGGACGGGGTCCGCCTCGTGCATCGCGCACTCGCCGCCGCCCTGCAGCGGGAGGGCCTCGTCGAGGTCGCCGTCGACGGGCTGTTCGACCCGCACACGCAGGAGGCGCTCCTGTCGCAGCCGTCCGAGGAAGCCGAGGGGACGGTGCTCCAGGTCGTCCAGAAGGGCTACTCGCTCGGCGATCGCGTGCTCCGCCCGGCCAGGGTGATCGTCTCGGCCGGCGACGGCGGGGCGGACGGCTAGCGGCCGCATGGCGAAGACCCTCTACGAGGTGCTCGGCGTCGCGAAGGATGCTTCCGCGGCCGACGTCAAGAAGGCCTATCGGAAGCTCGTGCGCGAGGTCCACCCCGACCGCAATCCCGGCGACGAGGCGGCCGAGGCTCGCTTCAAGGAGGTGCAGGCCGCCTACGACATCCTCTCCGACCCGGAGAAGCGCAAGCGCTACGACACGGTCGGGACGGCCGCAGCCGGCACGGGCTACGCGCAGGGCGCCCAGAACTTCGATCTCGGCGACTTCGACCTGGGCGGCATCTTCGGCGGCCTCTTCGGGAACCGAGGGCGCGGTGGCGAGGCGCCGCAGCGCGGCCGTCGCGGCTCCGACGTCGAGGTGGAGGTTCGCGTCTCGTTCGAGGCGGCGCTCGAGGGCCTGTCGGCGACCGTGCCCGTGCAACTCGACCTCGCCTGTCACACGTGCCACGGCACCGGGGCCGCACCCGGCACGGCGCCGACGCAGTGCCCGCAGTGCCACGGCTCGGGGGTCGTCGCCACCTCGCAGGGGCTCTTCGCGCTCCAGCAGCCGTGCCCGCGCTGCCGCGGGATGGGCTCGATCGTCGAGACGCCCTGCCCGACCTGCCACGGCTCCGGTCGCGAGCGGCGCACCAAGCGGTTCACCGTGAAGATCCCGGCCGGGGTCAAGGACGGAACCCGGATCAAGCTGAAGGGCAAGGGCGAGGCGGGGTTCGGCGGCGCCTCCGCCGGCGACCTCTACGTCGTCACCCGCGTCGACGAGTCGAAGCTCTACGAGCGGCGGGGCGACGACCTGATCGTCCAGGTGCCGGTCGCTTACTCGACCGTGGCGCTCGGCGGCAACGTCGAGGTGCCGACGCCGGAGGGCCCGGTCTCGTTGAAGGTTCCCGCCGGCTCGGAGGACGGGAAGCTGCTGCGCATCAAGGGGCGCGGCGCGCCGCATCTGAACGGGTCGGGCCGCGGCGACGTGCTGGCGCGGCTCAGGATCACGGTGCCGAAGCGCGTGACGAAGAAGCAGCGCGAGCTGCTCGAAGAGCTCGGGAAGACCGTGTGATGAGCGACGCCCCGCGGTACATGATCTCCGTCGCCGCCGAGCTCGTCGGCATGCATCCGCAGACCCTGCGGATCTACGAGCAGAAGGGGCTCGTGCGCCCGCAGCGCACGGCCGGCAACACGCGGCTCTACTCCGACGCCGACGTCGAGCGTGTGCGCCTGATTCAGCGGCTCACCACCGAGCTCGGGCTCAACCTCGCCGGTGCCGAGCGCGTCCTGCATCTCGAGGACGAGGTGCAGCGCCTCCGTCGGCGGATCGACCGGATGGAGCTCGAGATGCGCCAGGCGCTCGACGAGGTGCACCGCTCCTACCGCCGCGACCTTGTCGTCTACCGGCCGCCGCAGACGCCGGTGCGGAGGGAGCGCTGATGGATTTCAACAAGCTGACGATCAAGAGCCAGGAGGCGGTCGCGGCTGCCCAGGAGCTGGCGCGCCGGCGCGGCAACCCGGAGGTCACGCCCGACCACCTGCTGCTGCCGCTGCTCGACCAGGAGCTGTTCACGGCCTGGCAGGGCCTGCGCCCCGAGGCCGA
>CAYXXE010000253.1:0-2758 GCA_964468985.1 uncultured Gaiellales bacterium | reverse complement strand
CCTGGTAGTACTCGCGTCGTAACGGCTTCTCGCAGGTCGGGCATCACCTGATTTGGTGATTGTCCACAAATGGTGGAAAACCTGCTCCTGAAGTCCGCGAACTCGCGAAGCTAGTCAATGAGCCCACGCCGGAAGCCAACAGCTACGGCGTGGGCTCTGCTTCTTGCCTGAAGCTTGGCCAAAAGGTGGCGGACGTGGCTCTTGACGGTCTCCTCGCTGAGGAAGAGCCGCACGCCGATCTCGCGATTGACCAGCCCGTCCGAGATCAACTGCAGCACTTCGATCTCGCGTGCAGTCGGCTCCTGCGCGATCTCGGGCATCGGAGGCGTGAAGGGGATGACAGCAGCGACGGCGCCCGTCGCCCCGCGCCGAGCAGCAACCGACTCGAATCGACGGCTGTGCTCCTGATACCGGGACAGGATTGCATTGCGCTCTGCTGCGTCCACACCCGACCTATCGGCGCGCACGGACAGCCGCTTTAGGAAACCTTCCCTCCCTTTCGAGGGATACGAGCGCCGGCGGCGGGACGATCGGTCAGGCCAGGTGCCGGTCGATCTTCGCCCGGAGCTGCTGCTTCACGCCGGGCCAGTCGTCGTCGACGATGGCGTACCACGCCGAATCGCGGATCGAATCCGGCAGGATCATGTGCTTTCGGAAGATCCCCTCGAAGCGGGCGCCGATCCCGAGCAGGGCGCCCCGGACGCGGAGGTTCCGGGCGTCGGTCTTGAACTCGACCCGCATCAGGCCGGCCTGCTCGAACGCGTTCTGAAGCAGCAGGTACTTCGTCTCGAGGTTGGCGCCCGTTCCCCACTGGCGCCGGTCGAGCCAGGTCCAGCCGATCTCCGCCCGCCGGTGAGTCGGTTCGACGTTCAGGTAGCGCGTCGAGCCGACCGGACGACCGTCGACGACCACGGCGAACGGGATCTCGGACTCGGACGTGACGGCGAGGTCGAACCAGCGGTCGAACCCGAGCGAGTACATGTTGGTGAAGCGGTGGATCGACGGCTCGCGCTCGGCCGCCTCGCGCAGGCCCTCGCGGTGCCGCTCCTCGAGCGGCTCGACCCGCACGATCGCCCCCTCGAAGGGGCCGTCCGGCCGGAGCGTCACCGGCGGCCTCGAGAAAGCACGACGGTGGCGAAGAGGAGAGCGTGATGCACGTCTCTCAGTATCGCGTCCCTCGGGTATCACGGCGGGAACCGGAGCTATAGGCTTGGCGGCGCCTCTATGTCGAACGCGCCCGAGCTCATCGCAGCGACCGACGGAGTCGTGTCGGCCGGGCAGATCAGCATCGCGCGGAAGAGCCCCTCTCGGCTCTTCTGGGAGCGCTTCCGGCAGGACAAGGTGGCGATCGGCGGCGGTGTCGTGATCTTCCTGCTGATCCTGATCGCCATCTTCGGCGGGCCACTCGCCGCCCACATCACGGGACATCCCCAGAACACGCCGTACCCGAGCATGACCGACGAGTACGGCGTCCCGAAGGGGCCGAACAGCTCCTTCTGGTTCGGGGCCGACGCCGCCGGACGCGATCTCTTCGTGCGCACGATGTACGGCGCCCGGACGTCGCTGCTCGTCGGCGTGGTCGCTTCCGTGATCGCGCTGACGGTCGGGCTCGTCGTCGGACTGGTCGCCGGCTTCTACGGCGGCTGGGTCGACTCGCTGCTCTCGCGTGTCTCGGACGTCGTGCTCGCGATGCCCCAGCTCCTCCTCGCGATCGGCGTCGTCGCCACGTGCGGCATCTCGAAGAACGGCTGCCTGTGGGGGTTGATCCAGCCCGGCATCCCGGTCGTCATCCTCGTGATCTCGTTCTTCTCGTGGTCGTACATCGCGCGAATCGTGCGCGGCTACACGCTGTCGCTGCGCGAGAAGGAGTTCGTCGAGTCCGCGCGCGCGCTCGGTGCGGGCAACATCCGGATCCTCGCCACCGAGATCCTGCCCAACCTCGTCGGGCCGCTCATCGTCTACACCACCCTGCTGATCCCGACGAACATCCTCTTCGAGGCCGCCCTCTCGTACCTCGGCCTCGGGGTTCCGTCGAGCGAGGCGTCCTGGGGCGCGATCCTGACCGACGCGTCGCAGCTCTACGACGTCGCCTGGTGGCTGATGGTGTTCCCCGGCGGCTTCCTGATCATCACGACGCTCGCCTTCAACCTGCTCGGCGACGGTCTGCGGGACGCCTTCGACGTGCGTTCCGATCGCTGAACATGAGAGGCTCGACGAGTCAGCACGTCATTCGCACGACCCATACCCCGCCCCCGCGGGAGAAGGAGGGAACGAGTCCCACATGAGTAGACATTTCGCCAAGGCGGCGATCGTCGTCGCTGTGGCGGCAATCGCAACCGCCGTCGCAGCATCGGTCGGAACCGCCTCGAACAAGCACAGCAGCACCCTCAAGGCGGGTGGCACCTACCGCGTCGGCTGGGAGTCGTCGTTCGGCTTCACCGACAACTTCGACCCCACCGGTGAGTACCTCGGCAGCGCCTGGGGCATCTACACGAACCTGCTGATCCGCACCCTGGTCGGCTACACGCACCAGCCGGGCGCGGCGGGCAACCAGCCGATCGCCGATCTCGCGACCAGCGTCCCGACCCCGACGAACGGCGGCAAGACCTACACGTACCACATCCGCCAGGGCGTCAAGTTCGGGCCGCCGGTGTCACGCCAGGTCACGTCGGCCGACGTCAAGTTCGCGATGCTGCGGCTCGCCAACAAGAACGACGGCGGCGAGTACGGCTTCTACTACACGGTCATCAAGGGCTGG
>CAYXXE010000252.1:0-2788 GCA_964468985.1 uncultured Gaiellales bacterium | reverse complement strand
TACCACAAGGACGGGCTCGTGATCATCGGCGTCCACACGCCGGAGTTCGCGTTCGAGCACGTGACCTCCAACGTCCGCGCCGCGGTCAAGCGCCTCGGCATCCCCTACCCCGTGGTGCAGGACAACCGCTATCGCACCTGGGACAACTACGCCAACGAGTACTGGCCGGCCGAGTACCTGATCGACAAGACCGGACACGTCCGGCACACGAACTTCGGCGAGGGCGACTACGCGGGGACCGAGCAGCTGATCCGGCGGCTCCTCGGCGCCTCCGGGCCGGACGCACGCCAGGTCGCCGACGCGACACCCACCGAGCTCCTCACGCCGGAGACCTACCTCGGCTACACGCGGATCGCCGACTACGTCGGCTCCCGGCTCGTCCCGGACAAGGCGGCCGACTACACCTACCCCGTCAAGCCGCTCGCCCAGAACCTGCTCGCCTACGGCGGCCGCTGGCAGGTCGACGCCGACCACATCGAGGCGCTCGCCGGGGCGAGCCTCCGCCTCCACTTCCATGCCGAGAACGTCTACATCGTGCTCGGCGGCCACGGGCTGGTGCGTGCACTCGTCGACGGGAAGCCGACCCGGGCACTGACCGTCGACGCCTACCGCCTCTACACGGTGCGCGCCTCGCACACCGTGGCCGACGCGACGCTCGAGCTCCGCTTCACGCCGGGCGTTCGGGCCTACTCGTTCACGTTCGGGTGACCCGGGTCAACCGTCCTGGGCGGCGTCGGTGCCGCCGTCCTCGCCGTTCTCGCGCTCGAGCAGGTACTTGCTGAGCTCGGCCGCGATCGACTCGCCCGACGGCACGTCGTCGTCGTCGACCGCGTCGTCGGTACGCCGCTCGAGCTCCTCGACGTAGCTGGCGGTCTCGGTGTCGGTGGCGACGGCCTGGCTCACCTGCCGCGAGTACGCCTCGGCGGCCTCGTCGAGCTCGGCGGTGTCGATGTCGGCCTCGAGCAACTCCGCCAGCCGGTCGACGAGCGCCTTGGCTGCGCGCGGCGACGGCGTCAGAGAGACGTAGTGCGGCACCGCCGCCCAGAGGCTCGCGGAGGCGATGCCGGCCCGGCTGCACGAGTCGTGGAGCACGCCGACCATCCCTGTCGGGCCCTCGTAGCGTGACGCCGTGAGGCCAAGGCGGTCGATCAGCTCCGGGTCGGTGGCGCTGCCCGTGATCGGCGACGGCCGGGTGTGCGGGACGTCGGCGAGCAGCGAGCCGAGCGTGATCACGAGCTCGACCCCGAACTCGCCGGCGAGGCCGGTGACGAGCCCGGCGAACGTCCGCCAGCGCAGGTTCGGCTCGACCCCGAGCAGCAGGATGCAGTCGCGGCCGGCGCCCGGCAGCGGAGCGTGGAAGAACGCGTTCTCGGGCCAGTCGATCTGCCGTGTGAACCCGTCGACGAGCGAGACCGTCGGGCGCGTCGCCTGGAAGTCGAAGAACCCTTCCGGGTCGATGTCGGCGAACCGTGCTCCGGCCCACGCTCGTGCGAGGTAGGCGCCCGCGAGCGATGCGCCCTGGCCGCCGTCGTTCCACCCGCGCAGGGCGGCGATCAGCACCGGCCGCTCGAGTTGCGGGCGGCTCGAGATGCGGAGCTCGTCCGTCAGCGGCGCTGCCTTCTCATCGACTCAGTGTACGGGCCTGGCGGGTCGCCAGAGCGCGGTGACGAAGGCCGTCATCGCCGCCCACAGGACCGCGGCGTTGGTCACGTGGACGAGCACGAGCCACCACGGCAGCTTCGTCCGGTACTGCACCTCGCCGATCACCATCTGCACGGCGAGGACGCCGAGCACGACGAACGCGAGGCGAACCTGGCGGCTCCCCGAGCGGACGAGCCAGGCGAGCAGCAACGCGAAGGTGATGCCGAAGACGGCGGTGGCGCGCACGTGCCAGTAGACCGCCGGCTGGAACGACCAGAGCCGTCGCACGAGCACGCTGCCCGAGTGCGGGCCGGCGGCCGTGGCGAGCGTCCCCGAGACGACCAGCACCGCGCAGGCCAGCGCCGCCACGATCGCTCCGGCGCGCACCGCGGCCGGCGCGGCGTCGGCGCGCCCGCGCACGAGCACGGTGGCCTCCATCGCGACGACGACCCCGAACGTCAGCGCCAGGAGCGAGAGCAGGAAGTGCGAGAGGACGAGGTACGGGTTCAGGTGGTAGTGAACCGTGATCGCCCCGAGCGGCGCCTGCAGGAACGTCGCGACGAACGTCGCCAGCGCGAGACGGCGGATCCGCCCGGTGATGCCCGCGGGGTAGGTGCCGAGCCAGGCGCCGAGGGTCAGCAGCACCGTGAAGAAGGCGAAGATCCGGTTGCCGAACTCGATGAACGAGTGGTAGCCCTTCTCCGGCAGGCTCACCGTGCCGGTACAGCCGGGCCAGTGCTCGCAGCCGAGCCCCGAGCCCGTCAGGCGCACCGTGGCGCCCGTGCCGACGACGGCGACGAGGATCGCGGCCGCGGCGATCGCGAGTCGGCGGTAGGCCTCCGGCGACAGGCTGACGTCGCGGAGGCGGGCAGCGAGGTGAGCTCCCGCTTCCATGCGCCCGCCACTGTAGATGGTCGGCGCGAGCCACCACTCGCTTGGTAACTTGACGTTGACGTAAGCATGAGTTTCCTCGGGACACGCCGCCATTCGCCCCACTACAAGTGGTGGGTGCTCTCCTGCACGAGCCTGGGGATGCTGCTCGCGACGATCAACTCGGGGACGCTGATCATCGCGCTGCCCGACCTGGAGCGCAGCCTGCACACGACGCTGCTCCAGCTCGTCTGGGTGATCCTCGTCTACATGATCG
>CAYXXE010000251.1:0-2796 GCA_964468985.1 uncultured Gaiellales bacterium | reverse complement strand
AGCGGCATCGCGTCGGTCGGGCTGAACGCGATCGAGTTCGTGAACGAGACGTAGATGTAGTCGAGCAGCTCGGGATGCCAGCCCGGGGCTGCGAGCTTCGGGTTCTCGTCCTGCGGGAACTGGAAGTCGCGCGGCCCGGGGGCCGGCTGACGGCGGCGTACCGGCCCGCCCCGGTCGAAGGCCCAGTACCAGAGCCCGAACGCGATCACGTTGGTGCCCCACACGGTCAGGGCCTTGAGCAGGAGCTGACCGCCGCTGCGCTCGTCGCCGTTCACGAGGGCGATCACGAGCGAGAGGACGAGGAAGGCGTTGGCAACCGTGATGAACCCGATCAGGAGCAGCACGAAGGCCCGCCGCAGTCCGAGCTGTTCGAGCGCCTGACGCGGGCGGTGCAACACGAGCGGGGCGAGCAGCGCCAGTTCGGGGCCGGTCGGGACGAGCCAGATCCACCAGCCGAAGTGCCAGAGCCGCCAGCCGCGCTCCCAGCTCACCAGCGTCAGCAGCAGCTGGCCCCCGATCACGAACACGACGGCGGGGGCGGCCTCCCAGATCGACTCCCGCTGCTCCTCGCGCAGCGGGCTTCCCGCCTGGGTCTTCGGGCTCGACGGCACGTCCGGCGGATCGTAGACGCCGTTCGGGAATGCGCCGTGCCCTGCCGGACGTTCTCCCTGTCGTGAAGATCGGGATCATCGGTGCGGGCAACATCGGCGGCACCCTGACACGCCGGTTCCAGGCGTTGGGCCACGAGGTGGCCGTCGCGAACTCGCGCGGGCCGGAGACGCTGGCCGAGCTCGCGGCCGAGACGGGCGCGACGGCCGTTCCGCTCGAGCAGGCCGCTGCCGGGGCCGAGCTGGTGATCGTGACGATCCCCGAGCATGCGGTCCCCTCGCTTCCGGCGGGCGTCCTCGACGCCGCGGCACCCGGCGCCACGATCGTCGACACGGGCAACTACTACCCGGCCCGCGACGGGCGGATCGAGGCGATCGAGAGCGGCGTCACCGAGAGCCGCTGGGTGAGCGACGTCCTCGGTCGGCCGGTGGTCAAAGCCTTCAACAACATCCGCGCGCTGCATCTGCTCGAACACGGCAAGCCGGCGGGCACGCCCGGCCGGATCGCGCTGCCGGTGGCGGGCGACGACCCGGAGGCCAAGCGCGTCGTGCTGGGGCTCGTCGACCAGCTGGGCTTCGACCCGGTCGACGCCGGCACGATCGACGAGTCGTGGCGCCAGCAGCCAGGCACGCCCGTGTACGCGACCGACCTGGACGCCGAGGGCGTCCGGGCGGCACTGCGCGCAGCCGCCCGCTGAGCGGGCTTTCGGTCAGCGGGTCCGCTGGAAGCGGGCCGCGGTGAACGCGATCAGCACGGGCACGTTCAGCATGAACAGCGCAAGCATCAGCGTCATTACGACGAGCTGCGTGCCGCGCGTCTTGTCGTAGACGAAGGCGTACTCGATCATTCCGGCGATGATCGCGTAGGCGAGCAGCGCCCAGCGGCCGACCTGGAAGAAGCGGTCCCAGGCGAAGTCGTCGAGGCGCGAGAGCAGGACGGCGTTCGTCAGCTGCAGCCCCGCTGCGAGGACGAGCAGCGCGATCGCGACGCCGATCGGCGCGTGCTTCGGCAGATACGCCGCCAGGTAGATGACCCCGGCGACGATCGAGATCATCGACGCGGCCCCGATCTCGGTCACGGGCGGCAGGCGCCGGTCGAGCAGCGACGGCGGCCCGCCCTCCGGATGGGCGTGCGCGCTCAACTGGCGAGCCTCGTCATGATGATCAGCGTCGCGACCTGCATCACGCCCGTGATCCCGGCCGTGTAGATGAACCGGCGCATCAGCTTCTCGATCACGCGGCCGTCCGGCTGCGGCTTGCGCAGCTCGAACAGCACCGCCACGTTCGCCGGCTCGAGATACGCGAGCGCGATCACGGCCATCACCCCGACGACGCAGAACGAGGCGACCACCCAGCCGTGCCTGGGGTTGGACGTGTCGAGGTACCCGTTGACACGCGCCAGCTGGAAGCCCGCCGCGAGCGTCATCGTGACGACCGTCGGCATGATCAGCAGCATCTTCGGCATGAAGCGCTTCGAGAACTCGACGCGCGCCGGGATCGACATGCTGCCGATGATCGGCCCGACGATGAACCCGACGAACAGGTCGATCGCAGTCCACAGCCCGCCGCCGACGACGTGGCAGAAGGTGAGCCCCCACGCCGAGTTCGCCGCGATCGCCCAGACGACGCCGATCAGTACCGCGCCGACGATCGGCAGCCCGCGCACCGGCACGATCACACCCGGCTTCGCGGGTGCCGCCGCTTCGGGGAGCGGGATCGCCACGTCGGTCACGGCCCGGAGTCTATGACTTCGACCCCGGGCGCGTCGAGAGGCGCGCGGCCGATTTCGACCTCCCGTTCTCCGAAGGGGGCGGCGAACGGCGGTGGCGTCGATCAGGCGCTATCGGCCTGCGGGCAGATTGGCTTCCTGCGCGATGTACCGGGCGCGGCGGATGTACACCCCGAGCCTTTGATGCGAGCTAGGTGTCGGTGGGTCGTGTCGGTTCGCTTGGGGCGAGTTCGCCGTAGAAGTAGGAAGCGGTGACTCCGCCGTCGATGAGGATGTCGCTCCCGGTGATGAACGCGCCGTCGGATCCCATGAGAAGCGCGCCGACAGTCCCGACTTCGTCCGGAGTACCGCCGCGCCCGGCAGGGCAGAGTTCGATCATGCGTCGGTATCCCTCGCCGCGCGGGCCGGTCAGCTCGTCCCTCGCGAGCGGAGTGAAGATGATGCCGGGGCTGATCGTGT
>CAYXXE010000250.1:0-2809 GCA_964468985.1 uncultured Gaiellales bacterium | reverse complement strand
GGCGGGCTCTTCGGCAGCCAGTAGTTCCCGTCGCCGGCCCACGAGTTGAGGATCGGCGTATTGTCGCCGAGCGTCCGGAGCCCCGTGATGAACGGCCCGAGCGCGCCGTAGGCGCCCGCGGTCGACGTGACGATCACGTCGGCCTTCACGTTGCCCAGGCGGCTGACGACGTTCTGGACGTTGTTCCCGCCGAAGGTGGGATCCTGGTACGTCTCCTCGTCGACGATCTTGCCGCCGAGCTGGAGCCACCGAGCCTTGAAGGCGGCGGTGATGTTCTTGAAGTAGGTGATCACGCTGTCGGTCGCGAGTGCCGCACTCCGCCACCCCCGGCCCCACGCGTACTGCGCCATCGCCGAGCCCTCGTCCTGAGCGACGTTGCCGAAGCTGAACGCCAGCTTGCCGGCCGCGCCGAATCGCTTCGGCCCCATCTGGTCGGTGCCGATGCACGGCGCGACGGTGAGGATGCCGCGGTTGATGGCCTCCTGCACGACGGGCGCGGCGAGGTCGACGTCGCACGTCGTGAAGATCACATTCGCGCCCTGGCCGATCAACTTCAGCGCGCACGCCTTCGAGATCGCCGGCTTGTCGCCCTGCGTGTTACAGGTGATGATCTCGAGCGGCCTGCCGCCGACGCCGCCCTTCGCATTCACCTGTGCGACGCGGATCTTCGCGGCGGCGAGCGCCGGCCCGTCGAACGGCGCCATCGGGCCGGAGCCCGAGCCGTCGTACGCCCAGCCGATCACGATCGGCGACGCATGCGCCGACCGCGTCTGCGCCGCAGCCGACGCTGCGAGAGCCACCACTGCGATCGTGATGCCCAGCAGCGTGAGCCCCGCACGGGAACCCAGTCTTCTCATCTGCAACTCCTTCGCTTTCGTGTCGCCGCACCTGCGGCGGCCGGGGGGATGTGAACCTGCGTGTCGAGGTGGCGGGGGGTCAAGCGGCTGCCGCGGCTTTCCAGACGTCGTCGAACGCGGCCCGCGCGCGCGACAGGAGCGCAGCCGGCGGGACGGCCCAGAGCGAATCGGGATACGCGTTCCCGAACGCGCCGTCGTCCGAGAAGAGCTCGAGGTCGTAGTACCCGTCCCAGCCGGCGCGATCGAGCGCGTGCAGGATCTCGGCGACGCCGGCGACACCGTCGCCCGGCAGGACACGGTCGGCGAAGCTCCTGGTCGGCGACCGCCAGTCGCTGATGTGGACGCCCAGGAAGCGGTGCGACTCGCGCTCGATCTCGTCGAACAGGCCCGGTGTGTTCCAGAGGTGCCAGACGTCGAACTGCAGGCCGATCCCGGGCTCACCCACCTCCTCGATCAGCTCGACGGCGTCGGCGATCGTGTTGACGATCGACCAGCTCTCGATGCCTTCGAGCTGGAACGGCTCGAGGGCGAGCCGAAGGCCTGACCGGCCCGCCAGCTGCGCCAGCTCACGCAGGGCGGCCACGACGATCCGCCGTGCCTCGGCAGGATCCAGGTCGCCCGCAGGCCCGGTGAGGCAGAGGAGCGCTGCGGGTCGGAACGGGGCGAGACGCGCGATCGACGCGCGATAGGCGGCGACGCGGTCGGCAGGGTCGGCAGGCCCCGGGAGCAGCGGCAGCGGCAGGATCGACGGCACCGCCGGTACGGCGACCGCGCGGCCGAGGCCGCTCCGGTCGAGCGCGGCGAGCAGCTCCGCGTCCGAGCCCGCTGCGAGCTTCGACTCCCAGATGCCGATTCCCTCGATTCCCGCCTCGGCGTAGGTGCGAAGGTCGTCGGCGAACGTCGACCGGAGCGTCGTCACCTGCGAGACCGAGAGGCGGGGATGGCGGGAGCGTTCGGAGGTCACGTGCGAGTGATCGTCGCACGCATTTGACATCTGATCAAGTGTGTCGCAGGCTTGACAGGTGGAAGCGTCGCCAGCCGCGTCCGGGCGGGTCGCCGTCCGGCATCGCACGATGGCCGAAGCAGCCGTCGAGCGGCTGCGCGAGGCGATCATCATGGGCGAGCTCACCCCGGGCACGCCGCTGCGGCTCGAGGATCTGGCGCGCTCGCTGGGCATGAGCATCTCGCCGATCAGGGAGGCGGTGCGCCAGTTGGAGGCGCTCGGCCTGGCGGAGCACGTGCCGCACCACGGGGCGAAGGTGATGGGCCTGGACGTCGGCGAGCTGCGCGAGCTCTTCTCGATCCGGCGGGCGCTCGAGTCGCTGGCGGTGCGGCGGGCGGCCGAGCTGTTCACCGCCGTGGACGCCGACGAGGCCGGCGCGCGGCTCGCCGCCTATCACGAGGCGCGGCAGGCAGGCGATACGCGCGGGGCCGTCCGGGAGCACACGGCGTTCCACTTCACGATCTACGAGGCAGCCGCCTCGTCGTGGCTGATTCGCACCATCCGGCCCGCGTGGGACAGCTGCGAGCGGTACCGGCCGGTGCTGCTCTCCGCCCACGGCGAGCTGCAGGATCGTCACGAGGAGCTCGACCGCGAGCTGCTGCGCGCCTGCGTCGCGCACGATCGCGACCGGGCGGCAAGCGCGCTCCAGGCCCATCTCGAGCTGGCGACCGACATCTACGCGGTCGAGCTCAAGGGCCAGAGCATCTTCGCGTTCTAGGGTCTGAGCCTTCTACGGTCTGAGGCTCCGGAGCTTCGCGAGCGCGCGCTCGTGCGCGGGCGGCCTCAGGAGCTCCTGGGCGACCAGCGTGCCCGAGCCGGCACCGAGACCGGGCCCCGGCCAGGTGCTGGCGCCGATCTGCCAGAGGCGGTCGACCGACGTACGGTGGCCGGGGCTGCGCGAGAACGGCCGCCAGAGGAAGTTCTGGTCGAGCGACAGCGCGCCGCCGTA
>CAYXXE010000249.1:0-2839 GCA_964468985.1 uncultured Gaiellales bacterium | reverse complement strand
AGAGGCGCAGCATCGCCTCGGAGCCGATCAGGCCCACGCTCAGCCGGTACGGCTCCTCGCGCACGGCGCGATGCGAGGCGATCAGTTGCACACCGGTGATCGTGTGGAGCTCGCCCGAGCCGTGGTGGAGCATCAGCTCGGCGTGCGAGAGCGGCTCGAGGCGTGCGCCGAAGCGCGACTTCGTCTTGCGGACGCCCTTCGCGATGGCGCCGATCCGGCCCCGGTCGGAGCTGTAGAGGTGGAGGATCCGGTCGGCCTCGCCGTAGCGGATCGACCGGAGGACGATCACCTCGGACTTCGTCGTCTTCCCGGCCATTCGGGCCAGTCTACGAGTCGGATCGGCGCTGGCAGCTCGGGCAGAACCAGGTGCCGCGCCCGGCGACACGAAGCTTGTCGATCGGCGTCCCGCAGCGGTCGCAGGGCTCACCCGCCAGCCCGTAGACCTTGAACTCGCGCTGCATGGCGCCGCTGCCGCCGTCGGGAAGCCGGTAGTCGCGGAGCGTCGAGCCCTGGCGCTCGATGCCGGTCAGGAGCACGCGCCGGATGGCCCGGTGGAGCGCCTGGACCCGGGCGGCGTCGAGGCTCGCGGCCGGGGTGAGCGGGTGGATCCGCGATCGCCAGAGGGCCTCGTCGGCATAGATGTTCCCGACGCCCGCGAGCGCGCGCTGGTCGAGCAGCACCGCCTTCACGGGGGCGCGGCGGCCGGCGAGGGCCGCGGCGAGCGTCCGGGCTGTGAACCTCGCGTCGAGGGGCTCGGGCCCGACGCGGGCATCGATGTAGCCGTCCACGTCGTCCGGCTCGAGCAGCAGCCAGGTGCCGAAGCGGCGGACGTCGCGGTAGGCGACGTCGACGCCGTCGTCGAGTGACAGGACGGCGCGGCGGTGCGCGTCCGTCGGCAGGGCCCCGGTCGGCGCGTGCGAGAGCGAGCCCGTCATGCGCAGGTGGATCACGAGCACGCGGCCCGAGCGGAATCGGAGGAGCAGGTACTTCCCGCGCCGGGCGACCGCCTCGACCTGCTCGCCGGTCAGCTCGACGGCCGTCTCGAGCGGGTCATGCGGGCGGGTCAGGCGTGCATCGGCGATCTCGGCCCGGGCGATCGTGCGCCCGGCGAGCACCGGCTCCAGCTGGCGGCGGACGGTCTCCACCTCGGGCAGCTCGGGCACGGACTTACGGTAGCGAGGGGCGGCGGGTAGATTCGCCCTGTGCTTCTGCGCCACGAGCTCACGGGCTCCGGGCCGCCCGTCGTCCTGCTCCATCCGGGGATCGCCGACAGCCGCATCTGGGATCCGCAGTGGGAGTCGTTCGCGGGCCGCTACCGGCTCGTCCGCTGCGACCTGCGCGGGTTCGGCGAGTCGCCGTTCGACGGGCCGGCTGTCTGCTACGCACGCGACGTGGTCGAGCTGCTCGATGGGCTCGGCGTGGCGGCGGCGAGCTTCGTGGGCACGTCGCTCGGTGGCCGGATCGCCCTGGAGATCGCCGTCGCTCGCCCCGACCTCGTCCGCGCCCTCGTCCTCGTCGGCGCGAGCGTGCCGGGCCTCGTCCCCGGTTCGGACGAGCTCGCGGCCTACGGCGCCGCGGAGGACGAGGCGGTGGGGCGCGGCGACCTGGACGCGGCCACCGAGCTGAACCTGCGCATGTGGGTCGACGGTCCTCGCCGTTCCGCCTCCGACGTCGACCCGCTGGTGCGGGAGGCCGTCCGACGGATGCAGCGGCGCGCGCTCGAGCTGCAGGCGCCGGTCTGGGAGACGGTCGAGCCCGAGCCGCTCGTGGCGGAGCTCGCCGAGCGGCTCGGCGAGGTCGCGGTGCCGACGCTGGTCGCGGTCGGCGAGGAGGACGTCGAGTACATGCAGCGGATGGCCGACGCGATCGCCGCGGCGATCCCGGGCGCGCAGCAGGCAACCCTCGCCGACACCGCCCACGTGCCGAACCTCGAGGTGCCGGCGGCCTTCGACGAGCTCGTCCTCGACTTCCTCGGCGGAGCCATCTAGCCGCCCGTCCAGCCGTGTCCACGCCGGCCGCCGGTGTGGAAAAGCTCTCAGACACGTCTCAGATACATCTCAGAGACGTCTCCGAGAGGTGCCTGATACCTCTCAGACATGTCTCAGAGACCGGTTCTTGGCTCTACGACTACTTCCAGGAGGAGCGGCCGGGCGGGTGGCGGCTCTGCTCCCAGCTCGTAGGCGGCGAGGACGTCCGCCGCGGCCTCGGCTGCGCTCGCCTCGTCCCGGGCGTGCACCTCGGCGAGGGTCTCCCCCGGCCCGACTCTGTCGCCCCGCTTGGCGCGGCAGACGATGCCGACGGCGTGGTCGACGGCGTCGGCCTTCGTCCTCCGGCCGGCTCCGAGATGGAGCGCGGCGTTGCCGATCCGGATCGCGCCGAGCCGCTGCACGTAGCCCGCGCCGGGAGCGGTCACGGCGCGCACGACGGGAGCCACCGGCAGCTCCGTCTCGTCCGTGCTGCCACCCTGCGCGGCGATCCAGCGCCACCACATCGCCTCGGCCGAGCCGTCGGCGACGACCGCCTCGACCCGCGCTCGCGCCTCAACACTCTCGAGACCGAGATCCGAGAGAGCGACGAGTCGCGCACACGCGTCCAGCACCAGCTCGGTGAAGTCGTCGGGCCCGCTGCCGCGCACCGTGTCGAGCGCCTCGCGCACCTCGAGCGCGTTCCCCACCGCACACCCGAGCGGCTGATCCATGTCGGTGAGCAGGCAGACGACCTCGCGCCCCGCCTGCCGGCCGAGCGAGATCATCACCTCGGCCAGCTCGCGCGCCTGGTCGAGCGTCTTCATGAAGGCGCCGTCGCCGACCTTCACGTCGAGGACGATCGCCTGCGCGCC
>CAYXXE010000248.1:0-2892 GCA_964468985.1 uncultured Gaiellales bacterium | reverse complement strand
TCGACGACGGCGCAGGCGGCGGCGCACGCGACGGGGTTGCCGCCGAAGGTCGAGGCATGGTCGCCGGGCGCGAAGGCGGTCGGAGCCTCGTCGGCGACGAGCAGGGCCCCGATCGGCAGGCCGTTCGCGAGCCCCTTGGCCAGCGTGACGGCGTCCGGCCGCACCCCGAGCTGCTGCCAGGCGAAGAAGGTGCCGGTGCGGCCGACGCCGGTCTGCACCTCGTCGAGGATCAGCAGCGCCCCGTGCTCGTCGGCGAGCGCGCGGGCGTGGGCGAGCGTCTCGGGCGCGAGCGGATGCACGCCGCCTTCACCCTGGACGGGCTCCAGCAGGATCGCCGCCGTCCGCTCGGAGACACAGGCGGCGAGCGTCGCGGGCGTCGCGAACACTGCCCCCGGCACGAGCGGCTCGAAGGCGGTGCGCTTCGACGGCTGCCCGGTGACGGACAGGGCGCCCATCGTGCGGCCGTGGAAGGAGCCCTCGAGCGTGACGACCTCCGTCCGCCCGGTCGCCTTCCGCGCCCACTTGAGCGCCGCCTCGATCGACTCGGCGCCCGAGTTGCAGAAGAAGGCGCGGGCGCCGCCGAAGCGGTCGGAGAGGGCGGCCGCGAGCTGCTGCATCGGCTCGGTCGAGTAGAGGTTCGAGACGTGCCAGAGCCGGTCGAGCTGGGCGTGGGCGGCCGCGAGCGGGGCGGGATGGCGGTGGCCGAGCCCGACGACGGCGATGCCGGCGAACAGGTCGAGGTAGCGGCGGCCGGCGTCGTCGATCAGCCACGAGCCGTCGCCCTCGACGAACGTGACGCCGAGCCGGGCGTAGGTGGGGAGCAGCAGGTCGGTGCCGAGCGCCGACGTCACTGGACGACCGCCGTCCGCCCGATGTGGGCCGAGACGCCGCGGCCGGCGGCGATCGCCGCCGCTCGCAGCTTCGGGACGATCCCACCGTCGAAGACGCCCGCGTCGAGGAGCCGCTGCGCCTCCGCGACTCCGATCCGGTCGACGACGTCGCCGTCGACGTACAGGCCGGGGACGTCGGTGAGGAAGACGAGGGTGCGGGCGCCGAGGCCGAGTGCGAGCGCCGTGGCGGCATCATCGGCGTTCACGTTCAGCGGGCCGACCGCGAGCGGGGCGACGACCGGCACGAGCCCGGCGGCCAGCGCGTCGAGGATGGCGCCCGGCCGGCAGGGCAGCGGGTCGCCGACGAGGCCGAGGGGCGGCACCGGCACGGCGAGCAGCCCGGCGCGGTCGCCGAACACCGGCACAGCGAGGTCGCCGAGCGCGGCGCACAGCGCGGCGTTGACCTCGGCCATCGACTCGCGGACGACCTCGAGCGCGGCCGCCGAGGTGCGCCGCCGGCCGCCGACGAACTCCACGGGGATCGACCGCCGTTGCATCTCGAGCGTGATCTGCGGGCCGGCGCCGTGGACGACGCACACCTGGTGGCCCTCCTCGACGAGACCGAGGATGCGGTCGGCCGAGTCGCCCGCGATCGCGCCGCCCACCTTCACGATCAGCCTCGACACGGAGACGGGGACGGTCACGACCGGTACTCCGCGTTGATCCGCACGTAGTCGTACGAGAGGTCGCTCGTGAGGTAGCCGGCGGAGCCGTCGCCGAGCCCGAGCTCGAGCTCGATCGTGCAGACGGCGCCGTCGACGGGCGGCTCGACGTTCTGCGGCGCTCCCGCGACGAGCACCGGCGTGCCGTTGTACGTCAGCGAGACGAGGTCGGGGTCGAGCTGGGCGTAGCCGCCGTTGAAGGGCGCGCTGCCGGCCGCGCTCAGCACGCGGCCCCAGTTCGCGTCGCGCCCGAACAGCGCCGTCTTGACGAGCGGCGAGGTGGCGATGCGCTGCGCGATCGCCTTCGCCTCGGCCTGGCTCGCCGCGCCCGAGACGGTGATCTCGGCGACGAGCGTCGCCCCCTCGCCGTCGGCGACGACCTGGCCGGCAAGGTCACGGCAGACGGCGGTGAGCGCCGCCTGGAACGCCTCGTCGTCGCGGACTGCGCCCGAGGCGCCGTTCGCGAGCAGGACGACGGCGTCGTTGGTCGAGCACTCGCCGTCCACCGAGATCGTGTTGAAGCTCGCCTCGACGGCGGGCCGCAGGAACTCGATCGCCTCGCCGGGGGAGAGCGGGTAGTCGGTGGTGACGATCGCGAGCATCGTCGCCAGGTTCGGATGGATCATCCCCGAGCCCTTCGCCATGCCGCCCACCGTGAAGCCGCCGGTGGAGACGGTCGCGAGCTTCGACTTCGTGTCGGTGGTCAGGATCGCGTCGGCCGCGTCGGCGCCGCCGTCGTCGGCGAGCGCGAGGGCTGCCGCGTCGAGCCCGGTGAGGACCCGGTCGAGCGGCAGCGGCGCGCCGATGACGCCGGTCGAGAGCACGACGATCTGCTCCGGAGCGAGACCCAGCAGGCCGGCCGCGTGCTCGGCGGTGGCGATCGCGTCGAGCTCGCCCTGCGCGCCGGTCGCGGCGTTCGCGACGCCCGAGTTGATGACGACCGCCCGCGGCTCGGCCGCCGCCAGATGCCGCTTCGAGACGACGACCGGCGCCGCCTGCACGCGGTTCTTCGTCCACATCGCGGCGCCGGTGGCCGGCCCGACCGAGCGGACGAGCGCCAGATCGCGCCGCTCCCGCCGGATCTTCGCGTGCACGCCCGAGGCGACAAAGCCCTTGGCTGCGGTGACGCTCATGCCCGCTCCCGGGCCGGCGAAGCCGGCCCTTCGCTCTTGGGCGGCTCCGTCCAGCCTACGCCGCTCATACGAGCACCCCGCTGAGCCGCAGCCCGGCCGTCTCGTCGAGACCCAGGGCGAGGTTCGCATTCTGCACGGCCTGCCCGGCGGCACCCTTGCCGAGGTTGTCGAGCGCGCAGATCACGATCGCCGTGCCGGTCGCGCCGT
>CAYXXE010000247.1:1573-2893 GCA_964468985.1 uncultured Gaiellales bacterium | reverse complement strand
CACCTCGCGATACATCTGCTCGAGCTCAGACACCGAAGGTCGCCTTCACCTTGAGGAGTCCCGCGGCGAGCCGGTCGATCTCGTCCGGCACCGTGTAGAGATAGAAGCTCGCGCGGTTGGTCGCGGCGACGCCGAGCTTCGTCATCAGCGGCTGGCAGCAGTGGTGCCCGGCGCGGATGGCGACGCCGTCGAGGTCGAGGATCTGCGCGACGTCGTGCGGGTGCACGCCCTCGACGTCGAAGCTGACGATGCCCGCGCGGCGGTCGGCCGGCGGGCCCCAGGTGGTGATCCCGGGGATCTCCGAGAGCTTGCCGAGCGCATAGGCGACCAGGTCGTGCTCGTGCTGCTCGATCGCCTCGAGCCCCACGGCCTCGAGATAGTCGATGGCGGCGCCGAGCCCGACCGCCTCGGCCATGGGAGCGGTGCCCGCCTCGAACTTGTGCGGCAGCTCGCCCCACGTCGACTCGTTCTCGCGGACGCGGCGAATCATGTGCCCGCCGGTCAGGAACGGGTCCATCGCGAGCAGGAGCTCCGTCTTCCCCCAGAGGAAGCCGATCCCGCTCGGCCCGCACATCTTGTGGCCGCTGACAGCGACGAAGTCGGTGCCGAGCGCCTGCACGTCGAGCCGCTTGTGGGGCGCCGACTGGGCCGCGTCGGTGACATGGATCGCGCCGCGGGAGTGCGCCCAGGCGGCGATCCGTGGAATGTCGTTCGTGCCCCCGAGGACGTTCGAGACATGCCCGGTGGCGACGACCTTGACGTTCGCGTCACCCGCCAGGTCGTCGAGCTCGTCGAGGTGGAGCGTCCCGTCGGCCTCCACCGGCAGCATCCGGAAGTCGGCGCCGCGCTTGCGCGCGATGTACTGCCAGGGCACGAAATTGGCATGGTGCTCGAGCTCGGTGACCAGCACGACGTCGCCCGGGCCGAGATTCGCGAGCCCCCACGCGTAGGCGACCAGGTTGATCGCCTCGGTGGCGTTGCGCACGAAGATGATCTCGCTCGCGGACGGCGCGTTGACGAAGGCCCGGCAGCGCTCGCGGGCGTGCTCGAGCGCCTCGGTGGCGCGCTCCGCCAGCTCGTAGACGCCGCGGTGGACGTTCGCGTACGAGGTCTCGTAGAAGTGGGTCATCGCCTGGAGCATCTGCCGCGGCTTCTGCGAGCTCGCGGCCGAGTCGAGGAACGCCAGCGGCTTGCCGTGGAAGACCTGCTCGAAGATCGGGAAATCGGCGCGCAGCCTGGCGGCGTCCAGCTTGGAGTCGGGCTTCGGCTGGGCTGTGACGGCCATCGTCACACTGTACCCAGGGCCTATGGGCCGGCAGC
>CAYXXE010000247.1:0-1473 GCA_964468985.1 uncultured Gaiellales bacterium | reverse complement strand
CCGTGAAGACGACGCTCACGACGCCGTAGGCGAGTGTCCGGCCGTCGTGCGACCACGCCGGCGGCCCCGGGTTCGCGATCGCCGCGACCTGCCGCTCGGCTCCCGGCCCCGTCGCGACGTAGATGCCGTCGTCGCGCTGGAAGGCGACCGCGCTGCCGTCGGGCGACCAGGCCGGCCGGCCGATGACGTTCCGAGCCCACAGCGCGCCCCCGACCCAGAGGTCGGTGTTCTGCGAGCCGTGGGTGGTGAGATAGGCGAGCTGGGTCGAGTTCGGCCGCCAGGCAGGCGCGAACGCCTTCACCGGCGCGAGGTAGCGGTGCTTCCCCGTTCCGTCCGCGCGGACGACCCAGAGCACCCCGCCGGCCGCGTACGCGACCTGTTTGCTGTCGGGCGACCAGGTCGGGTCGAGCTGGCTCTGGCTCGCACCGGCGGCGACGAGCCGCCTCGTGGCGAGGTCGAGGATCTCGACCTGCATTCGCGCGGCCCGACCGTCGTGGATCCGCGTGAACGCGACGTGCGTGCCGTCGGGCGACGGCACGGGCCACCAGTCGAACGGCGGAGGCGGCGCGGCGGCGGCCGGCACGGTCGCGGCCAGGGCCAGGCCCACCAGCAGAAGCACCCTCACGCCCGCAAGCTACGCCGCCGGAGTCAAGGAACGATGAAGGTATCGTGGCCGGCTCGTAATGAGCGACTACGTCTACACCATGTACAGGGCCGACAAGTTCTACGGCTCGGACAAGCAGGTGCTCTCGAACATCTCGCTGTCGTTCCTGCCGGGGGCGAAGATCGGCGTGCTCGGCACGAACGGCGCCGGCAAGTCGACCCTGCTGCGGATCATGGCCGGCAAGGAGGAGACGTCGTCCGGCGTGGCCGACCTGGCGCCCGGAGCGACCGTCGGCTTCCTCGAGCAGGAGCCCGACCTCGACCCGGCCAAGACCGTGCGCGAGAACGTGGAGGACGGCGTGCGCGAGCTGCGCGACCTGCTCGACCGTTTCAACGCGATCTCGGCCGCGTTCGCCGAGCCGGACGCCGACTTCGACGCGCTGCTCGCCGAGCAGGCGAAGGTGCAGGACCAGGTCGACCGCCGCGACGCCTGGCAGCTCGAGGCCCACCTCGACCACGCGATGGACGCGCTGCGCCTCCCGGACGGCGACCGCGACGTCGCCTCGCTCTCCGGCGGCGAGCGCCGCCGCGTCGCGCTCTGCCGGCTGCTGTTGCAGGCGCCCGACCTGTTGCTGCTCGACGAGCCGACGAACCACCTCGACGCCGAGTCGGTGTACTGGCTCGAGCGCTTCCTGCACGATTACAAGGGCACCGTCGTCGCCGTCACCCACGACCGCTACTTCCTCGACAACGTGGCCGGCTGGATCCTCGAGCTCGACCGCGGCAAGGGGATCCCGTACCAGGGCAACTACTCGGGCTGGCTCGAGCAGAAGCAGCAGCGCCTGGCGATCGAGGAGAAGACCGAGTCGG
>CAYXXE010000246.1:0-2895 GCA_964468985.1 uncultured Gaiellales bacterium | reverse complement strand
GCAGGTCGCGCTCGGCGATCGAGATCGCATGCGGCTGCTCGCGGCCGTAGAGCACACCGGGGATCAGCCCCTGCTTGCGCAGGCGCCGAGACTCGGCCGACCCGAGAACGGGGCGGGCCTTGACGGCGAGTGAGACGCGCTGACTGGTCACGGCGGCGGATTGTAGCGAGGTCGCGCTACTCGCACGTGTCGGAGAGGCCGAGCGATGCGCAGAGCTTCGGCTCGACTTCGGCCGCTTGAATCAGATGCGCCTCACCGTCCGGATGGAACGGCCCTGCGACGTCGAAGTGCCCGAGTGACGCACCGGCGATTCCGACGAACAGGGGCTTCGACGCGCAGTAGCCGCGGTTGGCGAACGCCGCCGAGTTGACCGGCGCGAGCGTCCAGTGGTGCTTTGCCGCGGCGGCGGCGACCGTGCGGTTCAGGAGCTCGGCGTTCAGCCCCAGCCAGGCCCAGGTCGAGGTCCCGAAGCGCGCCAGGCCGGTCGGCCCGCACGGTGTGCCGTTGTCGCCGTTCGTGAAGTCCGGGTACTGCGTGATGAACACGTCCTTCGGCGCCACGCCCAGGCCGCCACCTTTCGGCGCGACGGGCCGGCTCATCGCCGTCGCAAGCGGCCCGTAGCGCGCGAGCAGCTGGTGCTGCAGCGTCGTCAGCCGGTCGCCCAGGGTCGGGGTGGTGCTGGAGTTCGCCGCCGAGAAGCCGATCGTCCGGTTGACCGAGTCGAGCTGCTCGATCGCAGGCAGCCCCTCACAGGGCGCGCTCGCCGGAGCCGCCGCGTGGACGATGCAGAACTCGAGGATCCCACCGAAGGCGAGATCGTTGACGCCGACCGACAGGATCACGGCGTCGACCTTCCGGGCCGGCTTCTGATGGTCGAGCAACAGGCTGACCTGGTCGAGCTGTGGATCGAGCGGCGGATTCGCGGGTCGGGTTCCGGCGTACGGCGTCGTGTAGAGGTGATCGATCCGCGCACCCGAGCAGGAGGCGTGGATGAAGGTGACGCTCGAATGGGGGTCCTGGTCCTCGACGTACAGCGCGGCCTGGAACTGATACGACGCCACACTGCGGTTGCAGCGCTTGTAGTAGAACGGCGCGTTGCCCTCGCCCGACCCGTTCGAGTCACCGAGTCCGACGATCAGGAAGTCCTGTACCTCGACCTTCGTGTTCGAGGCCTTCACGCCTGTCGGGCTCCCACTCTTGAACTCCTTCGCCTTCACGGAGTACGTCCCGAGCCTGGGCACGGTGGCGGTCACCCGGCAACCGGTCCCGGGCAGTGTCTGGGTCGTGCCGCCACCGGTCACCGTCCAGACGTACGTGACGCCCGCGGGGCACGTGGGCATGCCACCGCTCGTGAGGAACAGATCGACCTGCCAGTCCTTCGGATAGATCTCCGAGGTCGGCGGCAGGCCGTCCAGCACATCCCAGTTCTGCGCGGCCGGCGTGGCGCTCGTGAGCCGCTTCGGCATCGACCAGTCGATCCCGAGCTTGGCCGGCGCGGCGCGTTTCGCCGTGTACTTGATGACGGCCCCGTTCGTATCGCGGAAGACCCCGCTCAGCGTGTTCCCCTTCAGAGTGCCGTTGTTCTGCGACTTGTAGGCCGAGCCCGGCTGGACGACGAGGAACGCGTAATGGTTGCCGGTCACCTGGCAGTTGGTGATGGTGAACCCGGGCGCGGTGCCGGTGCACGCTCCGCCCGCGGTCTCGCTCGTGATCGTGAACGACACCCCCGTGGAGACCGCCCACGCCCCGACGAAGTTCGCGTTCCCGGCCGGGCGCGCCCCGGCCCCGTTCGCGAGGACGAGGACTGCGGCGCAGGCGGCCAGAGCGAGGGCTGACCGGCTCACAGGCACCATGAGGACCCTACTGGACGGCGACGATCAGCGGAGCAGGTCCAGCGCGGGCAGCAACTCGAGGAGCAGCGACGTCAGCTTGCCGGCCGAGGCGGCGCCCACTGCCAGAACCTGCTCGTGGTCGATCGGCTCGGGGAGGATCCCGGCGGCCATGTTGGTGACGCACGAGATCGCGAGGCAGCGGATGCCTGTATGTCGTGCGGCGAGGACCTCGGGGACGGTGGACATGCCCGCCAGGTCGCCGCCGATCGCGCGCATGAAGCGGATCTCTGCAGGCGTCTCGAACGCCGGGCCGAGCCAGGCGGCGTAGACGCCGTCCCGCAGGTCGATGCCGAGTCGGCTCGCGGCGGCGTGCGCCGCGGCGCGGAGATCGGGGTCGTAGGCGGCGCTCAGATCGGGGAAGCGCGGCCCGAGCGCATCGTCGTTCGGCCCGACGAGCGGCGACGAGCCCTGCAGGTTGATGTGGTCGGAGATCGCGACGAGCGCGCCGGGGTAGAGATCCTCGCGGATGCCGCCGCAGGCGTTCGTCAGGACGAGCGAGCCGATCCCGAGGCGGCCGAGCACGCGCACGCCGAAGACGACGCGCTCCGGCGACAGCCCTTCGTAGAGGTGCGCCCGTCCGCGCATGACGGCGACCGGCACCCCGCCGAGCGTGCCGAGCACCAGCTGCCCGGCATGCCCGACCGCAGTCGAGGCCGGCCAGCCGGGGATCTCCGCATACGGGATCGCAACCGGGTCGGCGAGCTCGTCGGCCAACCCCCCGAGCCCGGACCCGAGCACGACCCCGACGCGAGGCAAGAGCTGCGACCGCTCTCGAATCGCAGCGACGGCAAGGTCGATTTCAGCCGTATCCATCAGGAGGAGAGCCTCGCGATGGACGCCGGAGGCCGGCTTCGCCGGCCGAGAGGCTCAACCAGCCGGTGCGATGGCACGGCGCAAGGGAAGGATGACCCTCGAGAAGGAAACCGTCGGTTTCCTTCTCAAAAGAGCTGGTTCTCGCCGCCGAAGATCGCGCTGACGGAGTCGTCGGCGAAGACGTTCATGA
>CAYXXE010000245.1:0-2971 GCA_964468985.1 uncultured Gaiellales bacterium | reverse complement strand
CCCGCGTACTCGAGCAGCGGGCCTTCGTGGATCATCGTCAGCTCGAGGTGGGTGTCGGGGTTGTCGACGGGCTGGCGGCCCACCTCTGCGACGACGACCAGTGCGAAGCAGACCGCGGCCAGCCCGAGCGCCGGCGAGCCCCAGGGGGCGGTCCCGGCCGTGCCGGCGATCAGGCCGGGCAGGCTGGTCGTCCCGGCCACGAGCGCAGCGACGGCGAGCGACAGGATGAGCGCCCCCTCCGCGGCGACCGCGATCGTCAGATCCCTGCTCGAGCCCATCAGCGAGAACCCGTTCGCCGTGTCCCACGAGGCCGCGCCGACGACGAAGCGCGCCAGGGCGAGGAGCCCGAGCAGGGCGATCACGTCGCGTCCGACACCGAGGCTCGGCGCGCTCGCCGCGACAGGAACGACCAGGACGGCCACCAGCAGGCTCGCTGCCGCTGCCGCAGGGGCGATCCGGTACACGATCCCGGCGCCTTCGACGGCGACGGCGCTCTTGCCCCACAACCGGTGCAGCTCGCGGAACGGCTGGAGTGGCGTCGGCCCGCGGCGACCCTGGAGCCGTGCCTTCCAGTGCTGGATCAGGCCCGGCAGGAGCGGTGCCAGCACCACCCCGCCGAGGAGCTCGACCCCGATCGACACGGTCGAGGCGGTGGTCACCCGATCAACCCGAGCTTGGCGGCGGTGAGGAGCGCGAGCACGAGCGCGATCAGGTAGCCGACGTAGGTCCCGAGACGGCCTGTCTGGAGCCGTCTGGCATGACGCGCGCCTGCCAGTGCCGAGTGCAGCAGCGGCCGATAGATCTGCTCGTCGATCAGGTGTGGCACGCGGCCGTCGTAGGCCACTTCCTGCACGACGCCGCCCTCGACGAGCACGGTGATCTCCCGTTGCGGTCGAAGCACCCGTTCGAGCACCAGGCGGAGCGGCTTCGAGAAGCCCGCGCTCGTCCAGTCGAGCGGACGCTCGACGCGCTGCCCGCACGCCCACGTTGCCGCGGGCGCAGCGACGCGCCTGCCGCGCGCCGCGACGAGCACGGACGTGAGCCCGATCAGTGCGATCGCGAAGCCCAGCGTCGGCAGGGAGCCGGTCCCCGGGACGTGGAGGGAGAGCGTCGCGCGGCCGCCGGCCGACCAGGGCGCGAGGCCCCTGAGCGGGCCGAGAAGCACGCCGGGCGCGATCCCGAGTGCGAGGCACGCACCGGCGAGGAAGACGACCGCCGCCCGCATCGGCACCGGGACCTCCACCGCCTCGGCGACGCGGGAGCGTCGCGGAGGCCCGAGCAGGACGAGCCCGACGACCTTGACGAAGCAGAGCACCGCCAGCGCTGCGGTCGTTGCCAGGGCGGCGAGGCCGATCGTTCCCGCGAGCCCGTCGCCGAGTCCACCGGCGGCAGGCACGTGCAGGAGCGCCTGGAGGGTCAGCCACTCCGAGGCGAATCCGTTGAGCGGCGGCAGACCGGCGATCGCCAGCGCACCGACGAGAAAGGCGCCGCCCGTCCACGGCAAGCGCTTCAGGAGGCCGCCCAGGGAATCGAGGTCGACCGAGCCGGTCGCCCGTTGGAAGGAGCCGGCGCCGAGGAACAGGAGCGCCTTGAAGATGCCGTGATTGAGCGTGTGCAGGAGCGCTGCGGCGAGCGCCAGCGACGCCCAGAGGTCGGCGTGCCGGGACCGGAGCACGAGGCAGGCGCCGATGCCCAGCACGATGATCCCGATGTTCTCGACCGAGTGGAAGGCGAGCAGGCGCTTCAGATCGTGCTCGAAGATCGCGTAGACGACGCCGCCCACCGCCGACAGCGCGCCGAGCGCCAGCACGAGCACCCCGATGCCGAGCGGGAGCGGCCCGAGCCAGTCGACGAGCATCCGGACGAGCCCGTACACGGCGACCTTGATCATCACGCCGCTCATCAGCGCCGAGACCGGTGCGGGCGCGATCGGGTGGGCGCGCGGCAGCCAGCTGTGGAACGGCATCACGCCTGCCTTCGTCCCCATGCCGACGAGGGCGCAGAGGGCGATTGCGACCTGGAGCCCGGAGCCGCGCGCCACGGTGCCCGACCCGTCGAGCAGCCCGGCGTGAGCGGCAAGCAGGACGGCGACCCAGGTCCCCGCGCCCGCGAGGTGCGTGATCGCGACGTACACGAGCACCGTGTGGCGCGCGGCCGCGCCGGCGCCGTCCACGAGGATGATCGCGGCGGGCAGCAGCGTCATCAGCTCCCAGCCGCCGAGCAGCGTCACCGGGTCGCGGGCGCAGAGCACCTCGGCCAGGACGAGCACGAACAGGCCGCAGAGCGCGCCGGTCGCCCGTCCTCGCGCGCCCGGGTCGAGGTACCGGCTCGCAAACGCGAGCGTCGGTGCGGCCACCACCCCGAGCGTCCCGAGGAAGAACGCCGTCAGGCCGTCGACGCCGAGCTGGGGCGTGAGCCGGCTCGTGAAGCCGGAGCCGACGTCGGTGCCGGCTCCGAACGCCCAGAAGCCGACGACGCCGAGCAGCGCGGCTCCGGCGGCCTGTGCCGCCAGGCCACGCCTGAGAGCGCCCGTGAGCGCCGTGTCGGCGGCTCCGGCCGCGACAACGGCCGCCCCGACGGCGAGCAGGGCGACGGTCATTCGGCTTCGAGCTCGCGGAGCAGCGACTGCTGGCTCGCCAGGCGGCGCGTGAGGATCTCGCGGGCGACGGCGAGCAGGTCGAACACCTGGTCGTCCTCGACGCGGTAGTAGACGTTGGTGCCTTCACGCCGTGTCTCGAGCAGGCCGATGCGACGGAGTGCCGAGAGATGCTGCGACGTGCTGCTCGAGTCGAGGCCCAGTTCGGCCTGGAGCGAGCCCACGGATCGCTCGCCGTCCCGGAGCAGCTCGAGGATCCGAACGCGTGCCGGATGCCCGAGGACACGGAAGAAGCTCGCCTTGATCTCGTGGATCGGGTGCTTCCCGAACGGCATCTTACAATCTTACGTTATTTTAAGGTACTGGACCGGCCTA
>CAYXXE010000244.1:0-2979 GCA_964468985.1 uncultured Gaiellales bacterium | reverse complement strand
CGCACCTCGACGCCCTCCGCGTGCATGTCGGCGATCACGTAGGTGAGGTTGCGGTAGCGCGGGGCGTCCGGCAGCCCGACGCCGACCAGGATGCAGAAGTCGGCGATGTGCGCGAACGACGACCACACCTTCTGGCCGTTGACGAGGAAGTGGTCGCCGCGATCCTCGATCCGGGTGCGCACGGCCGCGAGGTCGCTGCCGGCGTCGGGCTCCGAGAACCCCTGGCACCAGATCTCGTCGGCGTTCAGGATCCCCGGCAGGTAGCGCGCCTTCTGCGCGTCGCTGCCGTGCGCGATGATCGTCGGGCCGGCCATGCCGAGGCCGATCACGCCCAGATGCTGCGGGGCCTCGGCCCGCGCGGACTCCTCGAGGAAGATCGCCTGGTGGCTGTACGGGGCGCCCTGCCCGCCGAACTCCTTCGGCCACGTGAGCCCCGCGTAGCCGGCGTCGCCGAGCCGGCGGCTCCACTCGCGGTCGGAGTCGACGAACCGCTCACCGCCGCGCTGCCGCGATTGCTCCGGGACGCTCGCGGCGATGAAGGCGCGCACCTCGGCGCGGAACGCGGCCTCCTCGGGTGTGTCGCGAAGCTCCACGGATCGTGATCCTATTCCCCACTCGGGCGCGCCGAGAGGGTCAGTACGGTGCGAACCACGACGTCGTCGCCGCGCATCGCCTCGAAGCCTTCGACCCAGCGTTCGAGCGGCGCGGTGCGGGTGACCATCGACGCGAGGTCGAGCGTGCCGTCGAGCGCCCACCCGGCCAGCCGCGGGAAGTCCTCCTGCGGCAGGTGGTCGCCGCCGTGCGTGACGAGAATGCGACTGCGCCGGCGGAAGAGCACGGGCAGGTCGAGCACCGCCTGCTCGCCGGCGGGCGACAGCCCGACGAGCACGAGCGTGCCGGCGGCGGTGAGCAGCGAGAGCCCCTGCTCGAACGTCGACTGCCGCCCGACGACGTCGAACACGAAGTCCGCCGGCCCGGGGCCGACGTCGGTCGCGCCGAAGCGCAGCGCCTGCTCGGCCTTGCGGTCGTCGACGTCGATCGCGCGGATCGTCGTCGCGCCCGCGATGCGCGCGCCCTGCACGACCGAAAGCCCAACCGCGCCGCAGCCGATGACCGCGACGCTCGCGCCCGGCCAGACACGCGCCGTCTCGAGCACCGCCATCACGCCGGTGGCGACCGCGCAGCCGATCAGGCAGGCCTGCTCCATGGGGAGGGCGTCCGGCAGCCGCACGGCGGCCGCCTCGGGCACGACGGTGCGCGTGGCAAAGGTCCCGGTGCGAAGCACGGGTGTCAGCACCGAGCCGTCGGCGCGGTGCAACCGCCCCGGTGCGGCGGGCGGACGCCGGCAGAAGCGCGGTGCGCCGCGCAGACAGGCGGCGCACGAGCCGCAGGACGCCTTCCAGCCGAGCACGACGCGGTCGCCCGGCGCCAGCCCCGCGACGCCGTCTCCGACCCGCTCGACCGTCCCGGCGCCCTCGTGGCCGAGCAGCACGGGGAACGGGTGCCCCCAGCCGTCCTCCTCGATCACGTGCAGGTCGCTGTGGCAGACCCCCGTCGCCTCGAGCCGCACCTGCACCTCGCCGGGGCCGGGTTCCTCGACGACGATCTCCTCGAGTGCCAGCTCGCCGGGACCGGCGAGGACTACGCCGACGTCAGCCACGAGCGGTCGAGGCCGGTGACGGACGTGCCCCCGGCGAGCGCCAGGTTGAGGTCGAGCTCGGCCATCAGGTTCTGGAGCAGCTCCTCCACCCCGCGCTGCCCGCCGACGGCCAGCGCGTAGGCGTACGGCCGGCCGAGCAGGACGGCGTCCGCGCCGAGTGCGACGGCCTTCAGGACGTCTGCGGCCCGGCGGATGCCGCCGTCCATCAGCACGATCGCGCCGGGCAGGGCGTCGCGGACCTCGACGAGCGCGTCCAGCGCGGCCACGGCCCCGTCCACCTGGCGCCCGCCGTGGTTCGACACGATCACGCCGTCCAGGCCGTGCTCGAGCGCGAGCCGCGCGTCCTCCGCGGTCAAAACGCCCTTGACGAGGAGCGGCAGCGTCGTCCGCCCGCGTAGCCAGGCCAGGTCGTCCCAGGTGAGCCCGACGTTCGGGAACGTCGCGAGCATCGTGGCCGCCGCGGTCAGCAGGTCCTCGTCGGGCGGCCGGGCGAGCCTGGCCCGGAAGACCGGATCGGAGAAGAACTGCCCGCACCCCTTCCCCTGGATGAACGGGAGATACGCGTTCCGCAGGTCGCGCGGCCGCCAGCCGAGCGTGAGCGTGTCGAGCGTCACGACGATCGCGCCGTAGCCGCCCTCCTCCGCCCTGGCGACGAAGCTGGCGCAGATGTCGCGGTCGTTGACCCAGTAGAGCTGGAACCAGCGCGGGCAGCCGGTCTCGGCCACCTGCTCGAGCGAGTGCGTGGAGGCGCTCGAGAGGATCAGCGGCACACCCGACGAGGCTGCCGCGCGGGCCACGCCGAGCTCGCCCTCCTCGTGCGCGATCTCCAGGACGCCGATCGGCGCCAGGAGAAACGGCGCCGGCGACCTCGTGCCGAGCACGTCGACGGAGATGTCGCGCCGCGCGTTCCCGGTCAGCATCCGGGGCCGGAGCCGCCAGCGCTCGAAGGCGCCGAGGTTCGCGGCCATCGTCGACTCGCCGCCGGCCCCGCCCGCGATGTACCCGAACGCGCCGCGGTCGAGCTTCGCCTCCGCCGCCCGCTCCCAGTCCTCCGCGGTCACGGGCCACTCCGGTGGCGTCTGCGCGATGTAGATCGCGTTCTGCACTGCCGCACCCGAGAAGCTCATGCCTCGATCCTACGAAGCCGGGCGCCTTCGCGCGAACCGGCTACTTGAGGATGTTGACGGCGCGCGCGGTGGCCAGGAGCACGGTGAGCGCCGACACCCCGGATTCGGCGAGCATCAGGAGCTTCGCCCGACGGGTCAGCGGCATCGCGTCGGTCGGGCTGAACGCGATCGAGTTCGTGAACGAGACGTAGA
>CAYXXE010000243.1:0-2989 GCA_964468985.1 uncultured Gaiellales bacterium | reverse complement strand
ACCGAGACCCCCGACCACCTCCGCAAGCCGATGCGCGCCGACGCGCGCCGCAACTACGACAAGCTGCTCGAGGTCTCGCGCGCCGCCTTCGCGGAAGGCGGATCGGACGTCTCGCTCGAGGAGATCGCGCGCCGCGCAGAGGTCGGGATCGGCACGCTGTACCGGCACTTCCCGACCCGCCAGGCGCTGCTCGAGGCCGTGTACGTGGACGAGGTCGAGGCGCTCGGCCGTTCGGCGAGCGAGCTTGCCGACCTCCCGCCGTGGGAGGCGCTCTCCAGTTGGCTGCGCCGCTACGTCTCGTATGCGGTCACGAAGCACGCGCTCGCAGCCGAGCTGGCGGCATCAGTCGGCGCGGAGACCACCGTCTTCCAGCTCTGCAAGGGCGCGATCTTCGCTGCAGGCGAGCCGCTGCTCCAGCGCGCACAGGACGCCGGCGTGGTTCGCCTGGACACGAGCTTCACCGACATCGCCCGGATGGTGTTCGGCATCGCAGCGATCCCCGCGAGCGAGCCGGAGCAGATCGAGCGCATTCTCGACGTCGCGCTCGACGGCCTGCGCTACAAGCCTGCCTAGAGGACGCTCAGGCGAGCTTCGCGCGAACCAGGCGCGCGAACGCGAGCGTCTGGGCCGGCTTCATGTTCAGGCCGAAAAGCGCAACGAAGTACTTGCCGGCGGTGAATGTCGCAACGCCGTTGTACGAGACGGCACCGGCGCCGAGCCCGCCGAGCGCCACCTTCTTGACCTTCTGACCCGCGAACGTCCCTCCGAGAAGCCCGCCGACGGCGCTCGCGGCCTGGCTCTTCGGCCAGATGTAGACCTCGGCCTGGCGCCCGGTGACCGACGAGAGGACGATGCAGTCGTTCGGGTGACCCGAATCGTTCGTGGCCGAGACGTTCGCTCCGAGGACCTTCGCCTCCTTCGCCAGCATCGCCTTCGTCCCGAGCCCGGTGGCGGTGCAGGGCGCGACCGAACTGCGCGCACCCGCCGGGGCGACGGCGGCGACGGCGCTCAGGCAGAGCGCGATCAGAGCGAGGGCTCCTCCGGCGCGCAGGCGTTGCTGGTAGCTCACCGGGACGAGTCTACTGAGCGCGACAGGCGGCGAACGTGCCTTCGTACAGGCGCACGCGGCCGCCGACGCTCACCATGCACGGCCGCACCTCGGCGTGGGTGAACTGCCAGCAGCCTTCGTCGCCCAGAACGCGGCAGCACTGGCGCACGGCCGAGCGCCGGATCTCCGTAGGGCTCAGCCCGCGCACGACGACGGTGGTCTCGCTCGGCGACTGCACAGCCATGTAAGGCACACCGTACACGGTCCTGCTCAGGCGGTCGACAGGTGGAACTCGGCGGCCCAGTGGTAGGTGTCGCCGGGGTACAGCTCGGTCGACGGGAAGCGCGGCCGGTTCGGCGAGTCGGGAAAGCTCTGCGGCTCCAGCGCGAGCCCCGAACGCGCTACGAGCGGCGTCCCGGTCGTCCCGCCGAGCGAGCCGTCGAGCTTGTCGGCCGAATAGACCTGGAGACCCGGCGCCGACGTCCAGAGCGACAGCCGCCGGCCCGAGCCGGGCGCGGACAGGTCGGCGGCGTGGGCGAGCCTGCCGCTGCCCGCCGCTTCGAGGACATAGTTCGCCTCGAGGGGGCGGGCGCCGATCTCGCTCGGGCGCCTGAAATCGAGGTCGGTCCAGGCCACCGGCTCGACCGTGCCGGTCGGGATCAGCGCCTCGTCGATCGGCGTGTGATGATCGGCGTGGATGCACAGCACGTGCCCGTCGATCGTCCCCGAGCCCTCGCCCGCAAGGTTCCAGTAGCCGTGGCTGGTGAGACTGACGACAGTGGGGGCGTCGGTCGTCGCGTCGAGCTCGATCGCCAGGGTGCCGTCGGCCCGGAGCGCGTAGGTGGCGGTCGTCGTGAGCGTGCCGGGAAAGCCCATCTCGCCCGCCGGGCTGACGTGCCGCAGGCGGACGAGCGGCGGGCCGTCCTCGACCGCGCCGTCGAGCACTTCCCAGACCGCGCTCTCGAACCCGCGGGAGCCGCCGTGGAGCGTCGTTGAGCCCTCGTTGCGGTCGAGCTGGTAGCGGACGCCGTCGAGCACGAACGCGCCGCCGCCGATGCGGTTCGCGTAGCGGCCGACGAGCGCGCCGAGGTACGGGCTGTTGTCCGTGAGGTAGTCCGCCAGCGTCGGCCGGCCGAGCACGACGTTCGCGACGGCACCGTGCCGGTCGGGCATCAGGACCCGCCGCACGATCCCGCCGTACGTGAGGATCTCGACGGTGATCGCTCCATGTGCGAGCGTCACGAGCTCGACGCCCTCGCCGCCCGGGCCGACGCCGAACGGCTCGCGCTTGAGTGGCATCTACAGCACCACCAGGCGGTCGCGGTGCACGACCTCGACACCGGTCGGGCGGCTCGCGACCGCCGCCGAGTCGACGCCGGCGATGCCCCGCGCGAGGGCGTGCCCCGCGCCGTCGGCGATCTCGACCCCGTCGCCGGGACGAAACACGCCGGCGACCCCGCTGATGCCCACCGCCAGGAGGCTCGCGTTCCCGGCTGTGATCGCCCGCGCGGCACCGTCGTCGACGGTGACCGTCGCGACCATCCGCTTGCCGTGGCGCAGCCACAGCTTGAAGGCGCTCTCGCCCCGGTCGGCCGGCGCGAACGAGGTGCCCGCCGGGCGGCCCGCGAACAGGTCGGCGAGATCGTCCGGCGAGGCGATCCACACCGGGACGCCGCCGCCGGCGGCCAGCTCGGCCGCGCGGATCTTGCTCTCCATCCCGCCGCGGCCGCTCGCGGTCGGGCGCCCGAGCCGCGCGCCGGCGACGTCGGCACCGCTCTCGACCACGCGGGCGCCCGGCGACCCCGGCACGTCCGTCATCACCCCCGGCGCCGCCGTCAGCAGGAAGAGCCGCTCGGCCCCGAGCAGGACCGCCACCTGCGCCGCGAGCAGGTCGTTGTCGCCGAAGCTGATCTCGTCGGTCGCGGTCGCGTCGTTCTCGTT
>CAYXXE010000242.1:0-3056 GCA_964468985.1 uncultured Gaiellales bacterium | reverse complement strand
CGGTAGTCCATCAGCACCACGTCCGGCTGGAGGGCGGCGACCACGGCCGGAGCCTCGTCGCCGCTCGCGACGCTGCCGACGACCTCGATCTCGCTGCGCAGGCCGAAGAGCAGCTCGAGCGTCTCGCGGAACGACTCGTTGTCCTCGACGAGCACGACCCTGATCGGTGCGACGACTGCGCTCACCTCCATCGCCCGAGGGTACTCCCCACGCCGGGCTACTCGGCCGCGAGGAGCAGCGGGTAGTGGTCCTGGCCCCCCTCGTGGACTTCGAGCTCCAGCCCGGGATGCTGACTCTCGAGCTCGGCGAGCAGACCGTCGAGCGGCGGCGGCTCGTGGCCGGTGTAGAGCGTGAGCAGGTCGCGCGGCCGGCGGAGCAGCTCGTCGATCACGGCGCGCGCGACCTCGTCGAACCTGTCTCCACCGGCGACCGCCTCGCCGTCGGCCAGGCCCAGCCACCGTCCCTTCTGCACCGCCACCCCATTCAACTGCACGTCACGCGAGGCGATCGTCACCGCGCCGGTCGCGACCGACGCGGCCGCCTGTTCCATCGCCGCCGCGTTCTCCGCGGCCGGCAGCGTCGCGTCGAAGGCGACAGCGGCGGCGAGCCCCGCCTGCAGCGTGCGCGTCGGCACGACGCGGACCGGCCGGGCCGCGTGCTCGGCGGCCTGCTCGGCGGCCAGGATGACGTTCGAGCTGTTGGGCAGCACGACCGTCTCGGCGCCGCCGGCGGCGTCGATCGCCGCCACGAGATCGGCGGTCGAAGGGTTCATCGTGCTCCCACCGTCCACGACGACGACGCCCAGGCTCTCGAACAGCCGCCGGTTGCCGCCGCCCGACGCGACCGCGACGACCGCCGTCGCTTCGTGTCGCGCCGCTGCCGGCGCGGCGACGGCGTGGAGCAACCGCTCCTCGCGCGCGGCCGTCTGCTCGTGCATGTTCGCGATCTCGACGCCGGCGATCGTCCCGCGGGCAACCCCGAGCGACAGTGCCTTGCCCGGGTCGTCGGTGTGGACGTGCACCTTCAGCGCGGTGTCGTCACCGACGACGAGGAGCGAGTCGCCGAGCTGCTCGAGCTCGCGCTCGAGCTCGTCGAATGACAGCCCGGACCCTTCGACGACGAAGACGGTGCAATAGCGGAAGGCCGAGAGCTCCTGGTGGATCGCGTCGAGGCCTGCCTCCTCCCCGGTCGCCTCCGGCACGGCGGGGAGCCGCTCCCCGGTGAGCTGCGCGGCGAGCCCGCGGACGATCTCGACCAGCCCCGCCGCTCCGGCGTCGACGACACCGGCCTCGCGGAGGACCGCGAGCTGCTCGCGGGTGCGCAGGACGCTCGCGTCGCCCGCCCGCACGATCTCGGCGAGGTCGGGGTCGCGCTCCGCCGCCTCTGCGAGTTCACGGATCGTGGTCAGCATCGTTCCCTCGACGGGCTTCTTGACGGCCCGGTAGGCGGCGTCGCTCGCGGCACGGAACGCGCGCGCGAGGTCGTCGCTCTCGGCCAGGGACTCGGTGGCGCCGCGCACGATCTGCGACAGGATCACACCGGAGTTGCCGCGCGCGCCCATCAGCGCGGCCCGCGAGACGAACCGGGCCAGCGCCACCCGGTCGGCGGGAACGGCGCCCTGGAGCGCCTCGACGACGGAGCGGACGGTCAGGGTCAGGTTGGTGCCCGTGTCCCCGTCGGGCACGGGATACACGTTCAGGTCGTCGATCCGGCGTCGATGCGCCGAGATGGACGACAGGGCGGCGTCGGCGAGCTCGAGAACGGTGCTCAAGCGCTCTGCTTCACGCTCTGGATGACGACCTCGACCGCAGCCACCGTGAGCCCCGTCAGGCGCTCCACCTCGTAGCCGACCTGCGAGCGCACCGTCGCCGCCACCTCGGCCAGGTTGAGGCCGTGCTCGACGACGACGTGGAGCTCGATCCGGAGGCTCTTCGCCTCGCCGTCGACGGTGATCCCCTCCCGCCGCAGCATGCGCGCGACCCGCTTGCCGGCCGTCAGGCCGACGACGCCGTAACAGCGCAGGGCGGTCTCGGCGACGATGTCCGCGACCGCGTCGCGCGAGATCGTGAGCCGGCCGAGATCGAGCTCGAGTGTGAGATCTTCCGCCACGCCTGGACGAGAGGCTGCCACAAACCGGGTTCGCGCGCGGCCTACGTCGTCGGCGTGATCGAGAGGCCGCTCGTCCGGGCCGCATGGTCGACCTGCAAGGTCGTGTGCTCGATCCGGAACCGCTCGGCGAGCATCGCCTCGAGCTCCCGGCGGATCGCGTGGCAGTCGTCGTCGGCGTGCACGAGGACGTGGGCCGAGAGCGACGGGAAGCCCGATGAGATCTCCCAGACGTGCAGGTCGTGCAGGCTCGCGACGTGCGGGTGGGTGCCGATCGCGGTGCTGATCTCGGTGACGTCGAGCTCCTCCGGCGCAGCCTCGAGAAAGACCCGGCCGGAGTCGCGAAGGAGGCCGTAGGCCGCGTGGCTCATGATCGCGGCAACCAGCAGCGCGGCGATCCCGTCGGCGCGCGTGAACCCGGTGACGAGGATCACGCCGCCGGCGACGGCGGTCAGGACGAAGGCCGCGAGGTCGGTGAGGAGGTGCTGGAACGACCCCTCGATGTTCATGCTCCCGCGGTTCGCCCGCGCGAGCTGCCGGGTCGCCGCCAGGTTGACCGCGATCCCGACGAGGGCGACGACGAGGATGGCAGTGCCTGCCGGCCTCGGCGGCGAGACCAGGCGGTGGACGCCCTCGTAGACGATGAGCGCCGCGAGGACGAGCAGCGTCGCGCCGTTCGCCTGCGCCGAGAGGATCTCGGCCCGTCTGAGGCCGAACGTGAGGTTGCCGCTCGCCGGCCGGGCGACGAGCCCGATCACGACGATCGAGAGCAGCAGAGCGCCGGCGTCCGTGAGCATGTGCGCCGCGTCCGAGAGCAGCGCGAGCGAGTGCGCCAGGATGCCGGCGACGACCTCGACGACCATGAAGCCGACGATCAGGGCCAGTGCGGCGGTCAGCCGCTTCCGGTCCGCCTCCGGGCTCAGCGACGTGTGGCTGTGGCCGGTGTGGCT
>CAYXXE010000241.1:0-3064 GCA_964468985.1 uncultured Gaiellales bacterium | reverse complement strand
CCTCGCCGATCTTCGGGAACTCGATCATCGTCATCCCGATCGAATGGCCGGTCACGTGCCCCAGGTGGAAGCCGCGCTGCAGGAAGCCCTTCGCGACCGCGCGATGCGCGTCGCCCGCCGTGCCGCCGCTGCGCAGCGCACCTCGGGCCGCCTCGAAGTACTCGTGGTAGGCCTCGAGCATCCGCTTCGTGTCGTCACTCGGGATGCCCGGGCAGATCGCGCGCGACACCTCCACCCAGTGGCCGCCCGCGCCCGCGACCTCGAGCGACGGCAGGACGCAGTCCCCCGCGCCGATCACGCGCGAGCCTGCGATCTTGAACTCGGGCAGGGCGGCCCCGTTCGGGCCGTCGAGCACCATGTCCATCGTCCAGCGGCCGCAGCCCTGGGCGACGAAGTACTCCTCGCACGGCGCGAGGATCTCGCGCTCGGTCCTCCCGGGCTCGAACGCCTCCAGGAAGACCCAGAAGCCCTCGGTGTTGATGCGCACGCTCTCGCGCACCGACGCCAGCTCGAGCTCGGACTTCACCTTGCGCGCATGGTCGAACGGGATGTCCCACGGCACGAGCTCGCAGTGGCCTTCGAGCGCCGAGTGGTCGCGCACCGTCATCACGTAGTCGAGGCCGTAGACGCCGACGCGCTTGCCGCGCAGCTCGTCCGCGAGCCAGTCGCCGGGGCGGTCGACGAACACCTGGTCGTCGATCCACGTGGTGCCGTGCTGGCCCACGTACCGGGCCTCGGTGGGGAACACGATCGCCGGCTCCCCGTCGACCGGCAGCAGGACGTAGGCGTACCGGTGCACGATCACGAACCCGCTCAGATACGTCACGGCGCCCTCGAACCCCGTGTACTCGTTGCCGCACACGAGGACGGCGTCCAGGCCGTCGCGCTCCGCCGCCTCGCGGACGAGCCGGTAGCGGCGCTCGACCTCGTCGGCCGGCAAGCCGTGATAGGTCGGCTCGGTCACTGCTGCCACGATTGCTCCACCCCTTTCACCAGGGCCCAGATTGCCTCGTTCAGCGGCGTCGGCACCCCGTGCTCGCGCCCGAACCTGACGATACCGCCGTTCAGATGGTCGACCTCTGTGGGCCGTCGCGCCTCGACGTCCTGCAGCATCGACGCCTTGTGTCCGTAGGCGACCTCCGGCTTCGCGGCGTGGTCGATCAGCGCCTCCGGGTCGGAGTCGAGCTCGATCCCCTGCGCGGCCGCGACCGCCTTGCCCTCGCCGACCAGTCCCGAGACGAGCGCCCGCAGGTCGGGGCGCTCGCAGACGCGGCCGTGGGTCAGGCCGGTGAGCGCCCCGATCGGATTCGTCGAGGCGTTGAAGATCACCTTCCGCCACTGCGGGCCGCGGGCGTCGCGCACGGCAGCAGTCGGCATGCCACCGCGGGTGCAGGCGTCGGCAAGGCGCTCGACCTCCGCGAACGGTGCCGGCTGCGGCTCGAACGGCCCGAGCGTCGTGTCGCCCTTCACGTCCCACTGCACGTGGCCCGGCTCGAGCAGCTTGCCGGCGGGAAACGTCGTCCCGCGGATGACGCGCTCGACGTGGGCCGCGAGCACCTCCTCGTTCCCGATCCCGTTCTGGACGGTCGCGACGCAGCCACCGGCGAAGGCGTGCGCGGTCGCCCGGATCGCCGCGTCGGTGTGCATCGCCTTGGTGGCGACGATGCCGAAGTCGCACGCCGGCAGCTCGGCGGCGTCGGAGGTCGCCCGGGGGTACGAGTGCACGCTCCCCGCCCCCGACAGGCGGAGGCCGGCGCTGTTGATCGCGTCGACGTGGGCCTGGTAGGCGTCGTACGCCCACACCTCGACGTCCTCCAGGGTGGCGAGATTGGCGGCGAACAGCGAGCCGACCGCGCCGCAGCCGACGATGCAGATCCTCATTCGGTGTACGAAGCCTCCTTGGCCCTGACGAGCCGGTAAAGGGCGGTGTGCAACGGCACGGGGACGCCCGTCCTGGCCGCCTCGCGGACGAGCGCTCCCGTGATCGACTCGATCTCGGTGCGCCTGTGCGCCTCGACGTCCTCGAGCATCGAAGGGTAGTGGCGATGCCCGCGCTGCGTCGCGAGGACGTTCATCTCCCACGGGTCCTCCCACAGCTCGATGCCGGCGGCGGCCGCCGCGGCCTTCCCCTCGTCGACGAGGTCGCGGACGAGCAGGCCGAGGTCGCCGAGCGAGTCGATCTCCGCGAAGTGGAAGTCGTGGGGCAGCCCGGTGAGCGCGGCGACCGCGTTGACGGTCGCGTTGAAGATCAGCTTCGACCACTGCGCCGGGCGGAGGTCGTCGAACGACTCCGCCTTGAGCCCCGAGGCGACGATCAGCTCGGCCACGGCGGCAGCGTTCGCCGGCGTCGTGCCGCGGTACGGCCCGATCCACGTCGCCGTGTCGAGCACGTACTCGACGTGGGTGTCCGAGTGGCGCGTGCCGCTCATGAACGTGACAGCCGAGAGGAGCGGCCAGTCGCCGCGGGCGCCGACGATCTCCTCTGCGCCCAGGCCGTTCTGCACCGTCATCAAGGTGGCGCCCGGAAAGTGCCCGCTCAGGCGGTCGGCGACGGCCGGCAGATCCGTTCCCTTGCAGGCGACGATGACGAGATCCGGCTCGGGCAGGTCGGCGGGGTCGGCGGCCGCGCGCACGCGGCCGGTCAGCTCGGCACGACCCGAGACCCGAAGCCCGTCGGCGTTCAGGGCGGCAGCGTGCTCGGGGCGGCGGACGAGCACCGACACCTCGGCGACCCGGGCAAGATGCCCGGCGAACAGGCTCCCGATCACGCCCGCCCCGGCGACGCAGACGCGGCGGATCACGAGCGCCGCCACCGCGGCAGGGCGAACTCGCGCCCGCCTGTGAGCCCCGACGGCCGGAGCACGAGGACGGCCGCCATCAGGACGCCCTCGACGACGACCCTCGTCCCCGAGTGCAGCGTGACCGTGTGCCCGAACAGGGTGAGCCCGTTCTCGGCCACCGCAAGCAGCGAGTCGAGGCCGCTGACGGCCAGCGCGCCGACGACGGCGCCCCACAGGCTGTTCGTGCCGCCGATGACGAGCATCGCAAGCGTGATGAACGTCAG
>CAYXXE010000240.1:0-3146 GCA_964468985.1 uncultured Gaiellales bacterium | reverse complement strand
GCCGGGGTCGAGGGAGACGATCACCCAGCCGTTGCGGCCCGCCCCGGCCTGGTCGGCGAGCAACCCGAGCGCGAGCCGTCTCGCGTGCCCCTCGTTCTGGGCCGCCAGGTCGAACTCGACCCGTGCCGCGCCGTCATCACCGTCGCTCAGCCGGACGTCCGACCCGCCGATCGCCGCGATCGCATCAAGGCCCGACCCGAACCCCTCTTCGCCGGCCGCCGGCGGCGCCGCAGCGAGCACGACCCGGAACACCAACACGCCCGGCCGATCCGCGTCACGCCAACGCCGACCCGGAACTGACGCGCGCGCCGAAGAGCCCCCGAACTCGGCCTCCGAGCAGACCGGGCAGTAGAACGCCAGCGTCGGTGACTCGTTCAGCTCCTCCTCGTCGATCCGGCAGCCACGCCAACCACGCACCGAAGGCGAAGCGCTGGTCGCGCCACACTCGACACAGACGATCACATGCCTCATCGGCGGCGACTCCACGCTCACACCCTGACGCCCGGCCGAGGCGTCGGCCCTGGCCGAACGGCTGATCCTGCCGGGCAAATGGGTTGTCTTCGCCGCCGCGAAGATCACGGCAGGCGGCCCGACCAGGATGGGCCCGACCGACGCTCGGGCTCCATTCGCGGACGCTGACCCGGCCGACTGTGCTGCCTTACGACGAGCCTGGGCCGCTGGGCAACTCTTGCGTGATCTCCCAGGTGTAGCCGCCCGGATCGGCGAGAGTGAGTGTACGCATGCCCCAGTCCCGGTCCGCAGGGCCGCTGAGCGTGGCCACCTGTGCCTGCTCCAACTCGGCGCATACCGCGTCCACGTCATCAACAAAGATGACGAATTGCCCGACCCCTTTCTGCGCCAGGTGGAGTGCGTCAATCGACGGGCTGTCCTCATGAGCCGCACCGCGCTGCAAGAAGACGTATGTGTCGGTGAAGCGAAACAACGCCGTGTCTTGGTCTTCGTGCTGTAGGGCCAGTCCAAAGACGTCCTGATAGAACGCCTTGGAGCGCTCCAGGTCGCCGACGATCAGGTTGATGGCACCGATCTGCTTCTCCCATGCAGCCACGTCACACACTCCTTTTCCGTTCATGCGTGGGTCGATCTTGACGGAATGTCGGAGCATCCCGTGACCTGCGACCCATCGTCGAGGCGCCGCTCCCTCAGGGGTCGTTCGGCAACACCCGGGCAGGCGAGCGCCCTCTTCATTGCCGGCGCACTCGCTGGTCGTCTTCTGGGCAGGTGCATGATGCGTTGATGCGTCCGGATCTTCCCAGGGGGACGGTGACGTTCCTGTTCACCGATATCGAGGGGTCGACGCGTCTGTTGCGGCGTCTAGGCCCCGAGCTCTATGCAGAGGCGCTGGCAGCTCACCGCCAGACGTTGCGAGCTGCTTTCGCGGCCGAGGGTGGGATCGAGATCGACACGCAGGGGGATGCGTTCTTCGTTGCCTTCCCGACGGCAAGCGGTGCGGCGATCGCAGCGAGATCGGGGCAGCTGGCGCTCACGTCAGGCCCGATCACCGTCCGCATGGGCCTGCACACCGGAACCCCGACCGTGGCCGCTGAGGGCTACGTAGGGATCGACGTTCATCGCGGTGCGCGGGTTGCCGCGCTCGCCCATGGCGGCCAGGTGATCGTGTCTGCGACGACGGCGGCGCTTGTCGGGGATGAGCCGCTGCGGGACCTCGGTCTTCACCGACTCAAGGACTTCGACGCTCCGGCACGGCTGTTTCAGCTCGGCATCTCGGAGTTTCCGCCTTTGCGGACGCCGGGCGCTCTTGACCTTCCGACCCCGGCCACTCCCTTTCTCGGGCGTGAGCGCGAGCTCTTCGAGGCCGCCGGCGTCTGGTTCGACCGCGACCCGCGGCTGCTGACGGTCGTCGGGGCCGGCGGCACGGGCAAAACGCGGTTCTCGATCGAGCTCGCCCGGCTCCTGGCCGAGGAAGCCGACGGTGGCACGGTCTTCGTACCGCTCGCCCCCGTCCGCGACCCGGCCCTCGTCGTCACGCTGATTGCCGAGCGGCTCGGCGCGGCCGGCGACGATCCTGCCGCGATCGCGACCCGGATCGGTGAGAAGCGAACCCACGTCGTCCTCGACAACCTCGAGCAGCTCTTGCCGGACGCAGCCCGACCGGTCGCCGAGCTGCTTGCCGGCGCCCCCACGTTACGGATCGTGGCGACGAGCCGAGAGCCGCTGCGAATCGCCGGCGAGTGCGAGTTCGACCTGCCGCCGATGGACGACGACGACGGAGTCGCGCTGTTCGTCGAACGGGCGCAGGCCGTCCGGCCCGACGTCGGTGACTCGCCTGTCGCGCGCGAGCTGATCCGCCGCCTCGACAGGCTCCCGCTCGCGATCGAGCTCGCCGCGGCACGCGTCAAGCTGCTCGGCCCCGAGCAGCTGCTCGCCCGGATCGGGCAACGGCTCGACCTGCTCAAGGGCGGCCGCGACGCCGACGAGCGTCACGCGACTCTCCGCGCCACGATCGCCTGGAGCTACGACCTTCTCAACGCCGACGAACAGCAGCTGTTCGCCCGGCTCGCCGTCTTCCGCGGCGGCTCCACCCTCGACGCGGCCGATGCCGTCTGCGGCTCGAGCCTCGACACACTCGCCTCGCTGCTCGACAAGAGCCTCGTCCGTCGCCGCACTGATGACAACGGAGGAGAGCGCTTCTGGATGCTTGAGACGATCCGCGAGTTCGCACGAGAACGCCTCGAAGCCTCAGGCGAGGAGGCCGCCCTGCGAGGGCTCCAGACCGACTGGCTACTCGAGCTCGCGGAACGTGCCGGCACCCGCGCGATCGTCGAGGCCCCCGAGCCCTGGAACTTCGATCTCGTCGCGCCCGAGGTCGACAACGTGCGCGCCGCGCTCGACTGGGCGCTGGAGCACGACCCCGAGCGTGGTCTCCGGCTCGCGACGTGCCTGGAAGCCTTCTGGGTCGTCCGTGACCCGGTCGAAGGCGCGAGGCGGCTCGAAAGCCTGCTCGCACGGGCGCGGAACTCCAGACCAGAACTTCGCGCCCGCGCACTGCGGGCACTCGGCGGCGCGCTCGACATCCTCGGTGAGCCCGAACGGGCCGCGCCGTACTACAGGGAAAGCCTCGAGCTGTTCGTCTCGAGCGGAGAAGAGATCCAGGCCGCACACATGCG
>CAYXXE010000239.1:0-3146 GCA_964468985.1 uncultured Gaiellales bacterium | reverse complement strand
GTCGACGAGATCGCGAATGCCGTGATCTGCGCGCCGACGAAGGCGGGCCGCCCGAACAGCGACAGGTCGATCATCGTCACGCGCTCGGTCGCCTGGGTCGCCACGAAGAGCGCGAGGAGGACGGCCGCCGCGACGAACAGCGCGACGATGACCCCGCTCGTCCAGCCCTGCTTGCTGCCCTCGATCAGCCCGAGGATCAGACAGAGCAGACCGCCGGTGAGGGTGACGAGCCCGGGCGGGTCGATGCGCGCGTGGTCCGGATCCTTCGACTCGTGCAGCTGAGTCGAGCCGAGCAGCACCGCGGCGACGCCGATCGGGATGTTGACGAGGAAGATCCAGCGCCACGAGAGCCAGGAGGTGAGCATCCCGCCCGCGAGCGGCCCGACGGCCACCGCCGCGCCGATCGTCGCGCCCCAGAGGCCGAACGCCGTCCCGCGCTCGCGGCCGTGGAACTCCTGCGACAGCAGCGCCAACGCCGTCGCGAACATCAGCGCCCCGCCGAGGCCCTGGACGCCGCGCGCGACGATCAGGAACAGCGGGTCGTTCGCCGCGCCGCACGCCGTCGACGCGATCGTGAACAGGACGACGCCGATCAGGAACAGCCGCTTCCGCCCGTAGAGGTCGGCGAGCGCGCCGCCGGTCAACACGCACGTCGCCAGCGCCAGCGCATACGCGTCGACGACCCACTGGAGGTCGGAGAAGTTCGCCTTGAGCGACCGCTCGATCGCGGGCAGGGCGACGTTCACGATCGTGATGTCGAGCAGAAGCATGAAACTCGCCACGCAGACGACGATCAGGGTCCACCATTTCCGCTCCACGACCCGAACATAGCTGCAGCGAGCCGGCCCGGCGCGCCGGGACCCGGCCTACACTGGCTTGCATGCAGGAAACGCTCGACATCTCGAACCGGGTGGCGGTCGAGCTCGCCGGGATCTCCGACGGCGTGCTGGATGCGCTACGCGAGCGCATGGCGTGCACGATCCGGCTTCGCGGCAACCAGTTGACGCTCGAAGGCGACGACGAGCGCGTCGCCGGCGCCCGGTCGGTCATCGCAGAGCTCGTCGAGCTGGTCGAGGGCGGGCACCAGATCGGAGCCCACACGGTCGACGCCGTGCTCGGGTCGCTCGAGACCGACCAGGACGTCCGCGCGGTGCTCGACACCGTCGTCTGGCGCCACCGGGGCAAGAAGATCGCACCGAAGACGGTGATGCAGAAGGCGTACGTCGACGCGATCCGCCGCTCGACGGTGACGTTCGGCATCGGCCCTGCCGGGACCGGCAAGACGTACCTCGCGATGGCGCTCGCCGTGGCCGCGCTGCACGACCGTGAGGTCGCGCGCATCATCCTCACCCGCCCCGCCGTCGAGGCGGGCGAGCGCCTCGGCTTCCTGCCCGGCGACATGCTCGCCAAGGTCGACCCGTACCTGCGGCCGCTCTTCGACGCGCTCTACGACATGCTCGAGCCCGACAAGGCGAACGCCTACATGGAGCGCGGGACGATCGAGGTCGCCCCGCTCGCGTTCATGCGCGGCCGCACGCTGAACGACAGCTTCATCATCCTCGACGAGGCCCAGAACACGTCGCCCGAGCAGATGCAGATGTTCCTCACGCGGCTCGGCTTCGGCTCGAAGGTCGTCGTGACCGGGGACGTGACGCAGATCGACCTCCCGCGCGAGCAGCGCTCCGGCCTGGTGCAGGTGCAGGAGATCCTCGAGGGGATCGACAGCATCGAGTTCATCCGCTTCGGCAACAAGGACGTCGTGCGCCACAAGCTCGTGCAGCGGATCGTCGAGGCGTACAAGGAGCATGCGGAGGAGCACGGAACGGACCGGCGCTGATGCTCTCCGTCGACGTCGACAACCGCAGCGGGGTGACCGTGGACGAGGCGGGGGCGGTCGAGCTGGCGGGGCGGGTCCTGCGCGCCGAAGGTGTCGACTCGGGTGAGCTCGGGATCGCGTTCGTCGCGGCGGGCGAGATGCGCGACCTGAAGCGCGAGCATCTGGGCATCGACGAGGCGACGGATGTCCTGTCGTTCCCGATCGACGGCCGTGAGGAGGTGCCGGAAGGCGTCCCGCGCGCGCTCGGCGACGTCGTGCTGTGCCCGGAGGTGGTGGGTGACGACTGGCGCTGGCCGCTGACGCACGGCCTGCTGCACCTGCTCGGCTACGACCACGGTGACGAGATGGAAGCCCGCGAGTCGGTGCATCTCGGCGAGGGCGACCGCTCGTGAGCGCGCGCCGTGCGCCCACCGTCTTCAACTCGTTCAACTATGCGATCGAGGGGATCATCCACGTGCTCCGCACGCAGCGGAACATGCGCATCCATCTCACGATCGCGCTGGCGGTGGTGGTGCTCGCGCTGCTCGTGAACGTGACGCGCTTCGAGCTGATCGCGCTGCTGATCTCGATCACGTTCGTGCTCATCGCCGAGATGATCAACAGCGCGATCGAGAGCGCGATCGACATCGCGACGACGTCGTTCGACCCGATGGCGAAGCTCGCGAAGGACGTGGCGGCAGGTGCGGTGCTGATCGCCGCGGTCAACGCGCTCGCCGTCGGCTACCTGGTGTTCTCGGCCAGGGTCGCGACGCGGTCGGCCGACCTGCTCGACCGCCTGCGCGAGGCGCCCGCCGAGCTGACGCTCGTCGCCTTCATGGTGGTCGTGATCGCGGTGATCGCCACCAAGGCGTGGACGGGCCGCGGGACACCGCTCAGCGGTGGGCTACCCTCGGGGCATGCGGCACTCGCGTTCGCGGGCTGGGTCGCCGCGACCTACGCGTCCGGCGCCGACCACCGCTTCCTCGTCTCGTCGATCGCCCTGATCATGGCCTGCCTCGTCGCCCAGACACGCATCGAATCCGGCATCCACTCCGTGCTCGAGGTGAGCTACGGGGCACTGCTCGGCGCGACTGCGACGCTCGTCGTCTTCCAGGTGCTGACGTGAGCGGGAGCGTTCTCGTCGCGAAGGCGGAGGCGGCCGCCCGCAACGCGTATGCGCCCTACTCGCGCTATCTCGTCGGGGCGATCGCCGTGGCGACCGACGGACGCGAGTTCGCCGGCGTCAACGTCGAGAACGCCGCGTACCCGCTCGGCATCTGCGCCGAGAAGACCGCGCTCGGCGCGGCGGCGACCGCGGGGCTCAAGCCCG
>CAYXXE010000238.1:0-3152 GCA_964468985.1 uncultured Gaiellales bacterium | reverse complement strand
AGCTGCAGGTTCTTGTCGGAGAAGGTGAGGAACTCGCCCGGCACCGACGCCACGCCGAGGCCGCCCTCGTCCGCCAGCTTGCTCGGCTCGGGCGTCGCGGTCGGCGCGATCACGCCGACGCGGAGCGTGCCGCCGGACTTCGCCGTGCCCGCCTTGAAGCCGGCCGCCTCGGCCGGCGCCTCGCCCGCATAGCCGAGCAGCGACCCGATGACGCCGGCCGAGAGGCCGAACATCGCGCTGCGCTTGAGAAAGTCGTGCCTGCTCAGCTCGCCGCTGACGAGCTCGTCGATCAGGTTGTTCTCGATCGGCCCCGCTTGGTCGCGGCGGAAGCTCTCCACCGCACGCTTTGTCTCCTGGTCCATCTGCGCTGCCCCTCCCCGTGGGTGAACTTCTGGGCAGCCGTCCTACGCGTGGACCGGCGTCCCAGGATTTCGGCGTTTATAGCATCCAGACCGCGGGTGGGGAAGCACTTTGTGCCAGATACGGATCATGGTTCTCGACAGGAGGGTGGCACCCGCCTATCCTTCGCCGGATGTCGGAGACGAGCATCGAGCTGGCGGTCGCGGGCCAACCGGGCCGGGGGGTCTCCGTCCGCAGCGCGTCCGTGGGGGTGCACACCACTCTGCGGGTCCTCGACCTGCTCGCGGCGCGCGCCCCGCTCGGCCTGTCGGACATCGCGCGCGAGCTCGAACTGCCGAAAAGCACGGTCCACCGTGTCTGCAGCGTGCTCGTGCAGCGCGGCTGGGCGATCCGCGACAACGAGGGTCACTTCGACCTCGGCATCCGCGCGCTACGGCTCGCGGGCCGCGCCGAGGAGCTGCCGATCGTGGTGGCGTTCCGCACCGTCGCCGCCGAGTTCCTGGCCCGCCACGACGAGACGGTCTGCCTGGCGGTGCTCGACGGCTCGGAGTCGCTCTTCGTGGCGCTCGAGGAGACGTCGCATCCGGTGCGGCTCGTCACCCACGTCGGCTCGAAGACCCCGGCGTTCGCGTCGGCGAGCGGCCGCGTGGTGCTGGCGTCCGAGCCCGAGGCGGCCGTCGCGGCCCGATTCGCCGACGGCCCGCTGGTGACCCCTACGGGCCGCCGCCTGAACGGCTTTCCGGAACTCCAGGCGATCCTCTCCGAGGTGCGAGCGAACGGCTACGCCGAGAACTGGGAGGAGACGGCAGTGGGCCTCTTCGCAGCGTCGGTGCCGGTTGTGAACGACCAGGGAGACGTCCTGGCGGCACTCACGACCTGCGTCCCGACCTCGCGGATGACACCCGACCGGCGGACGGCGATCGTCACCGACCTGCGCTCCGGCGGCGAGCGCCTGTCGCGGCTCGTCGGCTGGCTGCCCTCCTTCGCGGCCCGCAGCTAACGCGCGCGGGCGAGCGCCCGGGCCCACTCGGCGCGAGCCTCGGCCACCAGGGCTGGATCGGCTCGCGGCTCGTAGCGGACGCCGACGGCGACCCGCGCGTCCGTGCCGAGCGCCAGCGCGGCGGCGCCGAGCGCCGTCGTCTCGCGCTCGGCCGCGACCTCGACCGGGCAGCCGAGCAGGTCGGCCTGGAGCTGCATGAGGAAGCCGTTCGCCGCGGCGCCTCCGTCGGCGCGCAGCACGGCGAGCGGCTCGGGGAGCGCTGCCACCACGTCGGCGACCTGGTGCGCGATCGCCTCGAGCGCCGCCCGCACGAGCTGGGCCCGACTCGTGCCACGGGTCAGGCCGGCGATCAGACCCCGCGCGTCGGGCTCCCACCAGGGCGAGCCGAGACCGGTGAGCGCGGGGACGAACACGACACCGCCGGTCGAGCCGACGCTCCGGGCGAGCGCCTCGCTCTCGGCGGCGTCGGCCAGGATCCCGAGCCCGTCGCGCAGCCACTGGAGCGCGGCGCCCGCGACGAGGACGGCGCCCTCGAGTGCGTACCCGTCCGCCGCGGCCGTGCTCAGCAGGCCATGCGGGGGCGCGGTCGCGTCGCCGCCGGTGTGCACGAGCACGAAGCTGCCGGTGCCGTAGGTCACCTTTGCCTCGCCGGCTCGATGGCAACCCTGGCCGAAGAGCGCCGCCTGCTGGTCCCCGGCGATCCCCCGGATCGGCACGGATGCCCCAAGGAACGACGCCTCACCGACCCTGTCGCCCGACCGGACGATGCGTGGCAGCAGGTCGCGCTCCACCCCGAACAGCTCGAGCAGCTCGTCATCCCATTCGAGCGTCGCGAGGTCGGCGAGCAGGGTGCGCGAGGCGTTCGTCCGGTCGGTGACGTGCAGCTCGCCGGCCGTGAGGTTCCAGACGAGCCAGCTGTCGACCGTGCCGAACGCGAGGCCGGGCCTGCGGTGCTCGCGGAGCAGCCACTCGAGCTTCGTCGCCGAGAAGTACGGGTCGGGAACGAGGCCGGTGCGCTCTCTGATCAGCTCCGGATCGAGCAGGCGGCAGCGCTCGGCGGTGCGGCGATCCTGCCAGACGATCGCCGGCGCGACCGGTCGGCCGGTCGCACGGTCCCAGAGCACGGTCGTCTCGCGCTGGTTGGCGATCCCGATCGCCTCGAGGTCGCCCGCCCGGATGCCGGCGGCCGCGAGCGCCGCCTCGGCGGCGGCGAGCACGCCTTCCCAGATCTCGACCGGGTCGTGCTCGACCCACCCCGGCCGGGGGAAGTGCTGGCGCAGCTCGCGGTAGCCGCGGCCGTGGACGGCGAGCGATCCGTCGACGACGAGGCAGGTGGTGCCGGTCGTCCCCTGGTCGATCGCGAGGATCACCGGGGGCGGGGATCAGATGGTCAGGTGGATGTCGCCGACTTCGAGGCCGAGCGAGCGGGCGAGCCGGACGCCGCTCTCGATGTCCTCGCGCAGCCGGCGCTCGTCGGTCTCGCGCATCAGCTGGCCGACGAACTCGCGCGCCTTCGGCCGCCAGAGGGCGTGCTTGGCGAAGAGCGGCAGCATCTCGTTCGCGGCCGTGATCAGCCGATTCTTCGTCTTGTTGCCGGCGGTGACCAGGAGCACCCGCTCGTACGCCATCCCGGCGCCGTGGTGGATGCCGTCGTCGATCGCCAGCCGGTTGCAGAGATCCTCGAGGACGGTGCCGCGCGAGGAGCGGGCGATCAGCCGGAACCGCGGGATGATCAGCCGCTCGTAGAACACCTGCATCAGGAAGACCTTCTCCTCGAGCGTGTCGGCCTCGA
>CAYXXE010000237.1:0-3200 GCA_964468985.1 uncultured Gaiellales bacterium | reverse complement strand
GCCTGCCTCGGCTTCCTGCGCGAGAACTTCTACCCGGCGCGGATCTTCATGGGCGACTCGGGCGCGCTCCTGCTCGGCTACACGCTGGCCGCGATCTCGTTCGAGGGTCTGCTGAAGACGGCCGCCCTCGCCACGCTCGTCCTGCCGCTGCTGGTGCTCGCCGTGCCCGTTCTCGACACCTCGCTCGTGGTCGCCAAGCGGATCCGGGCGGGCCAGTCGATCTACGTCGCCGACGCGCGACATCTGCATCACCGGTTCCTCCGCATCGGCTTCTCGCAACGGCGCGCCGTCCTCCACCTCTGGACGTGGTGCGCGACGCTGGCGCTCGCCGCGCTGGCGACCCGCTTCGCGCCGCCCCACCATCGCGGGCACTGGAACGGGACGAACGTCGCGGTCGACCTGGCGGCGGGGCTCCTCGCGATCGGCTTCTCGGTCTACGTCGTCGGCCTGCTCGAGATCGTCGACCTCCGGAGCGTCCGGCCGCGGCGACGCCGGCCCGACGCGGAGCCGAAGCAGGAGCGCCGCGCGTCCTGATCGTGGTCTAGGCGGACGTGTGCCCGAGCGCGGCCGAGACCTCGCGCGCCCCGTCGAGCAGCAGCTCGAGGATCCGGTCGTGGTCGTCGCCGAGCAGCAGCTGCTTCATGCCGCCCACCGACAGCGCCGCCCGGATCCCGCCGGTGTAGTCGAACACGGGCGCACCGAGCGACGCGATCCCGGGCGTGACGTCCTCGTCGCTGACCGCATAGCCGAGCTCACGCGTGCGGTGCAGCTCGGCGAAGAGCTCGAGGGCCGATTGCGGTCCCAGCTCGGTCGGCCCCGACAGCTCCGGGAGCCCTGCCGCGTACGCCTCCCAGAACTCGGGCGGCTCCCACGCGAGCAGCGCCCTGGGGCCCGCGCCGACGTGCAACGGCAGCGAGCCGCCGAGGCGCAGGGCGAGCGACTGCACGCGCAGGCCCTCGAGGCGCTCGATGCAGACGGCGTCGTCGCCGCGCCGCACGAGCAGGAAGACGGTCTCGCCGGTCGCCTCGTGGATGCGCTCCATCGTCGGCAGCGCCGCCTGGCGCTCGTCGAGCCGCTCGATCACGGCGGCGCCGAGCCGCATCAGCTTCCAGCCGAGGCGGAACGTCCCGGGCGTGGCCCCGGGCTCGACCAGGTCGAGCGCCTCGAGGCTGCCGAGCAGCCGATAGACGGTGGTGCGCGGCTCGCCGAGCAGCCCGGCCAGCTGCCGGGGCGTCGCCTCGCGCGCGTCGGCGAGCTGGTCGAGGAGCAGCACCGCCTTGGCGAGCGCCCGCACCGGGTTGTCCCGCACCAGCGCCTTGCGCAGGTCGATCGCCTCGAGGGTCCGCTCGGTAGGCCGGGTCATGCGTTCCGCATCCTAGACACGATGTCCGCATGATGGTACGTTCGGCGGCGCGTGGCAACGACGGCCGGGATCCAGCTCCGCGGAGTAGTGAAGCGATACGGCGGTCACCTCGCCCTGCGCGGGCTCGACCTCGAGATCGCCGACGGCGAGTTCTTCTGCCTGCTCGGCCCCTCCGGGTGCGGCAAGACGACGACGCTGAACCTGATCGGCGGCTTCGTCGGGCCGACCGAGGGCGAGATCTGGATCCAGGGCCGGCGGATCGACGAGCTGCCGCCGCACAAGCGCCCGGTGAACACCGTCTTCCAGAGCTATGCGCTGTTCCCGCACATGAACGTGCGCGAGAACGTCCGGTTCGGGCTGAAGATGGACAAGGTGGGGAAGGCCGAGTCGTCGGAGCGGGTCGAGACGGCGCTCGGCCTGGTCGGGCTCGAGCAGTTCGCCGACCGGATGCCCGCCCAGCTCTCCGGCGGCCAGCAGCAGCGGGTCGCCGTCGCCCGCGCGCTCGTCAAGCGGCCCGCCGTGCTGCTGCTCGACGAGCCGCTCGGCGCGCTCGACCTGAAGCTCCGCCAGCGCCTCCAGATCGAGCTGACGCAGATCCACCGGGACGTCGGCACGACCTTCGTCTACGTCACGCACGACCAGGAGGAGGCCATGTCGATGGCCGACCGGATCGCGGTGATGAGTGACGGCCGGATCGAGCAGCTCGGCACGCCGACGGAGATCTACCGCCGGCCCGCCTCGCGGTTCGTGGCCGATTTCATCGGCGACTCGAACTTCTTCGCGGCGACCGTCGACGGCGACGTCGCGACGCTCGCCGACGGCACCAAGGTTCCGTGCGCAGGCGGGCGCAACGGGGCGGCGACGCTGATGGTGCGGCCCGAGTCGCTGCGCCTCGACCCCGCCGGGCTCCTGCGCGGCAGCGTGCTCCACACGTCGTTCCTCGGCAGCTATGTCCGGGTCGCCGTGCAGACCGCAGCCGCCGACGCCCCGGTGATGGTCGCGCTGAACGAGGCGGTCGAGGTGCCTGCCGTCGATCGGCCGATCGCGCTCGCCTGGGCGCCCGAGGCGGGGATCGTCCTCGAAGCCGAGCCCGCTGCGGAGGCCGTGTGACCGCGACCGCCGCCGGGTCGCAGCGGCGTCGCGGGAGCAGGCTCTGGTCGGCGCTGGCGGCCTACGGCGGCTTCGCGCCCGCGATCATCCTGCTCGGGCTGTTCTTCATCGTCCCGCTCGGGATCATCGTCGTCTACTCGTTCTGGGAGACCGTCGACTACGCCGTCGTCCATCACTGGACGTTCGACAACTACCACTACTTCTTCACCGTCCCGGCCTACGTGACGACGATGTGGGACACGCTCTGGGTGTCGGTCGTCGCGACGGCGATCACGATCGGCCTGGCGTTCCCGTTCGCCTACTGGCTGTCGCGGTACGTCCCGAAGCGGCTTCGCACCCCGCTGCTCGTCCTCGTCGTCGTCCCCTTCTGGACGAGCTACCTGCTGCGGGTCTACTCCTGGCTGACGATCCTCGGCGACCAGGGCGTGCTCAACCGGTTCCTGATGTGGACCGGGCTCACGAACCACCCGCTCGGGGTCTTCCTGTACGACCGTCCCGCCGTCATCCTCGTGCTCGTCTACCTCTACTTCCCGTTCGCGGCGCTGACGCTGTACTCGTCGATCGAGCGCTTCGACTGGGATCAGCTGCGGGCCGCGATGGATCTCGGAGCCTCGCCGCTGCAGGCGATCCGCCTGATCCTGGTGCCCCAGATCCGGCCGGGCATCATCACCTCGATCATCTTCGTGTTCATCCCGGTGCTCGGCGAGTACCTGACGCCGCAGATCGT
>CAYXXE010000236.1:0-3218 GCA_964468985.1 uncultured Gaiellales bacterium | reverse complement strand
TGATCCGCAAGGACAAGCAGCGGATCACGATCGACATCTACACGGCGCGGCCCGGCATCGTGATCGGGAAGTCGGGCGTCGAGGTCGACGCGCTCCGCAAAGAGGTGCATGCGCTGACCCAGAAGAACGTCCACATCAACATCAACGAGATCAAGCGCCCCGAGCTCGACGCGAAGCTCGTCGCGCAGGCGATCGCGGAACAGTTGCAAAACCGGGTTTCATTCCGCCGCGCGATGAAGCGCTCGCTCGCCTCGGCGATCCGCTCGGGTGCGGCCGGCGTGAAGGTGCAGTGCTCGGGCCGTCTCGGCGGCTCGGAGATGAGCCGCTCGGAGCAGTACTCCGAGGGCCGGGTGCCGCTGCACACGATCCGCGCCGACATCGACTACGGCTTCGTCGAGGCCCGTACCCCGACCGGCCGCATCGGCGTGAAGGTCTGGATCAACAAGGGCGAGATCATGCCGGAGGGCTACGGCATCGCCGGCGGCAAGGAGACGCGCCTGGGCGACCAGGACACGGCCCGTCGTCGCGGCGGCGCGAGCGAAGGGCTCGGCGCCTCGCGCGAGGCCGGACGCAACCGCCAGGCCGACCGCGAAGGGCTCGGCCCGGTGCGCCGCGGCCGTCCCGGCCAGCGCGGCGGCGCAGGCGGTGGCGCGGGCGGCGCGGGTGGCGGCTCCCGTCCCGGCGGCCCCCCGCGCGGCCGCACCGCAGGCGGCAGCGGCCGTCCGTCGCCCGACCGCTCGCGCGGCGAGGCACCGGCAGCCGGTGGGACCGGCGAGGCGACGCGTCGCCCGCCGCAGTCGAGGACCCGCCGGGCGCCGGCGTCCGAGCCGACCACGCCCATCGACGAGACGACGATCAGCGGCGCTCCGGCGACACCCGTCGAGGCGCCCGAGCCGGCTCCGGCCGCTCAGGTGGACGAGACGGCGGCTCCCGACGCCCCGGCGCAGGAAGAGAGCTAGACCATGCTGCTCCCCAAGAAGACCAAGTTCCGCAAGGTGCACCGTGGCCGCCGGGCCGGGCAGGCGCGCGGGCAGACGAGCGTCCACTTCGGCGAGTACGGGATCAAGTCGCTCGAGACCGGCTGGGTGACCGCCCGCCAGATCGAGGCCGCCCGCATCGCGATGACGCGCAAGATCAAGCGCGGCGGCAAGGTGTGGATCAACATCTTCCCGGACAAGCCGTACACCAAGAAGCCGGCCGAGACGCGGATGGGGAAGGGCAAGGGCTCGCCGGAAGGCTGGGTCGCCGTCGTCAAGCCCGGCCGCGTGATGTTCGAGCTCGCCGGGGTGCCCGAGCCGCTCGCCAAGGAGGCGCTGCGGCTGGCCAGCCAGAAGCTGCCGCTGAAGACGAAGTTCGTGAAGCGTGACGGCGGTGATCTCTTTGCGGGCTAGGGACTTCCACGACCTGACCGACGACGATCTGGAGCACCGGCTCGCCGATACCCGGCAGGAGCTGTTCAACCTGCGCTTCCAGGCGGCGACGGGCGCGCTCGAGAACACCGCGCGCCTCCGGCTCGCGAAGCGCGAGATCGCCCGGATCCTGACCGTGCAGCATCAACGCAATTCGAGGCAGAAGGTCGAGAGCTAGCGATGGCGGACGAAGAAACGAACATCGAAGAGGTCGAGGAGACGCCGGTCGTGGCCGACGTCCAGCCGGAGGCCGTCGAGGAGACCGTGGTCGAAACGGTCGCGGTCGAGGAGGCTGCGGTCGACGAGGCCGCGGTCGAAGAGGTCGCGGTCGAGGAGAGCGCTATCGAAGCGAGCGCAGCCGAGCCCGAGCCTGCCGTCGAGGCCGAAGTCGCCGCGCCCGCGGGCAAGAAGGCGAAGTCGCAGCGGCACGTCCCGCGCGCCGAGCGGCGCAAGCGCACCGTCGTCAAGCGTGAGCCCGCAGCGCCGCGCAAGCCGATCACCCGCGTCCCGAAGCTCGAGGAGGAGCGGGCCGCGCGCCAGGAGCGCCGCGGCGTCGTCGTCTCGGACAAGACCGACAAGACGATCGTCGTCAAGGTGGAGGTCACCCGGTCGCACCCGCGGTACAAGAAGGTCGTCCGCCGGTCGGTCAAGTTCCACGCCCACGACGAGCGCAACGAGGCCGGCATCGGCGACACCGTCCGCATCGTCGAGACCCGCCCACTGTCGAAGACCAAGCGCTGGCGCCTCGTCGAGATCGTCGAGAAGGCGCGGTGATCGGGAGATGATCCAGCAGGAGTCCCGCCTCAAGGTCGCCGACAACACGGGTGCTCGTGAGCTACTCTGCATCCGCGTTGCGGGCGGCTCTAGACGCCGTTACGCGCGCGTCGGCGACATCATCACGGCGACCGTCAAGACCGCGGCCCCGCAGGGGTCGGTCAAGAAGGGCGACGTGGTGAAGGCGGTCGTGGTGCGGACGAAGAAGCCCTTCGGTCGCAACGACGGCACGCTGATCGCGTTCGACGAGAACGCAGCCGTGATCATCGACAACCAGCGCAACCCGCGCGGGACGCGCATCTTCGGGCCCGTCGCCCGCGAGTTGCGCGAGAAGAACTTCATGAAGATCGTCAGCCTGGCCCCGGAGGTTCTCTAGCAGTGACGACATCGATCAAGCTCAAGAAAGGCGACCTCGTGCAGATGCTCGCCGGCAAGGACCGCGGCAAGCAGGGCCGCATCCTGGTCGCGCGCCCGCGCGACGGCAAGGTCGTCGTCGAGAACCTGAACGTCGTCAAGCGCCACCAGAAGCCGCGCCCGATCCGTGACGCGTCGCGGATGGGCGGCACCCAGATCGCGCCGGGCGGCATCGTCGAGCGGGCGGCCGCCGTCGACATCTCGAACGTGATGCTCGTCTGCCCGACCTGCAAGCTGCCGACGCGGATCGGGTACGTCGTCAAGGAGAGCAAGGGCGAGCAGCACAAGGTGCGCGTCTGCAAGCGCGACGGCTGCGGCCAGGAGATCGACCGGTGATGGCCAGGTCCGCCGGGACGACGGTCGAGACGTACGTGCCTCGGCTCAAGGAGCAGTACAACGGCGAGTACCGGGCCGCTCTGAAGGAGCAGCTCGCGCTGCAGTCGATCATGCAGTCCCCGACCGTGTCGAAGATCACGCTGAACATGGGCGTGGGCGAGGGCAAGACCGACGCCAAGCAGATCGACGCCGCGCTCGAGGAGCTCACGATCATCGCCGGGCAGCGCGCCCAGGTGCGTCGCGCCCGCAAGTCGATCGCCCAGTTCAAGATCCGCGAGGGGATGC
>CAYXXE010000235.1:0-3227 GCA_964468985.1 uncultured Gaiellales bacterium | reverse complement strand
TCGGGATCCCGGGCGGAGCGATCCTGCCCACGTACGACGCGATCGCGCGCGGCACCACCGTTCGCCACGTCCTGGCCCGCCACGAGCAGGGCGCCGGCCACATGGCCGAGGGCTATGCGCGCGCGTCGGGCCGTCCGGGCGTCGCCATCGCGACCTCCGGCCCGGGCGCGACCAACCTCGTGACCGCGATCGCGGACGCGTGGATGGACTCGACCCCGCTCGTCTGCGTCACCGGCCAGGTGCGCGGCGAGCTGATCGGCACCGACGCCTTCCAGGAGATCGACACGACGGGCATCACGCTGCCGATCGTCAAGCACTCGTGGCTGGTGCAGGACGTCGAGGAGCTGCCGCTCGCGATGAAGAACGCCTTCCACGTCGCCACGACGGGCCGCTGCGGGCCTGTGCTGGTGGATGTGACGAAGGACGTGCAGGAGGCCGCCTTCGACTTCAAGTACCCGGACGCCCCCGATCTGGCCGGCTGGCGCCCGCCGACGAAGGTGCATCCGCGCCAGGTGCGCGAGGCGGCCGCGGCGATGCTCGAGGCGAAGCGCCCGATCCTCTACGTCGGGGGCGGCGTGCTGAACGGCGATGCCTGCCGCGAGCTCCTCGAGCTCGCCGAGCTGATGCAGATCCCCGCGGTCGTCACGCTGATGGGCAAGAGCGCGCTGCCCGACAGCCACCCGCTGAACCTCGGCTGTCCCGGCATGCACGGCTCGAAGTACGCGAACTGGGCGCTCAACAAAGCCGACCTGATCATCGCCGTCGGCGCGCGGTTCGACGACCGCGTCACCGGCAAGCTGTCGGCGTTCGCGCCCGGCGCGAAGGTGATCCACTTCGACATCGACGCGGCCGAGGTCGGCAAGATCCGCACGGCCGAGATCCCGGTCGTGGGGCCGCTGAAGCCGGCGCTGCGGCTGCTCGCCGAGCAGGTGCGGGCCCAGTCGCCGGACGGCGTCCGTCCGCCCACCGAATGGCTCACCCAGGTCGCCGAATGGCGGGCCGCCTTCCCGTACCGCTACGCGAAGAGCGACGACGTGCTGAAGCCGCAGTCGGTGATCGAGACGCTCCGCGACCTGACCGCAGGACGCGACGACATGATCTGGACGACCGGCGTCGGCCAGCACCAGATGTGGGCGATGCAGTACCTGCAGTGCGACCGCCCGCGCACCTTCATCACCTCGGGCGGGCTCGGCACGATGGGCTACGGCCTGCCGGCCGCCGTGGGGGCGAAGGCCGCCCGGCCCGACGCGACGGTCGTGTGCGTCGACGGCGACGGCTGCTTCCAGATGACCTGCCAGGAGCTCGCGACGGCGGCCCTCGAACGGCTGCCGATCGTGGTCGTGATCGTCAACAACGGCTGGCTCGGGATGGTGCGCCAGTGGCAGGAGATGTTCTACGCCGAGCGCTACGCCGAGACGCACCTCACCCATCAGGTGCCCGACTACGCGATGCTCGCCGAGGCCTACGGCTGTGCCGGCTTCATGGTCGACAACGAGGCGAACCTCGAGCAGGTGCTCTCGGACGCGCTCGAGTGCGGCCGCACGGCCGTGGTCGACGCGCGGTGCGACCCGTCCGAGATCTGCTACCCGATGGTCCCCGCCGGCGCCGCGTCGGTGGACGTGCTCGAGGCGCCCGAGGAGGGTGTGAACGCATGAAGCACACGCTCTCCGTCCAGGTCGAGGACCACCCGGGGGCGCTCGCCCGTGTCACCCAGCTGTTCGCCCGCCGCGGCTACAACATCGACAGCCTGGCCGTCGGCGCATCCGAACGGCCCGACGTGTCGCGCATCACGCTCCGCGTCGACTGCAGCGAGCACGTGCTCGAGCAGATCGTGAAGCAGATGCACAAGCTCGTGAACGTGCTGCGGGTGACGGAGCTCGACGTCGACGAGGGGGTGGAGCGCGAGCTGATGCTCATCACCGTGACCGCTCCGGCCGAGCGCCGCGGCGAGCTGCTCGCGCTGGGGGACGTCTTCGGCGCGCGCGTCTCCGAGCTCGGCCACGACTCGATCGTGTTCGAGCTGGTCGGCCGGCCCGAGCAGATCGACTCCTTCGAGGAGCTCGTCCGCCCGCACGGCATCCGCGAGCTGGCCCGCACCGGGCGGATCGCACTTCGCAGGCCCCAGCGCGCCGCCACGCGGCCGCGGGCCCTCACCGCAACCACAAGGAGCAACTAGTCACATGGCAGAGATCCTCACCGAAGGCAACCTCGACCTCCTGAACGGCAAGGTCGCCGTGATCGGCTACGGCAGCCAGGGCCACGCGCACTCGCTGAACCTGGCCGACTCGGGGATCCAGGTCGAGGTCGGCCTCCGCGCCGACAGCGCCTCGTGGGCGAAGGCCGAGGAGGCCGGGCTCGTCGTCAAGACGGTCGGCGAGGCCGTCCAGGGCGCGCAGCTGGTGATGATCCTGCTGCCCGACCAGGTGCAGCCGCAGGTCTTCGAGGCCGAGATCGCGCCGAACCTGGCGCCGGGCGCCGCGATCGCGTTCGCGCACGGCTTCAACATCCACTTCGGCCGCATCGAGGCGCCCGCCGGGCACGACGTGATCATGATCGCGCCGAAGGGCCCGGGCCACATCGTGCGCCGCATCTTCACGGAGGGCGCGGGCACCCCGGCGCTGATCGCCGTCGCGCAGGACGCCTCGGGCTCGGCCCGCGAGCTGGCGCTCGCCTATGCCGTCGCGATCGGGGCAGGACGGGCGGGCATCCTCGAGACGACCTTCCGTGAGGAGACCGAGTCGGACCTCTTCGGCGAGCAGGTCGTCCTCTGCGGCGGTGTCTCGCAGCTCGTCGACCTCGGCTTCCAGACGCTCGTCGAGGCCGGCTACGCCCCCGAGATCGCCTACTACGAGTGCCTGCACGAGCTGAAGCTGATCGTCGACCTGATCTACGAGGGAGGCCTCGCCGGCATGCACTACTCGATCTCGGACACCGCCGAGTTCGGCAGCTACACGCGCGGCCCGCGCATCATCGACGAGCACGTGCGCGAGAGCATGCGTGCGGTGCTGCGCGAGATCCAGGACGGCACGTTCGCGCGCGAGTGGGTCGCCGAGATGGGCGTCGGCGAGGTCAACCTGAAGGCCGACCGCGCTGCGCTCGGCGACGAGCAGATCGAGGTGGTCGGCCGCGAGCTTCGCGGCCTGCAGAAGCGCGAGGCCAAGGCGGCGCATGGCGTCGATTGACGTCCCCGTCGCGCTGCTCGGGTACGGCACCGTCGGCGCGGCGGT
>CAYXXE010000234.1:0-3230 GCA_964468985.1 uncultured Gaiellales bacterium | reverse complement strand
GCACGCGGGAGCTCGACGTCGTCGAGGTCGAGACGCAGAGCGCGTCGCCGTACTCCTCGTCGCTCCTGTTCGACTACATCGCGACCTACATGTACGAGGACGACACGCCGCCCGCCGAGCGCAGGGCGCAGGCGCTGTCGCTCGATCGCGACCTGTTGCGGGAGCTGCTCGGCCAGGAGGAGCTGCGCGACCTGCTCGACCCGGATGCACTTACCGAGGTCGAGCGGCAGCTGCGTGGTGACCCACGGACGCCCGACCAGCTCCACGACTCGCTGCGGGTCCGCGGCGACCGGCGTCCCGGCGACTACGACCCGGAGCTCGCCACCGTGCTGCTCGACGAGCGGCGGGCGATTCTCCTGCGCTTCGCGGGTGAGGAGCGACTGGTCGCCGCCGAGGATGCGGGCCGCTACCGCGACGCGCTCGGGGCGATGCCGCCGTCCGGATTGCCCGACGCCTTCCTGACGGGCGGGCCGGACTCGCTCGCGCAGCTCGTGCTGCGCTTCGCCAAGGGCCGTGGCCCGTTCACGAGCGCGCAGGCGGCAGAGCATTTCGGACGCGAGGTCGAGCCGCTGCTGGCGCAGTTCGAGCGCGACGACCTGCTCGTGCGCGGCGAGCTTCGGCCCGGCGGGACGGAGCGGGAGTGGTGCGACCCGGACGTCCTGCGCCGGCTGCGGCGAGCGTCGCTCGCGGCGCTGCGGCGCGAGGTCGAGCCGGTCGAGCGGGAGGCGCTCGCGCGCTTCCTGCCCGGCTGGCACGGGGTCGACCGCCGGGCGTCGCTGCGCGAGGCGCTCGTCCCGCTCCAGGCGCTCGCGCTGCCCGTCGCCCTGTGGGAGTCGGAGGTGCTGCCACGGCGGGTGCCGGGCTACCGGCCCGAGCATCTCGACGCCCTGTGCGCAACCGGCGAAGTCGCGTGGGTCGGCGCCGGCTCGGACCGGGTTGCGCTGTTCTTCCGCGAGGATGCCGCGGCGCTCGGGCGTCCTCCGGCGTCGCCCGCGCCCGAAGGGGCCGAGCACGACCTGCTCCGTGTGGCTCTCGGGAGCGCGCTGCACTGGGACGAGCTGCTCGCCGAGACGCAGCTCGACGAAGCCGTGGCCCTGCCCGCGCTGTGGGATCTGGTGTGGGCGGGCGAGGTGACGAACGACGCGTGGACGCCGCTCCGGGCGAAGCGGCGCCTCACGCCGACCCCGGCCGAACGGCGTCCGCGCCGGTTCTCGCGCCGCCGCGCCTCCGCGGGTTCCGCGACGATGGGGCGCTGGTCGCTCACCGAGCGCCTTTTCGTCGGCGCGCCCGACCGCCGCGCGCTCGCGGAGCTCCTGCTCGAGCGCCACGGCATCGTCACGCGCGACGGCGTGCGCAGCGAGGGGATCCCCGGCGGCTACGGCGCGGTCTACGTCGAGCTGCGCGCGCTCGAGACTCTCGGCCTGTGTCGGCGCGGCTACTTCGTCGAGGGGCTCGGCGGCGCCCAGTTCGCCCTCGGCGGCGCCGTCGAGCGGCTGCGCGAGCTTCGTGAGGCCGACCCGGAGAGCGACGCGGTCGTCCTCGCGGCCGCCGACCCTGCTCAGCCCTACGGTGCAGCGCTGCCCTGGCCGAAGCGCGCCGGGGCCCGTGCCGCTCGGGTCGCCGGTGCGTATGTCGTGTCGCTCGGCGGCGAGGCGGTGCTGTACGTCGAGCGCGGCGGCCGGTCGCTGACGCCGCTGCGCGAGCCCGACGCCGACTGGCTCCGGCCCGCGCTCGCCGCGCTGGTCGCGCACGTCCGCGGCGGGCCGACGAAGCGGCTCGCCGTCGAGCGCTTCGACGGGCAGCCCGTCGGCGACACCGACGCGCTGGCGCTGCTCGTCGAGGCGGGCTTCCTCGCCGGGCCGCGCCGCGCCGTCCTGCGGAGCTGAGGATGCCCGAGGGCGACACGATCCACCGCGCCGCAGGCCGGCTCCAGGTGCTCGTGGGGCAGAGGTTGGCAGTCGAGGCACCCCATCCACGCGCGCAGGCGCTTCAGGTCGCCGAGCGGATCGACGGGCGCGAGCTCGAGTCGGTCGAGGCGGTCGGCAAGAATCTCGTGCTGCGCTTCGACGGCGGCATCGTGCTGCGCTCGCATCTGCGCATGTCGGGGCGCTGGTCGATCCAGCCCGCCGGCTCCGAGCGGAAGGGGAGGCCGTGGCTCGTCCTGCGCGGCGATCGCCACGAGGGCGTCCTCTGGAACGGGCCGGTGCTCGAGCTCCACGGCCGCACGCTCCGGCGGGTCGGGCCGGACATCCTCGAACGGCCGCCGCGAATCGACGCGATGCTCGCCCGCCTGCGCGCGGCCGACCCGACGCGCCCGCTCGGCGAGTCGCTGCTCGACCAGAGCCTCGTCTCGGGGATCGGGAACATGTGGCTGGCCGAGGCGCTCTGGGAGGCGAAGCTCTCGCCGTGGCGGCGCCTCGGCGCTGTCTCTGAGGTGGAGTTGCGGCTCGCGCTCGAGACAGCATCGCGGCTGATGGGCGCGGCGCTCGCCGGCGGCCGCTCGCGTGGCCGGAACGCGTACCGGCAGACCGGGCGGCCCTGCCTGCGGTGCGGGACGCGGATCCAGTCGCGGGGCCAGGGTGACGCGAACCGCATCGCCTACTGGTGCCCGACGTGCCAGAACGACTTCCAGGCAGGAGACGAGCCTCGGCGCGCGTAACTCCGGAAGGTGAGCCTTCGCGCGCCGCATCTCTACGAATCGCTGCGCGCGTTCTGCCTGGCCGCCTTCGCCGCCGAGCGCGGCGCCCAGGTGCCCTTCGCCTTCGAGGAGCACGCGACGCAGGGCGGCCCGTCGCTGTACGAGTACCGCCCGCTCGTGCGCGGCTTCGTCGACGAGCAGGCGCCGACGCTCCGCCGCCTCCCCGACGCCCGTAACGCGATCGACGACCTCAGGCGCGAGCCCGCGGCGGCGATCTTCGCACGCGCCCACTCGAGCCTCGGCGACTCCGACGACGATGCCCTCTTCCGCTCGATCCTGCTGCCGATGCTGTCGTGGACGGCGGAGCGCTGCGGCGGCTTCGACTGGCAGGACGAGGCGTTCGAGTCCGCCTACCACGATTTCGAGCAGACGCTCTTCGGGACGAACCGCAGCTACGTCGCGCTGGCGCCGGTCGTCGGGCTGTCGGCCGGGAACGACGTCGAGCTGGGCGAGATCCGGCTGCGGCCGATCGTCGCCGGCGAGATCTCGCAGCTCTGGCCCGAGGCCCGCGGTCTGATGCCGCCCGAGTTCG
>CAYXXE010000233.1:0-3231 GCA_964468985.1 uncultured Gaiellales bacterium | reverse complement strand
CCTCGACGTACGGCAGGGTCGCGTTCGTCAGCGCCTTCGTCGACGTGATCGGCACCGCGCCCGGCATGTTCGCGACGCAGTAGTGGATGACGTCGTCGACCACGTACACCGGGTCGGCGTGCGTCGTCGCATGCGAGGTCTCGAAGCAGCCACCCTGGTCGATCGCGACGTCGACGACGACCGCGCCCGCCTTCATGCCGCGGATCATGTCGGCCGTGACGAGCTTCGGCGCCACCGCGCCGGGGATCAGCACCGCCCCGATCACCAGGTCGGCGTCCTCGAGCGAAGCGGCGATCTGCAGGCTCGTGCTCATCAGCAGCGTCACCCGCCCGGACAGGATCTCCTCGAGGTGGCGCATGCGGTCGATCGAGCGCTCGAGGATCGTCACCTGCGCGCCGAGACCGAGCGCGATGATCGCGGCGTTGTAGCCGACGACACCACCGCCGACGATCACGACCTTCCCGGGCGCGACACCCGGGACGCCCCCGAGCAGGAGTCCGCGCCCGCCCTGCGGCTTCTCGAGGAAGTAGGCGCCGGCCTGGGCGGCGAGCCGGCCCGCGACCTCCGACATCGGCGCCAGCAGCGGCAAGGCCCGGCCGACCTCGACCGTCTCGTAGGCCACAGCGGTGACGCCGCTCGCGAGCAGCGCCTGCGTCTGCGGCTCGTCGGCCGCGATGTGGAGGTAGGTGAAGAGGATCAGCCCCTCGCGCAGCCGCCCGTACTCGGGCGCGATCGGCTCCTTCACCTTCAGGACGAGCTCGGAGCCGGCCCAGATCTCGTCGACCGAAGCGATGCGCGCCCCGACGCGCTCGTACGCCTCGTCGGGGAACGCGGAGCCGACGCCGGCCCCGGTCTCGATCGAGACCTCGTGGCCGCGCCGCGTCAGCTCGAGCGCTCCGGCGGGGGTCAGCGCGACGCGGTACTCGTCCGGCTTGATCTCTTTCGCGACGCCGATCTTCATGGCGCGCGGAACCTACCACTCATGGGCTGAGAGCGGCCTCGACGAGGGCGAGCGTGACGTCGACCATCCCCTCGAGGTCGGCCACCGCGATCCGCTCGTCGGGTGTGTGGATCGACGCCATCCCGTTCGCGAGGTTGACGCATTTCAGGCCGCGCTCGTTGAAGACGTTCGCGTCGGCGGCACCACCCGACCGGTCGTAGACGACCTCGTAGCCGCAGCTCGCGAGCGCCCGAGCGGCGAGCGCCACCGCCGGGTCGGTCTTGGTGAACCGGTACCCGCGGTAGCTCTTGCGCGACCGCGTCTCGACCTCGCAGTCGACGATCGTGGCCGCGAACGTGATCGCGTTCTGCATCTCGCCGATGAGGTCGGCGAGCTTCCCCTCGTCGTGCGAGCGGGCCTCGGCTTCGAACGTGCACCACTCGGGGACGATGTTCGTGGCGGTGCCGCCGCTGATCGTGCCGACGTTCGCCGTCGAGTCGTCGTCGACGCGCCCGAGGCGGAACTCCGAGATCGCCCGCGCCGCGGCGAGGATCGCCGAGCGGCCCTCGTCGGGATACATGCCCGCATGCGACGCGCGTCCGTGGAACGTCACCTCGAGTGCGCGCGAGGACGGCGCGCCGAGGATGACGGTGCCGATCGGGGCCGCCTGGTCGTAGACGTAGCCGAGGCGGGCCCGCAGGCGGGTGTGGTCGAACGCGAACGCGCCCTCCAGGCCCACCTCCTCGCGCGCCGTGAAGAGCAGCTCCACGCCGGCGTGCGGCCGGTTCTCGGCCACGATCCGCCGGGTCGCCTCGAGCATCACGGCCACGGCCGCCTTGTCGTCCGCGCCGAGGATCGTGCCCGCCGCATTTCGGACGAAACCGTCCGCCACGACCGGCTCGATCGGCGCCGTCGCCGGCACCGTGTCGAGGTGGGCGCAGAAGAAGATCGGCGTCCCGGCCGCCGTCGGGGCGAGCGAGACGAACAGGTTGCCCATCGTCGAACCGATCTCCGGCCCGGTCGCATCCTCGTCGACCTCCAGGCCGCAGTCGCGCAGGTACCGCGTCACCACGTCCGCCACCGCCCGCTCGTCGCCGGACGGGCTGCTCATCCTCGCGAGGTCGAGGAAGAGATCGAGGACGTCCGGCGGCACCGGCCGGAACTTACGCGACCTCGACGCCGATACGGCGGCGAGAGCGGTCGAGCGCCGCCACGACGAACTCGCGGAACAGCGGGGCCGGACGCGTGGGGCGCGACTTGAACTCGGGGTGGAACTGCGACGCGACGAACCACGGGTGGTCGGGCAGCTCGACGATCTCGACGAGGCGCCCCTCCTGGAACGTGCCGCTGATCACGAGACCGGCGTCGACCAGCTGCTGGCGGTAGGCGTTGTTGACCTCGTAGCGGTGGCGGTGGCGCTCGGCGATCATCTCCTCGTCGCCGTACACCTCGCGGGTGCGCGTGCCGGCCTGCAGCTCGACGGCCTGTGCCCCGAGCCGCATCGTCCCGCCGAGGTCCTCGACCTCCTTCTGCTCGGGCAGCAGGTCGATCACAGGGTGCGGCGTCTCGGGGTCCATCTCGGTCGAGTTGGCGCCGTCGAGGCCGGCGACGTGGCGGGCGAACTCGGAGACGGCGACGTGCATGCCGAGGCAGATGCCGAGGTACGGGATGCCGTCCTCGCGCGCGACGCGGCAGGCGAGGATCTTGCCCTCCCACCCGCGCGAGCCGAAGCCGCCGGGCACGAGGACGCCGTCGACGCCGGCCAGCTCTGCGCGCGCCTCCTCGAAGGTCATGTTCTCGGCGTCGACCCACCGCACATGGACGCGGCAGCCGCCCGCGATGCCGGCGTGCTTCAGCGCCTCGTGCACCGAGAGATACGCGTCGTGGAGCTTGACGTACTTGCCGACGAGCGCGATCTCGACCGACTCCTTCCGACCCTCGATGCGCTCGGTCAGCGCGATCCAGTCGGTCAGGTCGGCCGGCGGGCACTGGAGGCCGAGCTTGCGGCAGACGAGCTCGTCGAGGCCCTGGCGCTGCAGGTCGAGCGGGACGAGGTAGACGTCCGCGACATCGGCGTTCGTGATCACGGCGTCGAGGTCGACGTCGGCGAAGAGCGCGATCTTCTCGCGGATCTCGCGCTGCAGCGGCTCGGTCGAGCGGCAGACCACGACGTCGGGATGGATGCCGATGCGGCGCAGCTCGTTCACCGAGTGCTGGGTGGGCTTGGTCTTCAGCTCGCCCGCCGTGTCGATGTACGGCACCAGCGTGACGTGCAGGTAGATGACGTTCTC
>CAYXXE010000232.1:0-3259 GCA_964468985.1 uncultured Gaiellales bacterium | reverse complement strand
GCATGAACGCCCGGTCGACGTGGCGGAACGGGCCGAGCAGGTAGCGGTCGTCGTTGTGGCGCGAGGAGACGAACGGCAGCGAGAGGGAGTGGGCGGCGATGGAGCCGTAGACGTCCGCATGAACCATGTGCGTGTGGAGCAGGTCGGGCCGCTCGGCCCGGATCGCGCGGACGACGGCGGCGGCGAGCCGCGGCGACACGTCGAGCCCGCACCGCACGCGGCGCCAGGGGATCTCCCGCTCGTCGAGCGCGCGGTGGAACCGCTCCGAGTCCCCGCCGCCGTCGAGCGACAGGAACCGGGCGTCGACCCCGCGCTCGCGCAGGGCCGGCAGCAGGGCGAGCAGGTGCTGCTCGCAGCCGCCGACGCCTGTCACCTTGGTCATGTGGACGACCTTCACCGCGCGAGCGCTCTCGCATAGACGCGGTCGATGTCGTCCACCATCCGCTCGATCGAGAACCGCTCGCGCATCGCTCGGCCACCGGCCTCGCCGAATCGCGTGCGCAGCCCCGCGTCGTCGCGCAGGCGGGTCAGGCGCTCGGCGAGCGCCTCGACGTCGCCGATCGGCACGACGAACCCCGTCTCGCCGTCGTCGACCACGGCCCGGGTGCCGCCGGCGTCCGTCGCGACCACGGGGACGCCCGCGGCGAGGGCTTCGATCGCCACGACGGGCGTTCCCTCGTTGAGCGACGTCAGCAGGAACGCGTCGAAGGCTGCGTACCAGTCGCCCATGTCGCCGACGTAGCCGAGCAGCCGCACCCGCTCCCGCACGCCGAGCTCGGTGGCGAGCCGCTCGACCGACGGGCGGAGCTCGCCGTCCCCGGCCAGCACGAGCAGGCTGCCGGGGACCCGCGCAGCCGCGCGAACGAGGTCGCCCGGCTGCTTGATCTCCGTCAGGCGCCCCGCCCAGCCGATCACGAAGTCGCCGGCCGTGGCGCCCACCTCGGCCCGCTTGCGGGCGCGGGCCTCTGCCGACCGGTCGGCCCGCGCGTCGAGGTCGAACCCGTAGCGCACGACCGCGAACTTCCCCGCCGGTGCGACGCCGAGCGACACGAGGTCGTCGCGAACCTCGGGCGAGACCGCGACGAGCACGTCGGTGACCCGGGCGAGCAGCCGTTCGACGGCCGTGAACGCCCGTTCGCGACGAGGGTCGAAGTAGCCGCGCAGGACATGGCCGTGGAAGGTGTGGACGACGGCGCGAGGCCGTGCCTTGCCGGCGAGGAGGGCTGCGACCCGGCCGGTGGTCCCCGCCTTGGCGGTGTGCGTGTGCAGGACGTCGGGCCGCCGGCTCCGGAGCAGCCGCCGCACCGCCCGGACGGCGCTCAGGTCGGCCGTCGGCGAGACCTCGCGGCGCAGCGCGTCGAGGTGGCGGTACGGCACCTCGAGCTCGGCGGCGAGGTGCTCGAGGGAGGATTCGCCGGCCGGGATCCTGCCCGCCACGACGACGACCTCGTGGCCTCGCCGCTGCTGGCCCGCGGCCAGCTCGAGCACGCTCAGCGCCGCGCCGCCGACGTTCAGGCGCGCGATCACGTGCACGATCTTCACGGTGCGCCTTCGGACAGCAGAGGCGAGACGGCGATGACGCCGGCGACGACCCAGAAGGTCGCCGCGAGCGGCGTGCCGCCGAACAGCCCCTCGCCGGCCAGGGCCCCGATCGTGGCGGCCAGCCACGTCGCCGGCAGCAACCCGGTCCAGTCGGCCGCCGCCGACGCCGCTCTGCGGCAGGCGCCCGCGAGCGCCACGAGCACTGCCAGCATCGCGACACCGCCGACGATGCCGAGCTCGTACAGCACCTCGTCCCACCACATCTGGGGGATGAACGGGGTCGTCGTCGGCGGGAAGTACCGCGGCGGCTGATCGCTGAACCGTCGGCGGGCGGCGGGGATGAACGAGGCGAACGTCGACGGGGGCGGGTCGCCGTACCAGCCAGTGCCGAGCACCGGGTGCGCCAGGAAGATGCGGCCGCCGACGTACGCATAGATCAGGCGCTGGCTCCAGCTCGACGCGAACTGGCCCGGCCGCGAAGGCTTCGTCCCGGCGAGCGCCTGCAGGAACCCTAGGTCGTTCGCGCGTAGCGTCAGCGTCCCGCCGGTGACGAGGCCGACGGCGACCAACGCGGTGACGACCCCCAGCCGGGTCAGCCGATGCCGGAGCAGGCCGACCAGCAGCAGCACGAGCACCGCGAGGTAGAAGCCGGCGAGACTCGCCAGCGCCGCCCCCAGGATGCAGCCCAGGCTGCCCGCGCCGGCCGCGACGAGGCCCCGCCCGATCCGGGGGCGCGGCTCGAACAGCAGGGCGAGGCCGTAGACGAGCGGCAAGGTCGCGAGGGCGGCGAAGTCGTGCTCGCCGAGGAACGCCGACTGCCTGCCGCCGCCGTCCGCCAGGAAGACGACGACACCGACGACGTCGGCGGCGATCGTGAAGAGCAGCAGCACGTCGACGATCGCCTCGATCTGAGCCCGGGTGCGGACGATCGCGATCACGCCCAGGGTCAGGGCGGCGAGCTCGACGAGCTTCGCGCCGGAGACGAACGCCGTCGAGCCGTTCGGGATCGCGCTGCCGACGATCAGCAGGCAGAGCGCCAGGCCTGTCGCGGCGACCGGCCACAGCGCACGCTCCGGCCGGCGTCGCCCGAGCCGCGCGAGCGCGACGCCGGCGAGCAGGACGAGCAGCACGTCCTGCGGCGTGATCGAGACGGTCGTGCTGCCGAGCGCGGCGTCGACCGACGGCTGGTCGCGGGCCCGGATGAACGCGAGGGCGATCGCTGCCAGCAGCAGCGCCATCGCGGGCGTGCGCAACTGCCTCCAGAGCTCCAGGTCGCGAAGGGAGGCCACGACCGCCTACGATAGTCGCCCCCTCCGGGGGTTTCGATGCGAATCGTCTTCCTCACCGGCATCTGGCCGCCCGACGTCGGCGGCCCCGCCACGCACGGCCCCGACTTCGCCCGCTTCCTGCGCGACCGGGGCCACGACGTGCGAGTCGTGACGATGGGCGACTCGGAGCCGACCGACCTGCCGGTGCCCGTCGAGTCGGTGCGCCGCGGGCTGCCGTTCGTCGTGCGGTACCCGCTGGTGGCCGTCCACGGCGCCCGCCTCGCCCGCCGCGCCGACGTGATCTACGCCACGGCCACCTACGCCGCGGCCGCTGCCGCGGCGACCGCGGCGCGCCGGCCCCTCGTCGCCAAGCTCGTCTCCGACCCGGCCTACGAGCGGGCCTGGCGCTACGGCCTGTTCCGCGGCACGCTCGAGGAGTTCCAGGTCGC
>CAYXXE010000231.1:0-3272 GCA_964468985.1 uncultured Gaiellales bacterium | reverse complement strand
CCTCACCGACCCCAACCCCACCAACAACACCGCCACCGACACCGACACCCTCGGCACCACCACCACCAAACTCGGCGACCTGCATCTGTGCGGTGTCACGAGCCTCGGCCGGCTCGACGGCGAAAGCGTCCACGACTTCCTCGTCAACGCCGAGAACCGACTCGGCGGCGTCGCCGCCACCGTCCCCACCGTCGCCGACCTCGACACGATCGCCGCCGAGCTGAACGCCTCGTTCGACGACGGCGGCCCGAGTGACTTCGCCCTCCAGCACCTCAGCCTCAGCCGCGCCTGCCAGCCGGAGCCCTGGCAGGCAGGCGAATTCAGCACGTTCACGTCGGGAGAGTGGGCCGGCGCGGTGGCCCCACTCTCGCTCCTCGCGAACGACTTCGACGCGGTCTACCCGGAGGGGCTTGACGTCGGCGCGGCCGCGCCGCTCGCGTCGCTCGAGTTCGACAGCGCGGGAGCGGTCGAGTCGTACCTGCCCGCCACCGGAGCCCCCGGGGTGCTCGACGCATCAAGGTACAACCCGGCATCGACCTCGTCGGGCGTGTTCGGAGGCGATCTCACCGCGCTCAGCCTGAACGTCGACTTCGACGCCGCCGGCTACCGCTCGCTCCCGCGCACCTGCACCCCTGCCGGCACGGCAGCCTGCCCGTGGGCACCCGGCGACGTCATCACCTACGGGCCGACGCAGTGGAAGAGCGTTCCCGACGCCGTCCTTCGGCTCGCCTCCTACTTCGACATCGTCTATTTCGCGGCCAACGACCTGCTGGCCGTCGGCGACCCGGCGGGAAACACGATGTACTTCGACAACGCCGGAGCGGTCGCAGGCTATCTCCCGGCCAGCGGGCCGCCCGCCACGTTCCAGCTGGACCCGGGCGACACGGAGCTCCTGAATCCGACGGAGACGTCGGCGGGCATCTTCGGCGGCGACGTGGTCACGCTCGAGCTGAACGTCGACTTCTCGGACGCCGGGTATCTGGTGGGTGCTTCGGGCGTCAAATTCGGTGACCTCACCTTCTGCAACCTGCCGAACACGGACTCGTACCCGACCGGGTCGGCGGCACTCTCCGCCTCCTTGAACGGGACGACCGTCCGCCAGTTCCTCGCCCTCGTCAACCACCTGCTCGGAGGCGCCACGACCCAGGCCACACTCGCCGAGGTCACCGCGGTCGACCCGTTCCTGCAGGTGCTGAACGCGTCGTTCACAGGCGGGATCCTCACGGCCATGTCGCCCTACCTCGTCAACGGCGCCTGTCCCTGACCGGTGCGGCGGCGCGCTCTCGCCGTCCTGCGCCGTGCTCATCGGGGCGGGGTGTCGAATCAGGACCGCCGTTTCACACCCGTCGGTAGCGTTCTTCCTCGTGTACACGCCTGACCACTTCGCGGTCGACGAGGACGCTGCGCTCGCGTTCCTCGAGGGCGTTCGGGCTGCCGACCTCGTCACGATGACCGACACCGGGCTCGTGGCGACGTTTCTCCCCCTGCTCTTCGACCCCACCGCGGGCGAGCGCGGGGCGCTGCAGGGGCATGTCGCCCGAAAGAACGACCAGTGGAAGCGGCGACCGGTCGGCGAGGCTCTGGCGATCGTCCACGGCGAAGACGCCTACGTCACTCCGAGCTGGTATCCGTCGAAGGCAGAGCACGGTCGCGTCGTCCCGACGTGGAACTACACGACCGCCCACGTCTACGGACGGCTCCTCATCCACGACGACTCCGAGTGGGTCGAAGCGAATGTCCGAAGGCTCACAGAGCGCCACGAAGCGGGACGCGCCGAGCCCTGGAGCGTCGACGACGCGCCGGCAGACTTCTACGCGGGCCAGCTCCGGGCGATCGTCGGCGTCGAGATCCTGATCAGCCGGGTCGAGGCGAAGTTCAAGCTGAGCCAGAACCGCCGGGACGCGGACATCGACGGCGTCGTCGCAGGACTCGCGGCCGAAGGGCTGGACCGAATCTCAGCGACCGTCGAGCGCTTGCGCCCGGCCGCGCGATAGGCCGTCACAGCGCTGCCACGGCTAGGCTCGCCTGATCCTCGAGCTCGACACTCCTTCCGGACCTGCCCGAGCACATCTACACGTCGCGAAATCGCCGGTCGCCGCGCTCGTGCTCGGCCACGGCGCGGGAGGCGGAGTCGACTCGCCCGACCTCGTCGGCGCCGCCGAAGCCGCCCGCTCCGCCGGGCTGAACGTCGCGCTCGTCGAGCAGCCCTACCGGGTCGCCGGCCGGCGGAGCCCCGCCCCGGCACACCAGCTCGACGCCGCCTGGGCCGCGGTCGTCCTGCAGCTCCGCGAGGGCCCGTTCCGCGAGCTGCCCATCCTGACCGGCGGCCGCTCATCCGGCGCACGCGTCGCCTGCCGCACCGCCGGCGAAACCGGCTCCGTCGCCGTGATCTGCCTCGCGTTCCCGCTCCACCCACCCGGCCGCCCCGACAAGAGCCGTCTCCCCGAGCTCGACGCCGTCCACGTCCCGACCCTGGTCGTCCAGGGCGAGAACGACCCGTTCGGGACGCCACCCGCGAGCTCGAGCCGCACCATCGTCCGCATCCCCGGCACCCACACGCTCAAGAGCAGCGCCACCGTTGCAGCCGCCGTATCCGGCTGGCTCCCGACCGCCGGGCTGCTGTCGCGAACGCGCTGACCGCGCGATCTCGCGGCAACCCGAACCCAGGAGGCGGTACCTCATGGCCGCCGAAGCGCAGACCCCGTCGTAGCCATGAGCGGTTCGCCGTGGGCGCCAGGTGTGCCGGTCGTGGTGCTGGTAGTCTCGCCGACGTGGGAGTTCGCCGGGCTCACCGCTGGTGCTCGATCGCGGTTCTGTCGCTGATCGGAGGCGGGCTCTCGGTCGCCCCCGACGCGGTCGCTGCCAAACCATCGGCCTGCCCGGGCCTGACGCCCGCGCAGATCCGCGGTGCTGTGGGCGCGAAGCCGACCGTGGTGCGGGTCGGATCGCCGACCACCGGAACAGTCGCCTCCGGCGGTGGCATTGCCGTCAACTGTTTCTACGAGCTCGGCGGCGAGTCGTCGATGTCATTCGTGGGCTACCGAGGCGCCGCTGCGGTGGCCGTCCTCGTGAAGCGGATCGGCAGCCAGCAGGGCATCAACAACGGTCAGCTGAACGGCGGCACACAGACCTGCACGCCCGTCCTCGCGGGCTTCTGTCAGGGCTCGAAGTTCGACGAGCACTTCGTTCCGCTGGCAGGGCTCGGCCAGAAGGCCTTCGACGACCCGGGCGGCCCGGAGGACGGCGCGAAGGTCCTGTTCGCCTGGAACGGG
>CAYXXE010000230.1:1312-3338 GCA_964468985.1 uncultured Gaiellales bacterium | reverse complement strand
TCGCCGAGGACGGCGGCGTGACGGTGATCATGGACCGCTGCCTGAAGGTCGAGCACGCCCGCTACCTGGGCCGGATGCACTGGCTCGGGTTCAACACCGGGCGGATCACGTCCGTCCGTAGCGGCATCCAGTAGCCGGGCACTCCTGCCGGTGTCGTGGCTCCGGCACGTGTGACGTTCATCTCACGCCCTGGCACTACCCTCTCCTCGCAGATGAGGTCCTTCGCGAATCAGGGGGTCGGTGGAGTGAGCGTGAAAGTCGCGAGCGTCGTCGCCGGCCTGGGGCTGGCGGTCATCCCCGTGGCGACGGCGGGCGGGACGCAGTCGACGGGCTTGCCGCCCGCGGCGGGCGCCTGGAAGCTCCACAGCGTCGACAACGGCGCTCCGGAGGTGAAGAGCGGAGGGTTCACCGTCACCAGCCGCCAGTTCGTGACCGGTCTGCACCTGGTCACCGGCCCTGGAGCCGAGACGGCCTGCGGCCCTGCCGGCATCGTCGTCAAGGTTCTCGGGCAGCAGCAGCTCCGCCGTGACCCGCCCAGCACCCTCGGGACCCCGACCGACGAGTACGCGATCTCCGGGCCGACGAGCGTGATCGCGCCTGTCGCCGTCGTCGTGACGGTGAACGGGAAGAAGCAGCCGGGGCAGCTGGAGATCGCGTTCGGCCCCGGCACCCGAGGCGGTGCCCGCACGGGTGGGGACGTCTACTACGGCCACGGCAGCTGCGACATCGGATTCGGCGTGGCCAAAGCATGAGGCTCATTCCGGCACGTTTCCCGACGAGCAGGGTCGGCGTGGTCGTGCTCCTGGCTGCGTGCCTCGCGGCCGGGATCACGAACGCCGATTCGAGCGGGGCGTCCGCGGCGGCGTCGGGGCTCACGCCCAGATGGCCGACGTGTACCACGGCGCAGTACGACTACCAGACCTACCTCCTCCTGCAAACCCCCTGCTTCCCGCCCGACCTCGGCAACAGCGCGGTGTACGTCGACCACAGCGGTGGCGTCCCGGGCACATCGCTCCAGGGGCCGTCCGTCGTCAAGGCCGGCGCGTGCCCGAGCGGAGAGGGGTACCCCGCGAACGCGTGGTGCTCCCAGCCGTTCGCGCTCTCGCTCACCATCGCCGCGCCGGGCACCGTGGACTCGGTCGAGCTGGGCCTCGCCGGCGGCGAGATGACCGGCTGCAAGTCTGCGTGCAAGCGCGAGTCCGTCTCGCTCGTCGGTCGTCACGCCGGGATCGCGGGGTGGTGCTACGCGGGCACCCAGAACACGAGCCCGTGCACGTCGACGACGAGCGAGCAGATGGTGATCCAGGGCGTCGCCGGCTCGTACTTCACCTTCTTCGCCTGCGGCGAGGCGAGGATCCAGTTGAACGGAAGCCAGCAGACCGCGTTCGCGTGCAGGCAGATCCAGATCCAGTACGGCACCGCCTCGACGCACAGCGCCCCGCCCACGCTCGCAGGCGGGGGCGTCGTCGTCCACGCGGGCGAATACATCGAGCTGCGCTACACCGGCGGGAACTGGAACCCGGCAGCAGGGCCGGTCGCCCTCTCCTTCGGCGGGAAGCCCGCCGGCGAGGCGCAGGTGGGCCTCCAGGGGACGATCGACGGCACCGTGAAGATCAACTACTGGCCGCAGCGCCAGTCGGTCCCGTTCGCAGGCAACCCGGTCGACGGCTGCTCGGGCACGCTACAGGCGACCCAGGGCGGAGCCACGGCGAAAGCGGCATTCTCCACCAAGGCCATCGGCTTCGTCGTCTTCAGCCTCGACCCGCGAATCCAGCAACGGCAGGTCTTCTGTCGCAACGAGAACTACGGTCTGCTGTTCGGAGGCGGCGACATCATCACGCTGAACTACGCCTCGAACCTCCTCGACTTCTACCGAGGCCCCGGCAGCGTCCTTCGCTCGGTCGCGTTGCCCACGCCTGGGCACACCCTCTGCTATGCGTCGGTGCGCCAGAGCGCGCACGTCGTGATCGCGGTGAACGGCACCCTCGTGAGCGCCACGACCGGCCCCGGGCCGTGCCCGTAGTCG
>CAYXXE010000230.1:0-1212 GCA_964468985.1 uncultured Gaiellales bacterium | reverse complement strand
CGGGGTGGGCCGAGCCCCTCAGGGGCCCCAGAGAGCGTCGTTGACGACGTTCTCGTACAGCTCCTGACGGCCCGACCGCGGTTTCGGGTCGAGCTCGCCCTCCTCGACGCGGCCGGTGAGGGAGGCGAGCGTCGCCCGAGCCGCGATCTCCCGGCCGAGCGGGCCTTCCCAGTCGGCGTAGCGCTCGGCCTTCAGCCGCGCCAGCGTGCCCTCCTCGACGAGCTTGCCGGCGGCGATGAGGGCCCGGGCGAGCGTGTCGATGCCGCCGATGTGGGCGTGGAACAGATCGGTGGGATCGATCGACTGCCGGCGGAGCTTGGCGTCGAAGTTGAAGCCGCCGCTGCCGAGGCCGCCGCTCTGCAGCAGCTCGTAGATCGGCAGTACGAGCTCCTCGGCCGAGTTCGGGAACTGGTCGGTGTCCCACCCGTTCTGCGGATCGCCGCGGTTGGCGTCGATCGAGCCGAGCAGGCCGTGCGCCGCCGCGTAGGCGATCTCGTGGTGGAACGAATGCCCGGCGAGGGTCGCGTGGTTCGCCTCGATGTTGATCTTGTACTCGCTCTCGAGGCCGTGCAGCGCGAGGAAGCCGTGGACGACGGCGACGGTGTGGTCGTACTGGTACTTGGTGGGCTCCATCGGCTTCGGCTCGAGGAGCAGCGTCCCCTCGAAGCCGATCCGGTGCTTCTCCTCGGCCACCAGGTGCAGGAAGCGGGCCAATTGCTGACCCTCACGCCGGAGGTCGGTGTTCAGCAGCGAGTCGTACCCCTCGCGCCCACCCCACAGGACATAGTTCGCGCCGTCGAGGCGCTTCGTCACCGCGAGCATGTTCGCGACCTGGGCGGCCGCGTACGCGAAGACCGCGGGATCCGGGTTGGTGGCCGCGCCGGCCTGGTAGCGCGGATCGCTGAACAGATTCGCCGTGCCCCAGAGCAGCCGCGCGCCCGTCCGCTCCTGGTAGCCGAGCGCGTCGTCGACGAGCGCGTCGAGATTCGCCCTGAACTCGCGGAAGCTCGACCCCGGCGGCGCGACGTCGGCGTCGTGGAAGCAGTAGAACGGGACTCCGAGCTTCTCGATGAACTCGAACGCGACCGCCATCTTCGCCCGGGCGGCGGCCATCGGCTCCAGGCTCGGGTCCTGCCACGGCCGTCCGAGCGTCCCGGAGCCGAACATGTCGCGCCCGTCCCAGGCGAACGAGTGCCAGTACGCGACGCTGAT
>CAYXXE010000229.1:0-3361 GCA_964468985.1 uncultured Gaiellales bacterium | reverse complement strand
TACAGCCGGCGACCCAGGTCGGGCTCGGCCGCGAGGATGCCTGCGACCTCGCCGTACACGGCGGCCGCCGCCGCGATCCGGAGCAGGTCGTCGTCCAGGGCCATCGCCGCTAGCGTAGAAGCTCACGGATGACCGACCGCACCGCACACGCCAGGACCATGTTCGCGCCGCTCGGCCCGACGTACGAGCGCTGGGCCTCGCTGCTGTCGTTCGGGCAGGACCCGGCCTGGCGGCGCTTCCTCGTCTCGCGGGTCGAGGCCGGCCCGGGCGACCGCGTCCTCGATGTCGCGACAGGCACGGGTGCCGTCGCCCGCGAGCTGGCGCAGACGAAGGGCTGCTACGTGTGCGGGCTCGACCAGAGCCCGGAGATGCTGGCCGAAGCGCAGCGGCGCCTCGACGCGGACCCGGCGCGCCTCCCGATCCGGCTGATCGAGGGAACCGCCGACTCGCTCCCCTTCCGCGACGGCGAGTTCGACGCCCTGACGTTCACGTACCTGCTGCGGTACGTCGACGATCCGGCCGCAACGCTGCGCGAGCTGGCGCGCGTGGTGCGGCCGGGAGGCACGATCGTGGGGCTCGAGTTCGGCGTGCCGCGCCGACTGTGGCGGCCGCTGTGGGATCTCTGGGTCGACGTCGGCCTGCCGACCGCCGGGTTGGTGATCGGTGGCGGCTGGCAGGAAGCCGGTTCGTTCCTCGGCCCGTCGATCCGCGACTTCGCCGCGCGCTGGCCGCTGCCGCGGCTCGTCGCGGCCTGGCGGGCGGCCGGGATCGGCGAGGTTCACGGGCGGCGGCTGTCGCTCGGCGGCGGGATCGTGACGTGGGGACGCAGGACGGCGTAAGACCGGCGTTCTACGCGCTCCGGGCGGGCGGCTGGCGCGACTACGTGACGCTCCTGCACCTGCCCTACACGCTGTGGAACCTGTCGTACGTCGCCTTCGGCGCCGCGCTGGCTCCGCGGTTCCACGTCGACCGGATGCTCTGGGGCATGGCCGCCTTCTTCCTGGCCCTCGGCGTCGCGGCGCATGCGCTCGACGAGCTGCACGGACGCCCGCTGCAGACGCGCATCCCCACGGCGGTGCTCAAGGGGCTCGCAGTGACCGGCCTGGCGGGCGCGGTCGCGATCGGCGTCGGCGCGGCCGCCGCCTGGGGGTACGGGCTGCTCGCGTTCGTCGCCGTGGGCGGCGTGGCCGTCCCTGCGTACAACCTGGAATGGTTCGGCGGCGCGATCCACAACGAGCTCGGCCTGGCGCTGTCGTGGGCCGCCCTCCCGATCCTCGCCGCCTACTGGGTCGAGGCGCAGACCGTCCGGGCCGAGGCGATTCTCGCCGCCGCCTACGGGACGATCATGATCGTGGCGCAGCGCACACTGTCGACCCCGGTGCGGGCGGCCCGCAGGCAACAGGGCGACACCGAGAGCGTGGCGCCCCAGGAGCGGGCGCTCAGGCTGATGGCCGGCGCGAGCATCGTGCTGGGCCTCGCGCTGGTAGTGCTCAGGCTACGTTAGTGCCGTGACCGCAGCCGTCGTCGCCATCGTCGCCGCCGCCGTGGCGATCGCCGCTGCCGTGACGACAGCCGTCTTCCTCACGCGTGTCAGGAAACTCTCGCGGACCCTCGACGCCGAGATCGAGCGGGGCAAGAGCGAGTTCGACACCGTCGTCGCGGCCGAGATCGTCGAGCGCTCGGCCGAGCTCGAGCGCACGCTCGCCCGCCTGCGGGCCGATGCGCTGTCGGGGTATGCCGAGGATCAGCGGCGGATCGCCGAGGAGCGCCGGCGGGACATCGCCGAGCGCGAGCGCGATGCGACGGCGAAGCTCGGCGAGCAGTTGCTGGCGGCGCAGCGCGCCGTCGAGCAACGGCTGTCGCAATGGACGTCCGACGTCGAGACGCTGCAGGACGGGCTCGCCGGCGAGGTCAAGAAGCTCGAGGCGAAGCAGCGACAGCTGATCGCCGAGGTGGAGGCCCGCTTCGGCCAGGAGGCCGAAGCCCAACACGCGCAGATCGACGAGGAGCGGGCGGCGATCGCCCGGCTGCGCGAGGAGCTCGGCCGGATCGCGCGAGACGTGCTGGCCGCGGCGACCGCGGAGCTCGAGCAGCACGCCGGCGAGCGCCGGCGTGCCCTCCAGGAGCTCGCCGACCGGCTGCGCCGGCGGGAGCGCGACCTTCAGGAGGTGGTCGAGCGCGAGAACAACGAGGCCGCCCAGAGGATCCAGGCGTCGCTCGGCGACGTCGAACGACGGCAGGTGGAGGCGCTCGCCCGCGTCGTCGAGCGGGCCGCCGCCCGGTACTCGGAGGCGGCGTCGCAGCAGTTCGACGGGGCAATTCGGGCCGCGCGCGAGGAGGCCGCGCGCCGGCTCGGGCGCGAGCTCGAGCTGGCGGTCGAGCGCTTCGCCCGCGAGGCCGAGGTGGTGCTCCAGGAGCGCGTGACCCAGGTGAGCGACGCGGCGGCGCAGCGGGTCGAGAACCGCCTCAGCCAGGTGCGCGCGGCGCTCGAGGCGAACCGCGACGACGCCCTGGCGCTGCTCGAGGATCGGGCCCACGACGTCGAGTCCGGGCTCCGTAGCCGGCTCGACGAGATCGCCGCCGATGCCGAGGCCGCACGGGCCGTCCTCGAGACCCGCCTCCACGAGCTCGCGCGGCGATTCGACGAACTGGCGGCCCGCGCTTGACTTCCGGGGGTGGAATTCACAACTTCCGGCGAAAGGGTTCGTCTAGGAGAGAACGAAAAGACGCGAACCCATGGCACAGACGATCGAACAGCCCCAGCCACACTCCGAGCGCGACAAGGTCGAGTCGTGGCGGCTGCACGTGCTGATCGAAGCCGGCTACCCGCTGCCGCTCGCCGAGCGTCTCGCCCACTCCGACGCCGATCTCCATCGCGCCGTCGAGCTGGTGCTCGCCGGCTGCCGCTTCGACACGGCCGCCGAGATCCTGGTGTAGGGAACGCCCTCGCGGTGAAGGTCGCCTCGACCGAGGTCGACGGACGCAAGGTCTTCACGGTCCGTGCGTTCAACCAGGGCCTCGCGCAGTGGCTCGGGCGCCTGCCGTCGGTGTGGGTCGAGGGCGAGATCACCGAGTTGCGCCGCCAGGAGCGCTGGCAGTCGGTGTTCTTCACGCTCAAGGACCCGGAGAGCGGCGCCACGGTCGGCGTCCAGATGCAGCGTGGGCGCTTCGACGCGCTCTCACTCGACCTTGCGGACGGCGAGCGGGTGCACGTCCTCGGCAGCGCGGAGGTGTACGAGCAGCGCGGCGAGCTCCGCCTGCGCGCACTCACGATCGAGCGGGTCGGCCTCGGCGCCCATCTCGCAGCGCTCGAGCGGCTGAAGCAGAAGCTGGCCGGCGAGGGGCTGTTCGACGAGTCGCG
>CAYXXE010000228.1:0-3401 GCA_964468985.1 uncultured Gaiellales bacterium | reverse complement strand
ACGTCTTGAGGTCGGTCGACGCGCGCCGCTCGCCGATGATGAGCGCGCAGGCGACATGGTACGTCCCCGCCGGAAACTCCTTCGGCCTGGTGCCGGGCACCACGACCGCGCGTGGAGGGACGTAGCCGCGGTACTCGACCGGCTCGGCGCCGGTGACGTCGATGATCGGGACGCTGGCGGTGAGGGTCACGTTCGGGGCGAGCACCGCCTCGCGGCCGATCCGGACGCCCTCGACGACGATGCAGCGCGAGCCGATGAACGCGCCGTCCTCGACGATCACCGGCCGGGCGCCGGGCGGCTCGAGGACGCCGCCGATGCCGACACCGCCCGCGAGATGCACGTTCGCGCCGATCTGAGCGCCGGAGCCGACGGTGGCCCAGGTGTCGACCATCGTGCTCGGGCCGACCCAGGCGCCGATGTTGACGTAGGAGGGCATCAGGATCACCCCGCGCGACAGGAACGAGCCGTACCGGGCGACGGCGGGCGGCACGACGCGCACGCCCAGCGCCTCGTAGCCCGACTTGAGCGGGATCTTGTCGTGGTACTCGAAGGGGCCGATCTCCTGCGGCTCCAGCCGGCGCACGCGGAAGTAGTCGAGGATCGCGGCCTGGACGTCGCTGTTGACGCGCCAGTCGTCGCCGTCGGGCTCGGCCACCCGGACCTCGCCGCGATCCAGCGCGGCGATGACGGCTTCGGTGTTGTTCAGATCGGTGTCGCTCACAGCACGCTCCGGACGATCTCGGCCGCGCGCGCGCACTCGGCCTCCGTCGGCACGAGCGCGAACCGCACGTAACCCTCCCCGGCCGGCCCGAAGAACGCGCCGGGCGTCACGACCAGCCCGTGCTCGAGCAGACGGCGCGCGAACGGCTCGGACGGCCCCTCCACGGCGAGCCAGAGGTAGAACGTCGCCGTCGACCCCGCGAGCCGCAGTCCGCGCTCCTCGAGCGCGGGGAGCAGGATGTCGCGCTTGCGGGCGTAGAGCCTGCGCACGTCCTCGACGTGGCGATCGTCCGACCAGGCGGCCACCGACGCCCGCTGCACGAACTCCTGAGGCGCGGTCCCCGTGCTCGGCCGAAAGGCGCGCAGCGCGTCGCACACCTCGGCCGGCGCGCAGACGAAGCCCGACCGGTAGCCGGTCATCGAGGAGCGCTTCGACAGCGTGTTGAAGACGACCACGTTCTCGCGGTCGGCGAGCTGGAGCGCGGAGACCGGCGCCTCGTCGAACCAGAGCTCCGAGTAGGCCTCGTCCGAGCACAGCAGGAACCCGTGTCGCCGGGCGCGCTCCGCGAGCTCCTCGTAGAACGACGCGGGCGCCACGGCGCCGGTCGGGTTGTTCGGGTAGCACGTCCAGAAGAGCGCGATCTCGTCCCAGGCGTCGAACGCGTCCAGGTCGGGCAGCCACCCGCCGCGCTCCGCGAGCGGGACGGTGACGACGCCCATGCCGGCGAACAGCGCGCCGCGCTCGTACACCGGGTAGGCGGGTTGCGGGATGGCAACCAGCCGCTTCTCCGCACCGGCCACGAGCTGGGCGAACGAGAAGATCGCCTCCTTCGAGCCGAGCGTCGGCACGATCTCGGTGCCCGGATCGACCGTGACGCCGAACCGGCGCCCGACCCAGCCCGCGATCGCCTCGCGCAGCTCCGGCAGCCCGACCGCGCGCGGATAGCTCGACACCGCGTCGACCGAGTCGAGCAGCGCCTCGCGGATGAAGGGCGGCGTCACCTCACGCGGGTCGCCGACCCCGAAGTCGATCAGCTCGATGCCACGCGACCGCGCGTCGGCCTGCCAGTCGTCGAGCTGCGCGAACGGATACTGGGCGAGCCCGCCGAGGACGGGGGAGAGCTGGAGTGCCATCTCGCCTAGACGGTACCGAGCAGGAAGCGCAGCAGCGTGTCGTGCGACCGCTCGAGCGCCGCGACCTCGACCCGCTCGTCCACCGCGTGCGCGTAGCGCGTCGCCCCGGGCCCGAAGTTGACCGCGTCGAGGCCGCGCGCCGCGAAGTCGGCGACGTTCGTCCATGCCTGCTTCGGCTCGACGGCGAGCGAGCCGGCGCGGCGGAGGGCCTCGACGGCGGGCGAGCCGGCCGGGACATGGGCGGCCGGCGAGTTCGACAGGAGCTCGAGCGGCAGGCCGACGAGCTCCCGTACCCGCGCCTCCGCGTCCGCGGGCGAGCGGTCGGGGGCGTAGCGGAAGTTGAGGGTCGCCTCGACCTGCGCCGGGATGACGTTCGAGGCGATGCCGCCGTGGAGCTCGGTCACCGACAGCACCTCGCGGAACAGCAGGCCGCCGACGATCGCGTCGCGCGGCTCGAGGTAGAGGACGTCGTGGAGCCCCTCGAAGGCGAGCCGCACCGCGTTGACACCCAGCCACGGCCGGGCCGAGTGCGCCGAGCGGCCCTCGAACGTCACACGGGCGTTGAGATTGCCGAGGCAGCCGAGCTGGAGCGTGTTGTCGGTCGGTTCGAGGCACACGACGAGCGCCGCCTCGTCGACCAGCGGCACCTGCTCGAAGAGCGCCGGCAGGGGATTCTCGGCCGGCCCGAGCTCCTCGCGCGGGAAGAAGAGGAACGCCACGTCGTAGGCGAGGTCGACGGCGGCCGCGGCCGCGCGCGTGAGCTCGACCATCACGGCGAGCCCGCCCTTCATGTCGGTCGCACCGAGCCCGTGCACCCAGCCGTCCTCGATCCGGCCGGGCAGGTTGCCCTGGGCCGGAACGGTGTCGGTGTGGCCGGCGAGGAGGACGAGCGGCTTGCCCTCGCGTCTGGCGTAGACCAGCGACTCGCCGTCGTCGTGGAGGGGCCGCAGCGGGATCGTGTCGAGGAGGTAGCGGTGGACGGCGCTCTCCGACCGCGACTCGGACGGGATGTCGACGAGCGCCAGCGCCGTCTCGGCGAGTAGGGGCGAAGGGCCGTTTGCGGGCATAATCACGAATGATGATTCCACGTTCGACGGAGCCGGAACGGGGGCTCGTGCTCGCCGTTCTCGCCCAGGGCGTGGATCCGGCCGACGAGCTGGCCGAAGTGGAGGAGCTCGCGCGCACGGCGGGCGTCGTGCCGGTCGGGCAGATCGTCCAGCATCGGCCGCAGCCGGCGCAGCGGACGTACGTCGGCAAGGGCAAGATCGAGGAGCTGAAGACCCGCTTTGCCGACCTCGAAGCGGAGTGCCTGATCGTCGACGACGAGCTGACGCCGGCCCAGCAGCGGTTCCTCGAGAACGCCGTCGAGACCCGCGTCATCGATCGCACGCAGCTGATCCTGGACATCTTCGCGCAGCACGCCGTCAGCGCCGAGGGGAAGCTCCAGGTCGAGCTCGCGCAGCTCGAGTACAACCTGCCGCGCATGCGGGGGATGTGGCAGCACCTCGAGCGCCTCGGCGGCGGCGTCGGCACGCGCGGCCCCGGCG
>CAYXXE010000227.1:0-3422 GCA_964468985.1 uncultured Gaiellales bacterium | reverse complement strand
GCCGAGCGCTCCTCGAGGCCGAAGAGGGCGACGAGTTGTCGCCGTAGCCACATGTTCCCGGCGCGGGGCGAGCTGACGATCGCCAGACGGATCGGCGCTCCGCTTCGTAACCGCCTCGTCACCGAATGTCCACCTGGCACAAGGAGCGATCCTAAACAGCGACCTTAAGAGGCGCCGATGACTTCGGCGATGCGTCGTGAGCCGTCGGTCAACGGCGCGTCGAGACCAGGTCGAGGTCGCCGACCTCGACCGCGTGGCCGCTCGTGCAGCGGAGCTCGGCCGCCACCACCGCGCCGCAGCCGTGGTGGCGGAGCTCGACCGGGCCGCCGTCGTCGTTCAGCCAGCGGTTGCCCCACTGCATCAGCGCGACCAGGGTGGGGAAGAGGGCGGTGCCGCGCTCGGTGAGCCGGTACTCGTCGCGGGTGCGCTGACCCGGCTCCCGGTAGGGCTCGCGCACGAGCAGCCCGTGCTCGACCAGCTCGCGGAGCCGGGCGGCCGTCACCGGCTCGCTGATCCCGGCGCGGCGGGCGATCTCGTCGAAGCGCGTGCCGCCGTAGAACGCCTCACGCAGGATCAGGAAGGCCGACCGCGTGCCGACGATCTCGAGCGTGGCGGCCAGCGGGCAGTCGTCGGCCCGCCAGCGGTCGCGCTGCTCGAGCTTGCCGGTCAGGGTGACGGCCGCCATCGAAGGCGATTCTAGCTGACTTAGACAGACATCAGTCAGTCTGCTAGGGTCTTCTGGCTATGGCAACCCTAAGCCAGCAGCTGCGCGGCCTGCGACGCGCCGACGCGTCGCCGACGCTCGTGCTCGTCATCGTCTGCTCCGGCGTCGTGCTCGCGAGCCTCGACCTCTTCATCGTCAACGTCGCCCTCCCCGACATCGGCCGAGACCTCGGTGCGCACGGGCTCGGCGGGCTCTCCTGGATCCTGAACGGGTACGCGATCGTCTACGCGGCGCTGCTCGTCCTCTTCGGCCGCCTGGCCGACCAGCGGCACCGGCAGAACGGCTTCCTCGTCGGCATCGCCGTCTTCACCGCGGCGTCGGCCGCCTGCGGCGCCGCGACGAGCGTGCCGATGCTCGTCGCGTTCCGGCTCGTCCAGGCAGCGGGGGCGGCGCTGCTCACGCCGACCTCGCTCAGCCTCATCCTGGCGTCCGCTCCGCCCGAGCGTCGGCACAGCTCGGTGCGCGCCTGGACGGCCGTCGGCGGCTTCGCGGCTGCGCTCGGCCCTGTCGTCGGCGGCCTGCTGGTCGCGGCCAGCTGGCGCTGGATCTTCCTCGTCAACGTCCCCATCGGTCTCGCGGCGCTCGTTGTCGGCTGGCGTCGCCTGCCCGACGTGCCGGGGCACCCCGGCCCACGGCCGGACGCGCTCGGCGCCGCGCTCGTCACCGGCGGCGTCGGCGCCCTGACGCTCGGGCTGGTCGAGGGCGGCACCTGGGGCTGGGCGGCAGTGCCCACCATCGGCGTGCTGGCGGGTGCCGCAGCGGCCCTCGCGCTGTTCGCGGTCCACTCCGCCCGGCATCGCAACCCGCTCGTCGAGCGCTCGCTGTTCCGGGCGCGCGGCTTCACCGGGGCCTCGGTCGTCTCCGTCCTGTTCTCGGTGGCGTTCGGCTCGATGCTGCTGTCGGTGATCCTCTGGGAGCAGGAGGTGTGGCGCTGGTCGGCCCTCGAGTCCGGTCTCGCCCTCGCGCCCGGCCCGCTGATGGTGCCGCTGTTCTCGTTCCTCGTCGCGGGCCGGCTGATCGCCCGGTTCGGCGCCGGGCCGGTGATCGCAGCGGGGTCGGCGAGTCTCGCCGCCGGGACGATCTGGTGGGCGCTCGCCGCCGGGCTCCACGCCGACTACGTGCGCGAGATCCTCGGCGGCATGCTGCTCACCGGAATCGGCGTCGGTCTCACCCTGCCGACGATCATGGCGACGGCCGCCGCCGCACTCCCGCCCCAGTCGTTCGCCACCGGGTCGGCGGTCGTGAACATGCTGCGACAGGTGGGCCTGGCCGTCGGCGTCGCCGTGCTGATCGCCGTGCTCGGGACGCACGTCGGCCACGCGGGCGCGCCGGCCGCCTTCCGGCGCGGCTGGGTCGTCACCGCGGCCGCATCGCTGGCGGCCGGGCTCGCCGGCCTGCTGCTGCTCCGGCCCCGGCGGCCGCGGGGCGCCTCACGAGACCCAGGCGCAGCCGTCCCAGTACGCCTCGACGCGCCGCGAGAAACGGCCGGCGTCGACGTGGAGCTCGTCGGGTAGCCGGCCGAGCGCCGCCGGCAGGAAGAGCTCGAACCCTGTCCCGGCCTCCGACCGCGCGAAGGTCGTGTGGGACGGCGTCTCGGTGGCCGTGCGGAGCGTCTGCAACCCGTTGCAGCACTTGCTTCTCGTCACCCAGACGTAGAGCTTCCCGCCCCGCTCGCCGATGAGCTCGACCGCCCGCTCCGATGCGACGACGCGCATCCCTCAGCCTACTCCCCGGCGCAACAACCGCCTCACCCGGCCGACCGGTACCGGCAACGGCCGCTCGGGCGGGTGACGGCCGGGCTGCTCCGCACGGGAGCGCGGTCGACCGTTCAGCCGACGGCGAACAGGCACAGCGTCGCCAGGAGCGCGAAGACCCGTCTGCACCGTCCGACGATCACGCGGCAACGCCGGCCGGTTCCTCGAATGTGCTCACCGAGACCCCCTTCGCTCCGGGAGGCCGAAACCGTCCTCCTGCGGACACTGACTCCCGGTCAACGGGGTGCGTTACGCCCGTGACGCCGACCCCGCTGATGAAAAGCCTTCGTAAGGGAAGCAGGAAGTCTCTGCGAGCGGGAGTACAGTTTCGGGGTGCCGACCTCGCTCGTCACCGGCGGTGCCGGCTTCCTGGGCTCGAACCTGTGCGAGTACCTGCTCGGGCGGGATCACCGCGTCATCTGCGTCGACAACCTCGACACGGGGTCGCTGGAGAACATCGCCCACCTGCGCGGCGACTCGTTCACGTTCGTGCCGCACGACGTCGTGCAGCCGATTCGCGTCGACGAGCCCGTCGACTTCGTCTTCCATCTCGCCGCCCTCGCGAGCCCGGTCGACTACCTGCGGGCACCGCTCGCGTCGCTGAAGGTCGGCTCGTACGGCACCCACAATGCGCTCGGTCTCGCCAAGTGGAAGCGCGCCCGGTTCCTGATCTCCTCGACGAGCGAGGTCTACGGCGACCCGCTCGTGCACCCGCAGCCCGAGACCTACTGGGGCAACGTCAACCCCATCGGCCCGCGCGGCGTGTACGACGAGGCCAAGCGCTATGCCGAGGCCCTAGTGATGGCCTACCACCGTCAGCAGGGCGTCGATACGGCGATCTCTCGCATCTTCAATACTTATGGCCCCCGAATGCGGCCCATGGACGGCCGGGCGATCCCCACTTTCCTGCGCCAGGCGATGGCCGACAAGCCGATCACGGTATT
>CAYXXE010000226.1:0-3460 GCA_964468985.1 uncultured Gaiellales bacterium | reverse complement strand
CGGATGCGGACGGTCACGCGCTGCTCGTGGGTCGGGAACGGCGCGGCATCGTCGCCGAGGTACTTCCGGGCGAGCGCGTTGATGTGGTCGTAGGCACCGTCGTGGCTGAACTCGACCGGGCCCGACACCGACAGCCAGTGGTGGTCGTCGGCAGGGTCGACCACGATCGCTGACGCCGTGGGCCGGTCGTGGAGGTACCGCGCCTTCGCGCGGCCCTCGGCCGTGTTGAACAGCACGTCGCCGCTGTCGGTGTCGATCCAGACGACGGTCTGGTGCGGCGTGCCGTCCGGGCGGGTCGCCGCGACGACGGCGGGGTGGGGCTGCTGCAGGAACGCGATCTGGTCGGACGTGAGCTTGGCGGGCATCTGCGGGCGCCTCCGCTGGCGAGGGAAACGTGTGCCCGCAACCGTATCCGTCGGCACTCACATGGCCGCGAGGTGCACCTCGACCGCCAGCTGCTCGTGCGCGTTGCCGCGGAAGACGCCGCGGGTGGGGGCGACGTCGTCGTAGTCGCGGCCGACGGCGATCCGCACGTAGAGCTCGTTCTGGGCCCGGTCGTGGGTCGGGTCGAGCGAGCACCAGCCGCGGTCGTCGTCCCAGATGTCCACCCAGGCGTGCGACGCGCCCTCGCTGTCGGCGGCCTTGGGGTCGTAGAGGTAGCCGCTGACGTAGCGCGCCGGGATCCCCACCGACCGGCACGCGGCGATCAGCAGGTGCGCGAAGTCCTGGCAGACGCCCCGGCCGAGCGCGAGCGCCTCGTCGCCGGTCGTGCGCACGTCGGTCGCGCCCGGCTCGTAGGCGAGTGCCGACCACACGATGTGCGCGAGCGCCTCCGCCCGCGCCGCGCCGGTCGTCCCGGCGGGAGCCTCGGCGGCCAGCGCCTGCACTTCCGGGGTGACGCGCGCCCGCTCGGTCGGCTGCAGGAAGTCGTAGCGCTCGAGAGGCCCGGGCGGGCGGTAGACGTCCAAAAACGCCGCTGCGGTCAGCACGTCGCTGGTCGCCGAGACGACCAGCCGGTCGTGCGGCTCGAGGATGTCGAAGTGCAGCACGTCGTTCCCGTACCGGTCGTGGTAGGAGCGCACCTTGAGGCCGGGCGGCGTGGTCGTCAGGCGGAACGAGGAGCAGATCTGCCCGCCGCTCGTGAGCGGGTGCAGGTGCAACTCGGTGTACGCCTCGACGATCGGCTCGTCGTAGGTGAAGGACGTGGTGTGTTCGATCCGGAGCCACATGCGCTTACTGTTGCTGCTGCTGCTGCTGGTGGGTGAAGGGGCCGGGGACGATCACGCGGGTGGTGAAGTAGGCGGTGGCGATCTCGACGCCCGCCTCGCCGATGCCGCGCAGCGCCCGGCCGACGAGCGCGTCGATCGCCTCACGGTCGCGCTCGAGCAGGTCGGTGAACGTGAGCTCGGCCACGACGCGGCCCACCGCGCGCTCGGGCCGCTGCCCGTCGTGGGAGATGGCGCGGATCGAGGCGAGCGAGCGCTCCAAACAGAAGAGCACGGTGCGCGGCCCCCGGCGGTCGAGGAGCAGGTGCGCGACGACCCGCGCCGGGCTGCGGTCGCTCTCGATCTTCTGGAACGCCTCCAGGCTGCCGCACGACTTCAGCACGTCGGTGGCGCGCGAGAGCGCGATCTCGTCGGCGGGCGCGCCGAACAGGCTGCCCGTCTTGACGGAGACGATCCGCGTGGTGATCGCGGCCCGCTCGATGTTGGTGCCGAGGACGAGGAACTCGTACGGCTCGCCGCGCGGCAGCGTGGCGCCGGTGACGCCCTGGAACGCCTGCGAGCCGCCGATCACCGCGGCCAGGAAGTCGTGCGGGTGCGCGAGCACGGTCGAGCGCCGGCGCCGCGCCACATCGAGGTGGAGGCGGTTGATGCGCTCCCACATCTCGCTCGAGATCTGCTCGCGCACGCCGCGCGCGTTCTCACGGGCGCGCGTGATGCACGCGGCCACCGAGTCGGGGTTCGCCGGATGCCAGAGCAGGAACTCGGTCACCGCCTGGGCGCTGTACTCGTCGTAGCTCTCGCGGAACGGCTCGTCGGCCCCGATCACGCGCAGCAGGTCGCGCCACGCCTCGCCGCGGTCGCCGACGTCCGTGTCGAGGAGGCCGTGGAAGTTGACGTGCAGGAGCCGGCTCGTGTCCTCGGCGCGCTCGACGTAGCGGGCCGTCCAGTACAGCGCGTCGGCGACCCGGCTCAGCACGATCCGGGCCCGGCCGTCATGCCCGCAGCACCCACGTGTCCTTGCTCCCGCCGCCCTGCGACGAGTTGACCACCAGCGAGCCGGCCCGCAGCGCGGCCCGCGTGAGGCCGCCCGGGACGACGGTGGTGATGCGGCCCGACAGGACGAACGGCCGGAGGTCGACGTGCGCCGGCCGCAGCTCCTCGAGGTAGATCGGCATCGTGCTCAGCGCGAGCGTCGGCTGGGCGATGTACGAGCGAGGGTGGGCCTTGATCCGGTCGCGGAACGTCGCGCGCTCCTCGAGCGTCGAGGCGGGCCCGATCAGCATCTCGTAGCCGCCGCTGCCGTCGACGGTCTTCACGACGAGCTCGTCGAGATGCTCGAGGATGTAGCGGCGGTCGCTCTCGTCGGAGGCCAGGTAGGTCGGCACGTTGTGCAGCACCGGCTCCTCGGCGAGGTAGTACCGGATCATCTCCGGCACGTAGCGGTACACCGCCTTGTCGTCGGCGACACCGGTGCCGAGCGCGTTCGCGATCGTCACGTTGCCGGCGCGGTAGGCGTTCAGCAGGCCTGGCGCCCCGAGCAGGGAGTCGCGCCGGAACGCGAGCGAGTCGAGGAACGCGTCGTCGACCCGGCGGTAGATCACGTCGACCTGCTGGAGGCCGTGGGTCGTCCGCATGAAGACGAAGTCGTCGTGGCAGATCAGGTCGCCGCCCTCGACCAGCTCGATCCCCATGTGCCGGGCCAGGAACGAGTGCTCGAAGTAGGCGGAGTTGTGGACGCCGGGCGTCAGCAGGACGACGGTGGGCGACGTGACGCCCGGCGGCGCGACCGCCGTCAGCGCCGCCAGCAGCTCGCCCGGGTAGTGGTCGATGCCGAGCACGTCGCCGCGCTCGAAGAGCGGCGCGAACGTGCGCTTCATCGCCTGCCGGTTCTCGAGCATGTAGCTGGCGCCCGAGGGCGTGCGCAGGTTGTCCTCGAGCACGAAGAACGTGCCGTGCTCGTCGCGGACGACGTCGATGCCCGCCACGTGCGCGTACACGCCGCCGGGCGGGTCGATGCCGATCATCTCGCGCGTGAAGTGGCGCGCGCCGAACACGAGCTCCGACGGGACGATGCCGTCCGCGAGGATGCGCTGCGCGTGGTAGACGTCGTCGAGGAACAGGTTCAGGGCGCGGACGCGCTGGATCAGGCCGCGCTCGAGCAGGTTCCACTCAGCCCGCGGGATCACGCGCGGGATCAGGTCGAACGGGAAGATCCGCTCGATCGCGTCCTCCTG
>CAYXXE010000225.1:0-3465 GCA_964468985.1 uncultured Gaiellales bacterium | reverse complement strand
AGGGCGTGCACGGCCAGGCGGTGACCCCGTTCGTCCTCTCGTACCTGCACCGCGAAAGCGGGGGCAGGACCCTGCGCGCGAACCGCGACCTGGTGGAAGGGAACGCGCGGCTCGCGGGCGAGGTCTCGGCGGCCTAGAGCCCCGTCACGGCGAGCGAGTCGGCCCACTCGCCGCTCGCCTGCACGAGCTCGCCGTCGAAGTACAGCTGGCCGCCACGACGGAGATCCTTGACGAGATCCCAGTGAATCAGGCTGTGGTTCGTGCCGCCGGTGCTGGCGTACGAGCGGCCGAGCGCGAGGTGGACGGTGCCGTTGATCTTCTCGTCGAAGAGCGTGTTCTTGAGATGCCGCGTGATGCCCGGGTTGCACCCGAGACCGAGCTCGCCGAGGACGCGCGCGCCCGGGTCGGTGTCGAGCATCGCCAGCAGGTGGGCCTCGCCGGTCGCGGCCCCCGCATCGACGACACGGCCGCCCGCGAAGCGGAGCCACGCACCGCCGACTTCGTGCCCGAAGTAGGTGGCGGGGAACTCGGAGAACGTGACCAGGCCCTCGGTCGCATCCTCGACGGGCGAGACGAACACCTCGCCGCCCGGCATGTTGATGTGGCCGTCGTCGACCTGCGGGGATCGTCCGGCGACGGTGAGCCGCAGGTCGGTGCCCTCGGCGACGAGGCGCACCTCGGACGACCGCTCGAGCCGATCGGCGATCCGACGCAGCTTCTCCTCCTCCGCATCCCAGTCGAGCAGACAGGCGCCGTAGAGGAAGTCCTCGAACTGGGGCAAGGCCATCCCGGCCTCCTGCGCCAGCGCGTTGGTCGGGTACTGGCAGACGACCCACGGCACCTCCATCGCCAGTGTCCTGCGGCGCAGTGTCGCGTTCGCGGCCTGCACGCTGGCGATGCGGCCGGGCGGCAGATCGGCGACGTCGCGGACGTTCTCGGGCGCGGCGATCGAGATGAAGGCGTCTGCCTGACCCTGCACGAGCTCGAGCAGCGGCGCCGGCTCGGCGAGCAGCTCGTCGGGCGCCTCGCGCGTCCAGGCGCCGCCGCTGCCCTCCCACGCGAGCTGCGTGATCGCCCACGCGCCGCGGCGCGCGATCTGCCGCTGCACCTCCTCGACGAGCGGGCGCGCGGCCACCTGCGCGCTGATCACCACCTGCCAGCGGGGCTCGACCGCGACGCTGCGGTCGACGAGGAGGCGCGCGTATTCGCCGACCCGCGGGTCAGTCATGTGGGGTGCTGCGCAGGGAGATGACGAGCGAGTTCTACCCGCCCCGCCCGCCGAAGACAACTGTTAGCGGCGGGCGATCACTCGAGCGCGCGCAGGAACTCGTCGATCTCGAGCGTCGGCAGGGTCTCGATGCGGGTCGAGCCGCGCGCGGCGAGGGCGACCGAGACGCGCGCGACGGTCGCCAGGTCGGGCGCCTCGACGACGTTCACGAAGTCGAACTCGCCGAGCGTCGCCCACTGGTGCAGCACCTTGCAGCCCAGCTCCGCGACGTCGTCGTTCACCTGGCGCAGCCGCTCGGGATGGGACTTCAACGTCTGGAGGCCTTGCTGGGTGAGGGTCGAGAGGAGTATGAAGACGGGCATCAGGCGCTCCTTCGTCGTGGACGGATCCGCCCTACTCTCGCGGCCTGGTCGAGGTAGAGCAAGGCGCCGCCGAGGTACAGCAGCGGGCTCAGCACGAGGTCGGAGCCGAAGACCGCCACGCGCTGACCGTTGTTTCCCTGGGAGTGGAGCAGAGCGGCCAGCGTCTGCTCCGCGACCCCGACGACGATCACGAGCGCCGCGATCGAGCCGAGGGCATGGACGTAGTCCGCGGCGCCAAGCTCGCGCCCGCGCACGAGCGCGGCCCGGAACGGGAGGCGCTCGACGACCGCGGCCGGTACCGCCAGCCCGATGAACGCGAGCCACGCGAGCCCCGGGAGGAGGTACGCCGCGCGCAGGGCCGGGAACGGGAGCCAGACGAGCACGGCCACGCCGAAGGCCGTCCAGGTCGGCCGCTTGCCGTGGAAGAGCGCGCAGGCCAGCACGAAGCCGGCCGCGAAGAGCGGCGTGGCGGCCCAGAAGATGAGAGTCTGCGCCGGCAGCTTCTGCCGGACGGCGACCTGGTCGGTGAGCGCGAGCGGCAGTCCGAGCGGCAGCGCGCGCCAGAAATGGGCGCCGTAGGCGCGGATCGTCTCGGCGATCACCTGCCCGACGGTGCGGGTCTCGGGCGGGAGCGGCGGCGGCAGCTCAGGCATCGAGGCTCTCCAGCGCGGTGAGCACCCGCGCGAGGGCCGCCGACACCGCGGCGATCGCCTCGCCGACGTGCCAGCACCCTCGGTCGGTCTCGCCGACGGCGTTCGAGACGGCGCGGAGCTCGAGCGCGGGGACGCCCGCGAGCGCGGCCGCGCGCAACACGCCGAAGCCCTCCATGGCCTCGACCTCGCACAGCGAGCCGCCCCCGACCCGGCCGGAGGTCGCGATCGGCACGACGTGCGCCTCGGGGAGCACGCGGCGGGCGAGGGCCAGCAGAGCCGGATCCGGCTCCTGCCGGTCGACGCGCGGGAACGGCGAGCCCGGGTCGACCGCGTCCGCGTAGACCGCCGCCGAGCCGAGCACGAGCGCGGGCGGCGCAAGCGTCGTCGAGCCTGCGATGCCGATCTGGAGCACCGCCCGCGGCCGCCGCTCCGACAGACGCGCCGCCGTCGCGAGGGCCGCCTCGACGGGACCGATCCCACAGACGAGCGTCTCGGCGCCAGCGACGCGCTCGAGCTCGCGGGCGGTCGCGGCGACGACGAGAATCACCGCGGCACCGTATCCGGCGGGCAAGCTTCCCTGCGAACCGACCCGGCGACCGAGCGAGGAGACGAGAGCCCGATGGGCTGCCACAGGTCGGCGCCGAGACGATCGAGCTCACGACGCCCCTCTGGTTGTCGACATGAAGGAGGCCGTGCAGCCGCGGTCCGGCGCGCCGCTGCGCGCGGGCGCCTACGCGCGCGGTGCGTACTCCACGCCGGCGAACGGCCAGTCCGATCGGAGCCACTCACTCACGGCGCGCCAGAGGGGAACGTCCAGATGCGCGTGGCTCTCCCGCACCCACGAGAGCGCGCAGGCGTCGTTGTCGCCGTCGCTTTCGCGCGGCGGGTAGATGTAGACGCACCCGATCACGTCGCGGCCGGCCGGATCGAGCACCGTGTACGTGAACCCCCTCCGGGCACGGAAGTCATCGGCGTGACGCTGCAGGTCCGCACGGTTCTCGTCCCGCGTCATCGCTCGCGGCCAGGAGCCGTCGGGATAGCCGGGCGTCGCCCTGATGTGCTCCAGCGACGACGTCCAGGCGTCGTAGTCCAGGTCGTTGTGCTCGGGCCCGAGCGGCTCGAGGACGAACTCCGAGGTCTCGAGACCGAGCGGGACGACGAAGTCGGGCGGGACGAACTCGGCCACGCGCCAATCGTAGAACGCCGACCGACCGGAGCCGGG
>CAYXXE010000224.1:0-3519 GCA_964468985.1 uncultured Gaiellales bacterium | reverse complement strand
GAGACGCCGCTCGCAGCGATCGTGATGGCCGGGGGCCTCGGCACCCGGATGAAGAGCGCCGAGCCGAAGCACTTCCACCCGCTGCTCGGCCGGCGGATGGTCGACTGGATCATCGAGGCGGGGCGCGGCGCCGGCGCCGACCCGGTCGTCGTCGTCGCCTCCCCGGCCACGCACGACCGCTTCGCCGGCGGGACGGTCGAGATCGCCATCCAGGAGCAGGCACTCGGCACCGGCGATGCCGTCCGTGCGGCTCGGGCTGCGCTCGCAGGTCACACCGGCGAGGTGCTCGTGCTCTCGGGCGACACGCCGCTGCTCACCGCCGAGCTGCTCGGGCGACTCGTCGCCCATCACCGCGAGCAGGGCGCCGCGGCGACGCTGCTCAGCGCGATCCCGGCCGACCCGCGCCGCTACGGCCGCGTCGTCCGGCGTGCCGACGGCAGCGTCGAGCGCATCGTCGAGGCGTCCGATGCGACCGCCGCGGAGCTCGCGATCGGGGAGATCAACTCCTCGATCTACGTCTTCCGCTCCGAGCTCCTCTGGCCGGCGCTCGACCGGCTCCAGCCGAAGAACGCCCAGGGCGAGCTCTACCTCACCGACACGATCGAGCTCCTCGTCGCCGCCGGCGAGCCCGTCGCCGCCTACGTCGCTGAGGACTCCGCCGAGGCTGACGGCGTCAACACGCGCGTCGAGCTCGCGGCCGCCGGCGCCGTGCTCCGCGACCGGATCAACGAGGGCCACATGCTCGCAGGCGTGACGATCGTCGACCCGGCCACGACCTGGATCGAGCCCACCGTCACCGTCGCCGCCGACGTGACGATCCACCCGTTCACGGTCCTCCGCGGCGCGACCGACGTGGCGACGGGCGCCCAGATCCACCCGCACTCGGTGGTCGTCGACGCACGTGTCGGAGTGGGGGCGAACGTGGGTCCATTCTGTTACCTTCGACCTGGGACGGTTCTCGGCAGCGACTCCAAGGCGGGCACCTTCGTGGAGATCAAGAACTCGACTGTCGGCGACCGCACGAAGGTGCCTCATCTCTCGTACATCGGGGATGCGGAGATCGGCGACGACACGAACATCGGCGCCGGGGCGATCACCGCCAACTTCCCGCATCAGCCCGGCCGGCCGAAGGGCCGCACGGTGATCGGCAGCAACGTCAGGACTGCCATCCACAATGGGTTCGTCGCACCTGTCGAGGTGGGGGACGGAGCATGGATCGCAGCCGGCTCGATCATCACGAAGGATGTCCCCGCCGAGGCGCTCGGGATCGCGCGCGCGCGCCAGGAGAACAAGGAGGGCTATGCAGCCCGGCAGCGCGATCACTGAGCTCGTCCTGCCCGGCCTCGAGTCGGCCGCGCCCGTGACGCAGCCGAAGCCCGGCCACTGGCTCGAGCGTGGCCCGCAGAAGCGGCTGATGGTCTTCGCAGGCCGCTCGCACCCCGCGCTGGCCGAGCGGATCGCCGAACAGCTCGGGGTCGAGCTGGGCGAGATCGAGCTCCACACCTTCGGCAACGGCGAGACCTACTGCCGCTACGACGAGTCGATCCGCGGTGCCGACCTCTTCCTGGTCCAGACCGGGTGCGCGCCCGTCGACCAGAACCTGATGGAGCTCATGCTGATGATCCAGGCCGCACGGCTCGCCTCGGCGAAGCGGATCACGGCCGTCATCCCCTGGTTCCCGTACGCCCGCCAGGATCGGAAGGCCAAGCCGCGCGAGCCGATCACCGCCCGTCTGGTCGCCGACATGCTCCAGCTCGCCGGCGCCGACCGGGTGCTCACGATGGATCTCCACGCCGGCCAGATCCAGGGGTTCTTCACGATCCCCGTCGATCACATGACCAGCCTGCCGCTGTTCGCCCGCCACTTCCGCGACCTCGGCCTCACCGGCGAGGGCGTCGTCTCCGTCGCCCCGGATGCCGGCCGCGCCAAGCACGCGGTCCGGTTCGCCGAGATGATCGACGCCGACTTCGCGATCATGCACAAGACGCGCCCCGACCACGACACGGTCTCGGTGACCGAGGTGACCGGCCGCGTCCGCGGCAAGGTCGCGATCATGGGCGACGACATCACGACCACCGGCTCGACCCTCATCGCCGGCGCGCAGGCGCTGAAGGAGCACGGGGCGACCGACGTCTGGGTCTTCGTGACGCACTTCCTCGTCTCCGCCGAGGGGCTCCGCAAGCTCGGCAAGGCGGGCTTCGCCGGCATCGTCGTCACCGACACCGTCCCGATCGACCCGCTTGCGCGGCCGTCGAACATGACAGTTCTCACCGTCGCGCCCCTGCTGGCCGAGACGATCATGAACGTCTTCGCCGACGACTCCGTCAGCGCGATCTTCGGCGGCGAGAACCAACTGTTTTGAGAAGGAAACCTACGGTTTCCTTCTCAAGGCTCATCCTTCCCTTTTCGCGTGCCATCTCTCTGCGCCGCTGAGCCTCCCGGCCGGCGGAGCCGGCCTTCGGCTTCGGCTGTGAGGCGCTCCTGCTGATGGAACAAGCCGACCTCGAAGCAGCAGTGAGCGTCATCCGCGAACGGTCGCCCCTTCAGCCACGCGTCGGAGTCGTCCTCGGCTCGGGGCTCGGCGGGCTGGCCGACGAGGTCGCGGATGCCGTCGAGATCCCCTACGCGGAGATCCCGGGCTGGCCGGTCTCGACCGCGGTCGGGCACGCGGGCCGGCTCGTGCTCGGCACGCTCGACGGTGTTCCGCTCGCCGTCATGCGCGGGCGCGCTCATCTGTACGAGGGGCTGCCGGCCGAGCGCGTCGTCTTCGGTGTGCGCGTGCTCGGTCGGCTCGGGATCGGCTCGCTCGTGCTGACGAACGCCTGCGGGGGCATCCGTGAGGATCTCTACCCGGGCGCGCTCGTGCTCGTCTCGGATCACATCAACCTGCAGGGATCGTCGCCGCTCGTCGGGCCGAACGACGAGACGCTCGGTCCGCGCTTCCCGGACATGAGCGCCGCCTACGACCCGGCCCTCCGGAACGAGGCGCTCGCCGCGGCCGAGCGGCTCGGCATCGATCTGAGCGAAGGCGTCTATGCCGCCTGGCTCGGGCCTGCGTTCGAGACGCCGGCCGAGATCCGCTTCATGCGGGCGATCGGCGGCGACCTGGCCGGCATGTCCACCGTCCCCGAGGTCCTCGCGGCGAGGCACATGGGCATCCGCTGCCTCGCGATCTCGTGCGTCACCAACATGGCAGCGGGCGTCCTGCCCGAGCCGATCGACCACGAGCAGGTGCTGGCTGTTGGTGCAGCGTCCGCCGAAAGACTGACGTCGTTGCTGCGGGAGATCTTGCCCGCACTGCAGTAGTCGTCGTCCAGCTGCCACGACGGGAGCCGCAGGTTCCCTTCCCAACGCTACAATCCGCCGCCGTGACCAGTCAGCGCGTCTCACTCGCCGTGAAAGCCCGTCCCGTCCTCGGGTCGGCCGAGTCTCGGCGCCTGCGCAAGCAGGGGCTGATCCCGGGCGTGCTCTACGGCCGCGAGCAGCCGCATGCGATCTCGATCGCCGAGCGCGACCTGC
>CAYXXE010000223.1:0-3525 GCA_964468985.1 uncultured Gaiellales bacterium | reverse complement strand
TCGAGACGCATCTCGTCGTCCGCGAGGACGCGCTGCAGCTGTACGGCTTCGGCTCGGCCTCGGAGCGGGAGATGTTCGAGCTGCTGCTCGGCGTCTCCGGCGTCGGCCCGAAGGTCGCGCTCGGGATCGTCTCGGGCTCGACGCCCGAGGAGCTCCGCCGCGCGATCGCACGCGACGATCTGGCGCGGTTCGAGGCCATCCCCGGCGTCGGCCGCAAGACGGCCCAGCGGGTCGTGCTCGAGTTGAAGGACAAGCTGCCGTTCGCGGACGCCGTCGGCGGAAGCGCACGCGACGAGCTCACCGCGCGCGACGCGCTGGTCGAGCTCGGCTGGTCGCTCGTGGACGCCGAGCGCGCGCTCGCCGACCTCGATCCCGATCTGCCCGTCGCGGAGCAGGTGCGGCAGGCGCTACGGGCGGCGGCGTGACCACCGGCGTAGGCTTGACGGAGCCGGCATGACCCAGTTCCTCGCTCCCGTCCAGGCCGACGCCGAGGAGGAGCTCGAGCGGTCGCTGCGGCCACGCACGCTCGACGACTTCGTCGGCCAGGAGCGGGTGAAGGAGCAGCTCGCGATCGCGCTTGCTGCAGCCCGCGCGCGCGGAGAGGCACTCGACCATCTCCTGCTCGCCGGGCCGCCGGGGCTCGGCAAGACCTCGCTCGCGCAGATCGTGCGCAACGAGCTCGGGGTCGGCATCCGCCAGGTCGCAGGCCCGGCACTCGAGAAGGGCGACATCGCGGCGATCCTCACGACGCTCGAGCCGCGCGACGTGCTCTTCGTCGACGAGATCCACCGCCTCAACCGCTCGGCCGAGGAGATCCTCTACCCGGCACTCGAGGACTTCCGGCTCGACATCGTCGTCGGCCAGGGCCCGGCCGCGCGCACGCTCACGCTCGACCTGCCGCCGTTCACGCTCATCGGCGCCACCACGCGCACGGGGCTGCTCACGACCCCGCTGCGCGACCGCTTCGGCCTCACGTTCCGGCTGGACCACTACTTGCCCGCCGAGCTCGCGCTGATCGTCCGCCGCTCCGCAAGGATCCTGGCGGTCGAGGTCACCGACGACGCCGCCGAGCTGATCGCGCGCCGCTCGCGCGGGACGCCGCGCATCGCGAACCGCATCCTGCGGCGCGTCCGCGACGTCGCCGAGGTGCGGCATCAGGGGGCGGTGACCACCGAGATCGCCGAGGAGGCGCTGGCGCTGCTCGAGGTGGACGAGGCGGGCCTCGAGCGGTTCGACCGCGAGCTGCTCCGCTGTGTCGTCGAGAAGTTCGGCGGCGGCCCGGTCGGGCTCTCGACCCTCGCCGTCTCGCTCGGCGAGGAGGCCGAGACGCTCGAGGACGTCCACGAGCCGTACCTGCTCCAGCTCGGGTTTCTCCAGCGCACGCCCCGCGGCCGTGTGATCACCGACCTCGGACGCGCCCACATCGACGCCCCTCAGGCGACGGGCGTTGCCTCGCCGCTCTTCTGAGGGCGCAAGCGGCGCCCGACCGCGAGCAGGTAGGGCGCCGTCAGCATCGCCATGACGTCGAACCAGACGTAGCCGGAGGCGACGCCGCTCGGCGGGTTGCCGTCCGGAATGCCCAGACCGGGGAGCGTCCGGGCCCAGTGCCAGGTGCCGATCGCGGTGCCGTACAGCTCGAGCGAGGCGACGACCACGAACACGCCCGCGTAGACGGCGCGGCTCCGCGACCGCCAGAGGAACACGAGGAGCAACGGCACCCCGACCGCGCCCGCGACGTCGCGGTGCGGCAGGACGGTCAGTCCGAGGAGGCCCCAGCCGGTGGCGACCATGGCGGCGAACAGCACCAGCGCCCGGGCGTGGGCACGGCAGAGGCCGGCGAGTGACAGGCCGGTCAGGTAGACGAGGCCGTGCGCCGGCGGGACGAACAGCGGCAGGTTGTGCAGGCGATAGTGGTAGACGCCCCACAGGAGCGAGCCGGTCACCTCCCCGACGGTCGCGAACGCCACCACCCCGAGCGCCTGCGCGCGCTGTGCGACCGGGAAGCGCCCGAGGGCCGCCGCCAGCACCCCGAAGGTGAGCACACCGAGCGCGAGCTGCTCGGGATACGTCGCGAAGTGGTCGGCGGCGAGCAGGGCCGCCAGGTAGGCGGCGCCCGCTGCCGTGCTCAGGGCCTGTACTGGAGGTCGTGCCATGAGGGCACCGGCGCCAGCTCGAGCAGCGGCCGGCCGCCACCGGGGTGCTGGTAGGCGAACTCGTCGTCGCCGTCGTCCCAGACGACCTCGAGACCGCCGCGCTTCACCTGGTGGTCGAGCCAGGCGCCGCGGAAGATGAGCTTCCGGAGCCAGTAGACGAGCGACTCCCCGTCCAGCACCGACACGCGCTCCCAGTTGCGCACGACGTACCGGCCAAGCCGCGAGACGGGGCTGTCGATCTCGCCCTGGGCCGCGAGGCTCACGAGGTCGGCGATCTCCTCCTCGTCGAGGGCGGGGCGCTCGACGAGGCCGAGCTTCGCGGTCGCGGCCGCGACCCGGCCGCCGAAGTCGACGGCGTTGAAGGAGAACTCGTAGCCGAGGAACTCGACGACGTAGTCGTCGCCCGAGCTGTAGTTCGAATCCTGCGTCGGCGCGGTATCAGGCACGATCCAATGGTAGTGAACCTCCTGCTCGCCACCTCCTCGTGGGTCCGCTTCGTCCTCTGGCTGCCCGCGATCGTCGTCGCGGCGGGCCTCGTCGGGGCGACGTTCATCCTGCTCGGGCGCGCCTTCGCGGCTTCGGTGCGCGAATCCGGCCATCCGCGCTGGGTCTGGGCAGGCCTCGCGGGGCTCGTCGGCGCGGTGATCGTGCTGACGTACCTTGGGGTGTCGCTGCCGCGCGAGTAGCGCGAATCGCGAATAGCCCGGATTTGCAGCCGAAAGCGTGGGTTCCGTCCGGTCGTCGGCGTACGCTCGGCAGCCCTGATGGCCGTCGCAACCTGGGATCTCCCACCCTGTTCCTTCACCGCGGTGGGGGAGCTCGCGACCGCGCTCGGGATCGACGAGGTGACCGCCGCGGTGCTGGTCCGCCGCGGCCTCGGCGACCCCGGCGAGGCCGAGCGCTTCCTGGCCGCCGAGCTGCCCGGCCACGACCCGTTCGCGCTCGGCGACATGCGAGAGGCGGTGGCCCTCCTGACGGCGGCGATCGAGGCCGGCGCCAGGATCTGCGTCCACGGCGACTACGACGCGGACGGGATCTGCGCCACGACGCTCGCCGTGCTGCTCCTCCGCGAGGTGGGCGCCGACGTCGCCTGGCATCTGCCCTCGCGCTTCGAGGAGGGGTACGGCCTGAACGAGCAGACGCTGACGCGGCTCGCGGAGGAGGGCTTCGACGTCGTCCTCACCGTCGACTGCGGGATCACCGGGGTCGCGGAGGTCGAGCACGCACGGTCGCTGGGCTTGACGGTGATCGTCACCGACCACCACCGTCCGGCCGAGGCGTTCCCGGCCTGCCCGGTCGTCGCGCCGCTGAAGGGCGACTACCCGTTCACCGGGCTTTGCGGCACGGGCGTCGTGTGGAAGCTCGCCCAGGC
>CAYXXE010000222.1:0-3565 GCA_964468985.1 uncultured Gaiellales bacterium | reverse complement strand
CCTGGGCCGAGTTCGTCCGCCGGAACAACGACGAGCTGCTCGCGAACTGGGGCAATCTCGTCAACCGGACGCTCACGAACGCCCACCGCAACTTCGGCGCCGTCCCGGAGCCGGGCACGCTCGATCCGGCGGACGAAGCACTGCTCGCGGCGGTCGACGGCGGCTTCGACACCGTCGGCGCGCATCTCGAGGGGGCGCGGTTCCGCGCGGCGCTCGCCGAGACGATGCGGCTCGCATCGCTCGTGAACCAGTACGTCAGCGAGCACGCGCCGTGGGCGCTGGTGAAGACCGACCGCGAACGGGCGGCCACCGTGCTCTACACCTCGCTGCGGGCGGTCGACAGCCTGAAGACCCTGTTCACGCCGTTCCTGCCGCACACGTCGCAGCTGGTCCACGAGCTGCTCGGCCACGACGGCTTCCTCGCCGGGCCGCTCGAGTTCCGCGAAGTGGTGGAGGACGACGGCCGCAGGCACGAGGTGCTCACCGGCGACTACTCGACCTGGGTCGGCAGCTGGGCCCCGAGCACGCTCCGGCCCGGCCAGATCCTCCGTGAGCCGAAGCCGCTCTTCCGGAAGCTCGACGACTCCGTCGTCGACGAGGAGCTCGCCCGGATGCGGCCCGACGGGTGATCGACACCCACGCTCACCTCGGGGACGACGCAGCCGAGGTGCTCGCACGCGCGCGCAGCGTGGGTGTCGCGCGAGTCGTCAACGTCGCGACGACGATCGCCGGCGCGCGTGCCGCCCTCGCGCTCGCCGACGCGCACGACGGGGTCTACGCCGCGCTCGGCATCCACCCGCACGAGGCGGCGGGGCCGGACGCGGAGCGGCTCGACGAGCTGGCCGCGCTGCTCGCCCATCCGAAGGCGGTCGCGGTCGGCGAGACGGGGCTCGACTACTACCGCGACTACGCGCCGCGGGCGGCGCAGGAGCGTCTCTTCGACGGCCAGCTCGCACTCGCGCTCGCCGCTGCGAAGCCGGTCGTCATCCACACGCGTGCCGCCGACGCCGACATGCGGACCCGCCTCGAGGCCCATGCCGGGCCGGTGATCCTGCACTGCTTCTCGTCGCCCGCGCTTCTGCAACCGGCGCTCGACCACGGCTGGTACGTCTCGTTCGCCGGCAACGTCACCTACAAGAACGCGTACGACCTCCGCGTCGCGGCGAGAGCGGTGCCTCCGGAGCGTCTGCTGGCCGAGACCGACAGCCCCTACCTGGCGCCGCAACCCGTCCGCGGCAAACGGAACGAGCCGGCCTTCGTCGTGCACACCCTCGCCGCGCTCGCCGAGGCGCGCGGCGTCGAGGCCGCGGCACTCGCGGAGCAGATCGACGCCAACGCGGCCGCCGTTTTCGGCCTGTGAGCCCGTGACGGTCACACCGCGCAAGCAGCTCGGCCAGCACTTCCTGATCGACGAGAACATCCTCGGCGTGATCGAGCGGCTCGCCGCGCTCGAGCCCACCGACGTCGTGCTCGAGGTCGGGCCGGGGCTCGGGATCCTGACGCGGCACCTCGCCGCCCGGGTGGCCCACGTCCACGCCGTCGAGGTCGACCGGCGGCTCGAGGCGTCGCTGCGCGGCCTGTCTGGCGTCGACGTCCACTGGGCCGACGCGCTCCGGCTCGACATCCCCGCCCTCGTCCCGCCGCCGCGCAAGCTCGTCGCCAACCTGCCCTACAACATCGCCACCCCGCTGGTCGTCGAGAGCCTGCCGCTCGCGCAGCTCGACCACTGGTGCGTGATGGTGCAGCGCGAGGTGGCCGACCGCTTCTTCGCCGAGCCGCGCACGAAGGCCTACGGTGCCGTCTCGGTGCTCGTCCAGCTCGCGACCGAGCGCACCGGACTGCATCCGGTGTCGCGCGACGTCTTCCGCCCGCGGCCGAACGTCGAGTCGGCGCTCGTCGCCTTCCGGCGCACCGCCGCCGGTGCCTCGCCCGAGGTGAAGGCGATCGTCGTCGGCGCGTTCGCGCACCGGCGCAAGACGCTCGCGAACTCGCTCTCGCTGTCGGGCCTCGTCTCCCGTGAGGCTGCCGTGGAGGCTCTCGGTGAGCTGGGTCGGCAGGCGGACAGTCGCGCCGAAGCACTCGCTCCGCGGGAGTTCGTCGCGCTTGCCGAGGTGCTGACCCGGTGATCGGCCCGGCACCCGCCAAGCTCAACCTCGCACTCGTGGTCGGCCCGCTCGGCGAGCACGGCAAGCACGAGCTCCTGACCGTCTTCCAGCGCGTCGACCTCGCCGACCGGATCTCCGTGGAGCCGGCCTCCGCGACCGTCGTCGAGGGCTTTCCCGAGGACACGATCGTGCGACGGGCACTCGACGCCCTCGAGGCGCCGCACGGCTGGCACGCCCGCATCGAGAAGCACATCCCCGTCGCCGCCGGCCTCGGCGGCGGCAGCTCCGACGCGGCGACCGCACTTCGCCTGGCGAACGCGCAGCTTGACGACCCGCTCCCGCCCGCCGAGCTCGGCGCGCTGGCGGCACAGCTCGGCGCCGACGTCCCGTCCTTCCTCGAGCCGGGCCCGCAACTGGGGTCGGCCGACGGCTCCGTCCTCGAACCGCTCGACCTGCCGCAGGACTTCGCGGTCGTGCTCCTGCTGCCCGCGGGTGCGGCGAAGGAGTCGACCGCCGCCGTCTATCGCGCCTTCGACCGGCGCTCCGGCGCCGACGGCTTCGACACACGGAAGGAGCAGCTCCGCGACGCGCTTCAGCAGGTTCGCACCCCCCGCGACCTCGCCGCGCTCCCGCGGAACGACCTCGCCCGCTCGCCGCTCGCCGCCGACGTGCTGGTGGCGGGCGCCTTCCGCGCCGACGTCAGCGGCGCCGGTCCCGTCGTCTACGGATTGTTCGACGATCCGGCCGACGCCGCCCGGGCGGCGCGCCGTCTGCGCCACCTCGGGCGCACGTGGAGCACGGTGCCTGCGTGGTACGGTTGACCGGCCATGTCGTACGGTGGTCACGTACTCGATCACGGCTCGAGCCGTGCCGGACGCTGGCTCCGCGGCCGGCGCTTCCGAGCGACGCTCTGGATCGCCGCGATCGAGGGCCTGCTGTACGTCGTCCACGTCCTCCACTGGTGGGAGGCCGTCGCCCTCGCGGCGATCTCCGTGCTCTTCTGGCTCTACGCGGGCCGCAACAACGGCTCGGACGCGGTGCGGCAGGGGAGCTGGATCTTTGCGGTCTCGCAGCTGCTCGTCCTGTGCGTCCCGATCGCGCTCCTGGTCGTCACCGCGTTCGCGATCGGCATCGTCGTCGTACTCGCGATCGCCGCCCTGATCTTCCTGTTCACGGAACGCCCTTAAGAGGGTCTTGGCACGAAGCCAGGCCGGCCTCGCGCCCGGCCCGGGCGCTCCCGTCGCTGTTCCGACGACGCCTATACTCGGCGTCCAGTGGGCGCATCGATGGGGCGTAGCCAAGCGGTAAGGCAGCGGGTTTTGGTCCCGCGATCCCAGGTTCGAATCCTGGCGCCCCAGCCATCAATCCCCGCCCGCCCGCCCGAACCGAGGCCTTCGACGTGACTGAGACGCCGCTCGCAGCGATCGTGATGGCCGGGGGCCTCGGCACCCGGATGAAGA
>CAYXXE010000221.1:0-3578 GCA_964468985.1 uncultured Gaiellales bacterium | reverse complement strand
CTGGGTCTACCTCGTCACGATCGGCTCGGTCGTCGGCTACACCGCCTACGTCTGGCTGCTCGCGAATGCGAACCTCGGTCTCGTCTCGACCTATGCGTACGTCAACCCCGTGGTGGCGATCGCTCTCGGCGTCCTCGTCCGCGGCGAGCACCTGACGTGGCGGATCCTCGCCGGCGCGGCGATCGTCGTCTCTGCCGTCGCGCTGGTCGTGCGCCAGGAGCCGCCGGCCGCGACGCAGCCCGAGGAGGGCGTCCGGTGACGGGGCGCGCCCGTCAGACAGGCGGGCCGACGGGCTCGGCGGCGCTCCAGGGGAACGTGATCCAGCGGTCGGTCCGACGCCAGGCGTACTCGCACCGCACCGTCGAGCGCGGCTTCTCGTAGAGCACGGCGCAGCGGACCTCGGCGACCTTCCCGGCGCAGAACCGCTTCAGCAGCTCCAGCGTGGCGCCCGTGTCCGCCACGTCGTCGGCGATCAGCACCCGTGTCGCGGCGAAGTCGACGAGGTCGGGCACCGGCGGCAGGATCATCGGCAGCGGGAGCCGCTCGTCGACACCGGTGTAGAACTCGACGTTCATGGTGAACGTGTTCTTGACGCCGAGCGCGTAGCTGAGCGCGCCGGCGACGAGCAGCCCGCCCCGGGCGATCGCGAGCACGATGTCGGGCTCGTAGCCGTCGGCGACCACCTGCTCGGCCAACGCCCGCGAACCGGTGCCGAGCTCGTCCCAGGTCATGATCTCGCGCTCGCTCACGACGGCGGCTCACGTCGAAGGTCGCGGACACGGACCTGCTCGGTGAGCAGTGTCCGGAAGCGTGCCGGATCGTCACCCACGTAGGCGCGGCAGAGGTCCCGGCCGGCCGAATAGGTGATCGCGTAGGCCCGCCAGGTGGGATCGGAGATGAACCGGAGGCTCTGGGCCGCCTGGTCGGGGCCGCGCAGGGCCCAGCGCTCGATGTACGACTGCACCTCGGCCGCCGGGCGTCCCTCCTCGTGCAATTGGAGCGCCGCGTTCACCCGCACCGACCGCAGGGGCTCGAGGGCGACTTCGAGCTGCCATGCGAGCTCTGCGTCGTAATGGACGTCGTGGCGCGCGAGCAGCGACTGCAGGTCGGCCCGCGCCGGCTCGTCGAGCAGGAAGGTCTCGCCCAGCACGGCGATGCCCTCGTTCACGACGGCCTGCGGGGTCGGGACGAGGAAGATCGACTCCTCGACGAGCCCACGCTCGCGGACCAGGAGTTGCTCCTTCCAGGCATGTTCGAGGTGGTGGCCCGGGTACGCCTCGTGCGCCGCCAGCCCGACGAGGTCCGGCCCGGTCGTGGGGATGTCGGCGTTCACGACCACCCGGCTCGTGCCGTTGCCGCGGTAATAGTTGAACGCCCACCACGGCCTGTCGCGAATCGCTTCCAGCACCACGCTCTCGCCCACCGGGAGGCCGAACGCGGCCGCGGCCAGCTCGCGCAAGTACGCGACGACGTCGTGCAGAGCGGGGAGCAACTGTCCCGGCGGAACGGTATGTCGCCGCTGCCATTCGGCTCGCCGTTCGACGAGCGGCCCTCGACCCGGGAGCAACTCGTCGAGTGAGGCGTGCGCCTCGGCGAAGGCGTCATCCGGCGTGACGACCGGCCGCACGCCGTAGCATCGCTCGACCTCGTCCGCGTACCCGATCGCCTCGCCCGCGAGCACCCGGGCGACCGTCTGCAACCCGGCCAGCTGATCGCCGAGCCAGCCGTCGGGGAGCTGTGACTGCAGGAGCGCCGCCTCCTCGGCAAGCGCACGGGGGGCCACCGGCTCCTCCACTGCGACCCGCTCGGCCGGCCCAGGCGGGCCGAAGTAGGCATCGACGAGCCCGTCGACGTGACGGCCGAGCCGCAGCCCGAGCAGGACGTACCGTTCGGGGAGGCTCAGCCGACCCACTGCGGCGAGGTGGCAGAGCCGGAGCGGCGCAGCACCTCGGCGACCGCGGCGCGTCCTCGCTCCCCCATGTCCAGCGTCAGGTCGTTGACGTACATGGCGACGAACTCGTCGGCGGTGGCGGCGTCGATGCCGCGGCCGAAGCCCGCGGCGTACCCCATCGCCGCCTCGCGGTTCGCGAGCCCGGCGTCGATCGCCTCGCGCAGGACCGCCACGACGTCGTCGCGCCGCTCGACGTCGCGGCGGATGCCGACCAGCCCGAGTGGCAGCGGCAGGCCGGTCTCGGCGAGCCACCAGGCACCGGTATCGAGCAGCTTGACGAGACCGAGGTCGGCGAAGGTCAACTGACCCTCGTGGATGACCAGGCCGGCGTCGGCGCGGCCCGAGACGACCTCGTCGAGGATCTCGTCGAACGGCAGCTCGCGGACCCGCAGGTCGTTCGTCCCGAGCGCGAGCCGCAGCCCGAGGTACGCGGTCGTCAGGCGGCCCGGGATGACGATCTCCGTCGCGCGCAGCTCGTCGGGTGACAGATCCTCGCGCGCGACGACGATCGGCCCGTAGCCCTCCCCGAAGGACGCGCCGTGCGGGAGCAGCAGGTAGCGGTCGGCCACCTCGGCGTAGGCGGCAGCCGAGAACGCCGTCACCTCGAGACGACCCTCGAGAGCCCACTCGTTCAGCGTCTGGATGTCGGAGACCACCGGCCGCAGCTCGAGCCCCCGCGTGTCGATCGCGCCCGCCGCGAGCGCCCACACCATGAAGGCGTCGTCGGGATCGGCGCTGTGCCCGATCTGCACAGGCCGTCCGACACGGCCGGGCCCGATCCGGATCCCCTCGACGCTCGCATCCCCCGCCACGGCGGCCCACGTTACCCTGCACCTCGTGACGGGGGCGGTGATGTCCGAATCGGTCCAGGACTACCTGAAGAGCATCTACAAGCTCCAGGCCGAGGCCGGACGTGTGACGATCGGCGCGCTGGCCCGCGACCAGTCGGTCTCGCCCGCCTCGGCGAGCGCGATGGTGAAGAAGCTCGCGGCGCTCGGCCTGCTCGAGCACGAACGCTATCGCGGCGCGCACCTGACGCCGTCCGGGGAACGCGTCGCGGTCGAGGTGATCCGCCACCACCGCCTGCTCGAGCTCTACCTGGCGGAGGCGCTCGGGCTCGGCGTCGACGCGGTGCACGAGGAGGCCGACCGTCTCGAGCACGTCATCTCCGAGGAGCTCGAGGCCCGGATCGACCGGGCGCTCGGCTTCCCCACGCACGACCCGCACGGCGACCCGATCCCCGACGCCGACCTCCGCTGGCCGACGGTCATCTAGACTCGTCCCGTGGGCTTCCGCGACGTCCTGGCCGGCACGTTCTCCTTCCTGCGCTCGGGCACCCAGAGCGAGGAGCGGGTGGCGCAGTACGTCGTGCGCGAGCACAAGCGTGGGCGTCCGCTGCAGGAGATCCTCGAGGATCCATACGTCACCAATCGCTGCACCCATGAGCAGATCGACCGGCTGCTCGACCGCCCCGAGCTGATCCACTCGATCGGCAACGACATGCTCGGCGAGGTTCGCGGACGGCGCTCGCCGTCGGTCTAGCCGGCCTCCGCGGCGACGGCTCGAGGTGACGCGCCCGGCAAGATTCGAACTTGCGACCTCTGCCCATCGGCACAGCCAGCGCGAA
>CAYXXE010000220.1:0-3594 GCA_964468985.1 uncultured Gaiellales bacterium | reverse complement strand
CCCACAGGCTGTTCGTGCCGCCGATGACGAGCATCGCAAGCGTGATGAACGTCAGGTCGAGATAGAGCCCGCCCGCCTGGAGCGGCAGCAGGTGGACGTAGAGGCCGCCGGCGAAGCCCGCGAGCAGCCCGGAGAGGGCGAACGCGCCGAGCCGCTGCCGGTAGATCGAGATGCCCACGGCCCGCGCGGCCGCGGGATCCTCGCGGGTCGCTCGCAGAAGGCGGCCGAACCGGCTGCGCGCGTAGGCGTACGCGACGGCGATGACGAGCACGGCGCCGATCGTCGCCTGCGTCAATCCGGTCGTCTCGGGCACCGACGAGAACGTGTTCAGGCCCGGGCCGATCCGGTTCTCGTACTGGAGCAGGTTGTGGGTGATCTCGAGCACGCCGAAGGTCGCGATGCCGGCGGCGATGCCGGAGAGACGCATCAGCGGGACGGCGACGACGACCGCGCAGAGGCAGCCGACGACGGCCGCGAGCGCGAGCGACGGCACGTTCCCCACCGTCCGGTCACGCAGGAAATGGGCCAGGTCGGGCATGATCGCCGACTTCTCCGACCGGGGCACCGAGAGGACCCCGGCCGTCCAGGCGCCCACGGCGACGAAGCTGATGTGGCCGAACGAGAGCACCCCCGAGCGGCCGATGAAGACGTACAGCGACACGACGATCGAGACGTTGACGAGCGAGTTGATGAAGTAGGTCTGGGTCGATGCGGACAGAACCGCTCCGAACAGCGCGGCCGCGACGACGAGCAGGACGGGCGCGGCCAACTCCTGGATGCCCGCGAGGCGCTTCATACGCGCTCCGTCGACGTCGCGCGGGCGAACAGGCCACCGGGGCGCACGAGCAGGACGAGGATGACGGCCGCGAAGACGAACGTCGGCACGTACTGGCTCTGCGACGTCGGCAGCGCCCCGCCGAGCAGCCCGGTGCCGAAGCCGATCGCGAAGCCGCCGAGCGTGGCCGGGATCGGCCGGTTCATCCCCCCGAGGACGACCCCGGCGAGCACGATGATCGTGTCGTGGAGGGCGAAGTCGCTCGTGACGAGCGGGTTCTGGACGGTCAGCATCACCGCGACGACGGCCGCGAGCGCCCCCGACAGCAGCACCGCGGCGCCGATCACGCGGTTCGCGCGCACGCCCAGCAGTCGCGCAGTGTCGAAGTCCATCGAGGCGGCGCGCATGTGCAGGCCGATCGTCGTCCGCTCCAGCAGCAGGGTCAGCGCCAGCAGGCACACCGCCGCCGCGACGATCGCGACGATCGCGATCTTCCGGACCTCGACGCCTGCGATGTCGACCGGCCGGTTCAGGAACGTCAGCGAGGTGGCGATCCGGCCGAACGCCCCGAACTTGAGCGCGGCGATGCTCTGCAGCAGGAAGGCGATCGCGAACGTCGCGACGAGCATCACCGCCGGCGACTGGCGTCGCAGCGGCCGGAACACGAGGCGATCGAGGAGGAGCGAGAGCGTCAGGACGACCGCGAAGCACAGCACGATCCCCACCCACAGCGGCCAGTTCCAGCCGGACGCCAGCGCGAGCGCGAACGCCCCGGCCATGATCAGCTGCCCGTAGGCGAAGTTGATCAGGCGGAGGACGCCGAAGACGAGCCCGATCCCGACCGCCATCAGCGCATAGATGGAGCCGAGCGCCGTCGCGTCGGCGAGCGTCTGCCAGTCGATGTTGAGCACCGCGACGGTCATGCGAAGTAGGCCGCCACGAGCGTGTCGATGTCGTCGGCCTGCTCCGGGCCGAGGGTCACGCGCAACTCGCCGTTCGCGAGGACGTGGCTGCGGTTCGCGAGCGCGACGGTGCGCTGGGCGCGCTGTTCGACCAGCAGCACGGCGAAGCCCTGGTCGCGGATCGCGGCGAGCGCGCCGAAGACGATGTCCACCACCGTCGGCGCCAGGCCGAGGGAGGGCTCGTCGAGGAGCAGCACGTCCGGCTCGGCGACGAGCGCCCGTGCGATCGCGAGCTGCTGCTGCTGGCCGCCTGAGAGCACCCCGGCGGGCCGGCGCCGGAACTCCTCGACGATCGGGAAGAGGTCGTAGACGCGCCGCAGCACGTCGGGGATGCCGCCCCGGGCACGACGCGCGGCGAAGCCGAGGCGGAGGTTCTCCTCGACGGTCAGCTCGCCGAACACGCGACGGCCCTCCGGGACGAGCGCGACCCCGCTGCGGGCGACGTCCTCGGGGGCGCGGCCGCGGAGCGACTCGCCGCCGAGCCGGACGTCACCGCCGGTCACCGGCGCGACGCCCATGATGGCGTGCAGCGTCGACGACTTCCCGGCGCCGTTCGCGCCGATCAGCCCGACGATCTCGCCCGGCTGCACCTCGAGCGACAGCCCGCGAACCGCCTGCACCGGTCCGTAGCGGACGTCGAGATCCTCGACGACGAGCGACCGGCCGCTCATGCGCGCTCCGCTCCGGCAGTCGGAGCCTCACCGAGGTAGGCGGCTGCCACGCCCAGGTTCGCCCGGATCTCGGCGGGCGTGCCCTCGGCGAGCGTCGTGCCCTGGTCGAGCACGACGATCCGCTCGCAGATCTCCATCACGAGCGCCATGTTGTGATCGATCAGGAGCACGCCCGCACCGTGGTCGTCTCGCACCGAGCGGACGACAGACGCGAACGCCGGCACCTCCGCCTCGGGAAGCCCGGCGGCCGGCTCGTCGAGCAGCACGAAATCCGGCTCCGTGGCGAGGGCGCGCGCGACGCCGAGCCTGCGCTCGTCGCCATGGGCCAGGGCGCCGGCGACGGAGTCGGCGAAGGGCGCGAGCCCGAGCACGCCGAGCAATTCGTCCGCTCGCTCACGGGCGACGCGGGCCCCTGCACCGACCCCGAGCGCCGACACCTCGACGTTCTCCCGCACCGTCAGCCCCTGGAAGCCGTGGCTGTGCTGGAAGGTGCGGGCCAGACGATGCCGCCCGCGGCGGTGCGGTGACCAGTTCGTGATGTCGCGGCCGGCGAGGGTGACCGTGCCCGACGTCGGCCGGTCGAAGCCGCTGAGCACGTTCACGAGCGTCGACTTGCCGGCGCCGTTCGGCCCGATCAGACCCACGATCTCGCCGCGCGCCAGCTCGAGGGTGACCTCGCGCAATGCGGCCACGCCCTCGAACGACCGCGAGACGGAGGAGGCCCGGAGCGTCTCTCCGGGCCTCCTCTCACGTTGCACGACCGACGCCAAGCCGGGCTAACCGATCTTGACGACGACCTTGGCGACGACCTCCGCCACGACGTGCGGCTTGTTGTCCTGGATCTTGACCACGCGGTACTGCCGTCCGAACACCGTGTGGAGTGTCGGTGAGAAGCTGACCAGGCCGGACAGCGTCGGCACCTTGTTGAACTTCTCCATCACGCCGGCGAGCGTCGAGCCGGTCGTCGAGCCGTGCGCGCGGTTGATCGCCGTCACGACACCGTCGATCGCAGCCGAGCCGGTGATGAACCCGCCGGTTCCGGCGTGCACCTGCTTCGCGAGCTTGTCGATCGCCGGATTCGGGTCGTCGCCGAACACCGACGCGTACGTGACGAAGTAGTAGTTCGTCACCGGCGGGCTCTTCGGCAGCCAGTAGTTCCCGTCGCCGGCCCACGAGTTGAGGATCG
>CAYXXE010000219.1:0-3630 GCA_964468985.1 uncultured Gaiellales bacterium | reverse complement strand
AGGCGAAGGCGACCGGCAAGCAGGTGATCGACATGGGCTACCACATGGCCGTCACCGATCTGCACGAGGGCGGGTCGCTCGAGGAGCTCGCGACGCTGCCCGACGAAGGCGTCACGTCCTACAAGCTGTTCATGGCCTACAAGGGCGCCCTGATGGTGGACGACGAGACCCTGTTCCGGACGATGGAGGTCGCGGCCGACACGGGGGCGCTCGTGATGGTGCACGCGGAGAACGGCGACGCGATCGACGTCCTCGTCAAGCGCGCGCTGGCCGAGGGCCACACGGAGCCGCGCTGGCACGCCCTCACGCGCCCGCCCGAGACCGAGGGCGAGGCGACGAACCGGGCGATCCAGCTGGCGCGCGTCGCCGGCGCCCCGCTCTATGTCGTCCACGTGTCGTGCAAGGAGGCGGTGGAGCCGATCGCGCTCGCCCGCGAGAAGGGCTGGGACGTGTGGGGCGAGACCTGCACGCAGTACTTCTTCATCGACTCGACGCACCTCGACCGGCCCGACTTCGAGGGCGCGAAGTACGTCTACACGCCGCCGCCGCGCGACCGGTCGAACCACGACGTCCTGTGGAACGCGGTTCGCACCGACACCCTCTCGGCGATCTCCACCGACCACTGCGCGTTCCTCTGGGACGGCCAGAAGACGCTGGGACGCGACGACTTCTCGAAGATCCCGAACGGCGGCCCCGGGCTCGAGAACCGTCTGCAGATGATCCACCACTTCGGCGTCCGGGGCGGCCGCATCTCGCTGAACCGGATGGTGGAGCTGCTCGCGACGAACCCGGCCAAGCTGTTCGGCCTCTACCCGCGGAAGGGCACGGTGGCGGTGGGCTCCGACGCCGACCTCGTGGTCTTCGACCCCGAGCGGAAGGTGACGATCGAGGCCGCCACCCACCATTCGCGCTCCGACTACAACCTCTTCGAGGGCACCGAGGTGCAGGGCACGCCCGACGTCGTGCTGTTGCGCGGCAACGTGCTCGTCGCAGACGGGGAGCTGGTCGCGAAGCCGGGGATCGGGCAGTTCGTGCGGCGCGCGAAGTTCGGGCAGGAGCTGCGCTCGCACTGACGCGGCGAGCCGGTTAGGTTTGCACCGAAGCGCAGGTTCCCTACGAGGACAGGAGCGACCGATGACGGCAGTGAGCGCACCGCAAGGAGCGACGACCCCCGGGGTGGGCGACAAGGGCCTGAAGTCGAACGCGATCGGCTACCTGTCGAACCTCGTCATCGGCGTCGCCTCGACGGCTCCCGCCTACTCGCTGGCCGTCACGCTCGGCTTCATCGTCGCGGTGCCGCAGATGGGCACGCACGCGCCCGCGATCCTGCTGGTCTCGTTCGTGCCGATGTTGCTGATCGCCTTCGGCTACAAGTACCTGAACCGGGCCGACCCGGACTGCGGCACGACCTTCGCATGGGGCACTCGTGCGATGGGGCCATGGATCGGCTGGATCAACGGGTGGGCGATCTTCGTGGCCGACGTGATCGTGATGGCCTCGCTCGCGGTGATCGCGGCCACATACACGTACCTGCTCTTCGGCTGGCACACCGGCGCGCACAACGAGGCGGCCGTCCTGGTCGGCTCCTCCGTCTGGATCATCCTGATGACCTGGATCTGCTACCGGGGCATCGAGCTGTCGGCACGGGTGCAGCAATTCCTGCTCGGAGCCGAGATCCTCGTCCTCGCCGCGTTCGCGATCGTTGCGTTCTACAAGGTGTACGCGCACCATCCGGCCCACTCGCTGCACGTCAGCGGCGACTGGTTCAACCCGTTCTCGCTCGGGCTGAACCCGCTCTTCGACGGCGTCCTGCTCGGGATCTTCATCTACTGGGGCTGGGACTCAGGCGTCTCGGTGAACGAGGAGACCGAGGGTGCATCCGAGTCGCCCGGCAAGGCCGCGGTGCTCTCGACGTTGATCCTGCTGCTGATCTACCTGCTCGTCGCGGCCGCCGCCCAGGCGTATGCGGGAACAGGCTTCCTGAGCGCGCCCGCCAACCAGAACGAGGTGCTGAGCGTGCTCGGCACCAAGATCTTCGGGTCGCCCTGGGACAAGCTGTTGATCATCGCCGTGCTCACGTCGGCGTCGGCGTCGACGCAGACCACGATCCTGCCGACGGCGCGGACGACGCTCTCGATGGCGCGGTGGAAGTCCATCCCGCCGATCTTCGGCCGGATCCATGCCGAGTACCTCACCCCGACGGTCTCGACGCTCGGCATGGGCGCCTTCTCGATCGTCTTCACGCTGTTGCTGGTCGGGTTCGACTTCAAGTCGCAGTCGGTGTTGGCAGACTCCGTGTCGGCGATCGGCTTTGCGATCCTCTTCTACTACGGCTTCACCGGGCTGATCTGCACCATCTACTTCCGCAAGCAGCTGACTCGCGACCTGAAGACGTTCGTGATGGTCGGTGTCGTTCCACTGCTCGGCGCAGTGCTGATGGGTGCGGTCTTCGTGAAGGCGTTCGTCGACTACAGCAAGGCCGGGTTCAACTACTCCTCGCCGGTGCTCGGCATCCAGGTGCCGATCCTGATCGGCGTCGGCGGGCTGCTGCTCGGCGTCCCGATCATGCTGCTCTGCGCGGTCAAGTACCGCGAGTACTTCGGCAGGAAGCCGGAGGTGGCGGCCGACGACGCCCTCGACGTGAAGGTCGATCACGTCGCGCTCCACTTCTAGACGTCTGCCGTTGAGCGTGGCGCCGGGCTCGGCGGCGCCCTGGTGGATCGAAGACGCGCTCGCCCGGGAGGGCGGGCGCGTCGACGCTCCGCCGCTGCAACGCGACCTCGACGTGGACGTCGCCATCGTCGGTGGCGGCTACACGGGGCTCTGGACGGCGCTGGCAGTGCGGGAGCGCGACCCGTCACTGCGTGTGGCGGTGCTCGAGGCGGAGTACTGCGGCGCGGGCCCGAGCGGCCGCAACGGCGGCTTCCTCGAGACGTACTGGCCGGCGTTCGGCGAGCTGCGGGAACGCTTCGGCGCGACGCGCGCACTGGAGCTCGCGACGGTGAGCGAGCGCATCCCGCACGCGGTCGAAGGGCTCGGCCAGGACGTCTGGCTGCACCGGGGCGGCATGCTGATGGCCGCGACGACACCCGCGCAGGACGCTCGTCTCGATCGCGCGGTCGCGGTCGCGCGCGACGCGGGCCGGCCCGAGCGCGCCGTCGCCCTGTCACGGGAGGAGCTGGCGCGACGGTGCGCCTCGCCGCTCTTCCGGCGCGGCGTGCTCTTCCCGGACTGCTCCACCGTCCACCCCGGCCTGCTCGTGCGGGCCCTGCGCCGCGCGGTCGTGGCCGCGGGTGTCGAGGTGTACGAGGGCACCCGCGTCACGTCGGCCGAGCCGGGTCGCCTGCGGACGGCCGGCGCGGCCGTGCGGGCGGGCGAGATCGTCGTGGCGACCAACGCGGCGATGACCGACTGGCGCCCCGTGCGCGGCCGCCTGACGGTGTTCGGCAGCTACATCGTCCTCACCGAGCCCGTGCCCGAGCTGCTGGCCGAGATCGGCTGGACGGGCGGCGAGGCGATCGTCGATGCCCGGATGTTCCTGCACTACTTCCGGACGACCCGCGACGGCCGCGTGCTGATGGGCAGCGGCTCCGGCCCGATCGGCCGCGGCAATCGCATCGACCGGCGGTT
>CAYXXE010000218.1:1414-3724 GCA_964468985.1 uncultured Gaiellales bacterium | reverse complement strand
GCGAGCGTCGCGTCACGGAGCCAGCAGAAGCGGTAGTCCCAGTTTCGCCCGCCGCCGATGCCCTCCGGCAGCGACGTCGTGGGCGCGGCCACCATGCCTCCGGTCGGAGCGTAGGTCAACGCCTTCAGGACGAGCAGGGACTGGTGGAGCTCCTCGTGGTAGGCCCCTTCGTGCTCGCAGAGAGCCGCCCACGAGTACCAGTAGTCCTGGGTCTCGCCGAGCGACTGCTCGGGGTCGAACGTGTCGGGCCGCGGCTCGTGCGAGGGAAACCACGTCAGCGCGAACGAGATCCGGTCACCCGCCGAGACGGTGAAGCTCGAGACCGTCTTCAGCTCTTCCCCGTGCGCGTCGACCGCGGTGCGGTAGCAGAGCGCGTCGGGCCCGGCGATCGCCACGTGGTCCCCGTCGATCGTGTGCATCCACGGCACGATGCTGCCGAAGTCGAAGCGAATGACGAGCTCCGAGCGCATCTCGACCTGTCCCGTCAGGCCCTCGACGATCCGCACGAGCGTCGAGGCCCGGGCGCGAGGCGGCATGAAGTCGATCACGCGCACGCTCCCGCCACCGCACTCGGCGACCGACTCGAGGATCAGCGTGTCGTGCCGGTAGCGGCGGCTCAGCCGGTCGGGCGGCGCGGCCGGCGCCAGCAGCCAGCGCCCGTGCTCCTGCGAGCCGAGAATCGCCGCGAAGCACGCGGGCGAGTCGAAGCGGGGGAAGCAACACCAGTCGACCGACCCCTCGCGGCTCACGAGCGCCGCCGTCTGCAGGTTGCCGATCAGGGCGTAGTCCTCGATCGCGGCCATCGGGCCACCCTAGACGGTCCGTCTGCAGTTCCGGCGGCGCCCTGCCGCCCGAAAAGGTTTGCAGGCGCCGAGGGCGAACGTCTGCTCCAACCGTCGGAGTCGTCGAGCCCGCGTACCGTTCGGGCCGGCGACTCTCGTAGGCGGCACGGTCACCGACAGGTAGGAGACGGGAATGGGCAACTACGAAGGTCCGGCGACCGTCGAGTGGACGGAAGGCGGCACCGAGCGCGAGCTCGCGGTGGAATGCCGCGCCGAGTCACGTATCGCCGAGCCGTACGGCACCGAGGAATGGGACGGCGACCTCGTCGACACGCTCGGCGTGCTCGGACGCCTCGCCGACGCCGACCTGGACATCCACCTGCGCACGCCCTTCGGGATCGGTGGGATCGCCCTCAGCTCGGCAGGGACACGCGGGCACGCCCAGTTCGGGGCGTCACGGCCCGCGTCGCACTTCAAGGGCTCCGGCCCGGCCCCGTTCTGAGCGGGTAGCAACGGGTCCCGGTGCGACCACGACCGGCCGCGAGCTTCGCCCAGTACGTTCGGGTAGGGCTGCCGCCCCGCCGGATGGACTACTGTGACAGGAGTCTCGCCGGCTGTCCCGGCGGCCGCAGGAGCGACAACGCACCTGCCACCAACGGGGTCAGTGCCGTCGCGACGAGCGCAACACCGGTTCCGCCCAACAACAGGCCAGAGACGGACATGCACATCACACCGATCGCTCTCATCGCTTCATCTGTCGGCACCGGGCGGCGGATCCTTGATCGCTCGTTCGCGGGCCGTCGCGGCGGGGAGCGCTCGTGATCCGCGAGCACTGGCGGGAGGCCGACTTCTGGCGCTGGCTCTGGCGCGACCGCGTGCGGCTCGAGATCAAGGCGGTCGTGGCCGTGGCAGTGCTGGTGGCGATGCTCGGCGGTGGCTGGATCGCGGCCGACCGGCTGTCGAGCGCGAGCGCGAGCGTTGCCGCGCCGGGCCAGCTGACGTTCGAGACGACGGTCGAGAAGGTGATCACGGTGCGTGAGCAGGGCAAGATCGTGCGGAAGCTCGTGCCCGTCGTGAAGCGGGTCTTCCTGCGACCGCAGACGGCGTTCGAGACCCTCACCGACGTGCGCACCGATGTCGTCACCTCGCCCGGTGGCGTGACGACCGTCGAGCGCAAGGTCGTCAAGCTCGTCCCGGTCGTGACGAAGAAGGTCATCACCGTGAACGGCAAGACCAAGACCGTCGTCACGACACGCCTCATGCCGACCACGAACTTCGAGACGACGACCCTCACGCAGACCCAGGTGCAGACGCAGGTGCAGGTTCAGGTCCAGACCGACACGAAGACGCAGACCCAGACCCAGACGCAGACGAACGTGGTCACGACCGAGCACACCGTCACCCAGCCGCCCGTCACCCAGACCGAGACCCAGACCGTGAACCAGACGGTCACCAACACCGTCACGCAGGACCCGGTCACCGTCACCGTCACGCCGGACCCCGTCACCGTCACCGAGACGGTCACGAC
>CAYXXE010000218.1:0-1314 GCA_964468985.1 uncultured Gaiellales bacterium | reverse complement strand
GGCGCCGGGTTGGTCTGGCGCCCGAAGGCGCCGTGCGAGATGATCGGCGCCGCATGTGGCGCCTCCTACTCTCCGTCGGCGCGCTTTCGGCCCTCCTGGCCGCGTCGGCCCTCGCGGCCGCCCACCCGGGACGAGCCGCGGGCAGCGTCCGGGTGACGGCCTTCTACTACCCCTGGTACGGCACGCCGTCGGAGGACGGCGCCTACGAGCACTGGTCGCAGGACGGGCACACCCCGCCGAACGACATCGCCTCGTCGTACTTCCCGGAGCGCGGCGTCTACTCCTCGAGCGACACGCTGGTCGTCAGCGGCCAGATGGACGAGATCCGCGCCGCCGGCATCAACGAGATCGCCGTGTCGTGGTGGGGCAGGGGCTCGCCCGAGGACGGCCGGCTGCCGCTGGTCGCCGCGGCGGCGCGCGCGGACGGCCTGTCCGTCGCGGTGCACCTCGAGCCGTACCCCGGCCGCACCGTCGCCTCGACGGTGGCCGATGTCGCGTACCTGCGGACGCTCGGGATCTCGACCTTCTACGTCTACCGCCCGCTCGACCTGCCCGTGGCCGACTGGGCCGCGGCGATGCCGACGCTGCATGCGGGCGGGACCCTGCTGCTCGCGCAGACCGCCCTGGTGGGCGCCGCGGCCGCCGCCGGGTTCGACGGGATCTACACCTACGACATCGTCACGTACGGAGGCGACAAGTTCGGGCGGCTCTGCCGCGAGGCGCACGCCCTCCACCTGCTCTGCGCACCGTCCGTCGGGCCGGGCTACGACGCGCAGCGCGGGGACGGCGACACCCGGGTCAAGCCCCGCCTCGACGGGCAGACCTACGACCGCATGTGGACGGCCGCCATCCGGGCCGACGCCGACCGCATCACGATCACCTCGTTCAACGAATGGCACGAGGGCACCCAGATCGAGCCTGCCGCTCCGGCGGGACGCCACGGCGCCTACCGCTACCTCGGCTACGACGGCGCCTGGGGCCTCCGCGGCACCGCCGCCGACGATGCGTACCTCGCCCGTACGCGCTACTGGGTGAGGGTGTACCTCAACACGCTGCTGTCGCACCCGAAGAGAAGGGCGTCGTAGAGCGCCTCCTCGGGCACGCCGCGGAGCTGCGGGTGGTCGAGGTCGAGCACGGCGTCGGGCCACTCGCCGAGGCCGAGCGACGCCGCGCCCTCGGCCGTGCCCGTCCGTAGGAGGAACGGCACCGGCAGCACGCCGCGCCGGCCGGTCTGACGGCGGCCGATGCCTTCCAGCTCGCGCAGCTCCTCGAGCGGGTCGATGCGGACGTTCGAGTCGGAGCCGATGCAGAGCG
>CAYXXE010000217.1:0-3848 GCA_964468985.1 uncultured Gaiellales bacterium | reverse complement strand
AGCGCGACGACCAGTGCCGCAAGAAGGACATAGCCCTTCTTCGTCTTGATGAGTTTCAAACCGTCCTCCCTTTCTTTGCTTACCCCCGGCGAATAAGAGGACTGGTTCGTCTCCCACCGCCGCACTGTGTCGTCGCGAGATCAGCCGGAGCGAGCGCCTGCTGCCCCATCGATTCGCGAAACTTGCTGACCGTAGGAGCGGCCCGGAATGCACTCGCTGGCCCTAGGACCTGACCTGACCTAGCCCTATGGTCTGGGCCGCCCGAGCGCAGAGGCAGGACGAGCCGGCCCGGAAGGGCGGCGCGAGGCGTCCTGGGCGACGTGCAGGTCGCACGTCGCCCGGAGGCACGAAAAACAGTGAACCTCAACTCTCACTCGAGAGTCGAGGGTAACGCTGGCATCCCTCGTTCGAGGGACGGGCGAACGGACTCGCCCGGGGCGGTTTTCGCTCCCCGGTGCTACCCGGCCGCGACGCGGCCGAAGCGCACGACGGCCTTCACGCGGCGGCGCTCGGCCTCGACCTCGCGGTCGCGCGGCGGGGCCGTCGTGACGAGTGTGTCGAGGAGCCGCGTCGTCGCGACGGCGATCTCGGCGACGGCCTGCTCGAACGCCGCCTCGTTCGCGCGGGAGGGCTTCTGCATGCCGCTCACCTTGCGGACGTACTGCAGGGCGGCGGCGTGGATCTCGTCCGCGCTCGTGGGCGGGTCGAAGTTGTAGAGCGTCTGGATGTTCCGGCACATGCCGGAGACTCTACGCCGCCGGCGTGACTACGCGTGCGCGGTGAACGGGACCTTGCCGCTGTCGCAGAGCAGCGGCGCGCCGCCCATGCCGATCGTGTCGGTCTCGCGGACGTAGCCGGAGGCGTGCGTGCCGGACACCTTCAGGTAGAGCTCGGAGTAGCCGATGGGCTTCGGGCCGGACGTGTACGACCAGGCCTTGACGTGGAGGACGCCGGCGGGCGAGACCCTGAGGCCGGACATCTCGTCGACCGAGAACACCGTGCCGCTGATCGACCCGGGCGCCGGGCACTTGAGCTTGAGCGGCGGCGACGAGTTGCTCGTGAAGCAGAGCCCGCTGCGCGCGGGGCCCGCGTGGGCCTTGTAGTTCGCGGGGTTCGGCGGCGCCTTGCAGCTGCCGGGGGTCAGTTGGAAGGTGAACGCGATCTTGCCCGTCGCCCTGAACGTCTGGGCCGCCGCACCGGTCGCCGCCGCGGCGACCCCGGCAAGCACCAGCGCCGCGCACGTCGCGCCGACTGCCAGAGCGGTTCTCCGATCCATGGCTTACAACCCTAACAGGCCGCTACCCTGCCGTCCCGGGGAGGCGAGCGCCGCTGAGTGCGTCCGAGTTGTCGTTGCTGCAGGAGGAGGCGCTGCGCAAGCGCCGCCGTCGCCAGGCGCCCTGGCGTCGCGCGCTGCGGAAGCTGGCGTACCTCGTCGTGGCGCTGGCGGTCGTCGCGGGCGCGGTGGTCGGCGCATTCGAGTTGTGGCTGAAGCCGGAATTCGTCGCCGACCCGGCCGCCCTCACCCGGCTCCACCAGGCGCCGCTCGGCGAGTCGCTCGTGCGGGTCAGCGCGACCGATGCGAGCGGGAACGCGATCCCGGTGGCGCTGCGCTCGGGCGCCGTCTTCCCGACCGGCTACCTCGACGCCGCCCAGCACGTGACGGTGCGGGTGACGGTGCGCCGCTCGCCGCTCGTCGGCTGGCTGCTCGGCCGCACCCAGACCGTCACCGCCCACCTCGTCACCCCGGCCGCGCCGCACCTGACCGCGCCGCTCACCCATCCCTCGGCGCGCGGCGCCGTGATCGCCCGCTTCGACGTGCCGGTCGCCCGCATCGCCGTCAGCCGGCCCGGCGCCCGCACCGCGACGATCGCCCTGCGCACGCCGCAGGCGAGGGTCGACTCGGGGATCGCCGCGCTCGGCGCCGACCGCGCCGGCCGGGCGTTCGTCGCCGCCGCCGCCCGGGCGTGGGAGCGGCTGTCGGCGCCCGCCCGGCTCACGTGGTTCCCCGTGTCGGCGCACACCGAGCTGCTGTCGCAGCCCGCCGCCGGCACCGCCGTCACGACGCCGCTGCAGCCGCTCGAGCTCACCTTCTCGCAGCCCGTCGCGGCGGCGATCGGCAGCCGGCTGCCGAAGCTCACCCCGGCCACGCCCGGCCGCTGGCTGCGGCCCGACCCCGAGACGCTCGTCTTCCAGCCGAGCGGCAGCGGGTTCGGGCTCGGCGCCCAGCTGCGGGTCGCGTTCCCGCAGCAGGTCGACCTGATCGTGGGCGGCCGCACCCGCGCGGTGCGGAGCGTCGGCTGGAGCGTGCCGCAGGGCACCACGCTGCGGCTGCAGCAGCTGCTCGCCGAGCTCGGCTACCTGCCGGTGACGTGGCAGCCGGTCGCCGCCGACACCAAGTCGGCCGGCGCCGAGGCCCGCGCCGCGATCGTGCCGCCGCCCGGGCGGTTCAGCTGGCGCTACCCGAGCACGCCGACGGAGTTGAAGAGCCTCTGGAACCCGACCACCTGGACGACGCTCACCCAGGGTGCCGTGATGGCGTTCGAGCACGACAACCTCCTGACGGTGGACGGCCTCGCCGGGCCGCAGGTGTGGCGCACGCTGCTCGGCGCCGTCATCGCCGGCCGGGCTCCGCGCGCCGGCTTCAGCTACGTGCTCGTCCACCGCACCGTCCCCCAGAACCTCACCCTGTGGCACAACGGCCGCGTCGTGCTGCACGCGCTCGTCAACACCGGCGTCCCCGGCGCGCCCACGCCCTACGGCACGCACGCCGTGTTCGAGCACATCCCGAGCGGCACGATGTCCGGCCGCAACCCGGGCGGCACCCGCTACAACGACCCGGGCGTGCAGTGGATCAGCTACTTCCACGGCGGCGAGGCGATCCACGGCTTCAACCGGCCCACGTACGGCTTCCCGCAGAGCGTCGGCTGCGTCGAGGCGCCGATCCCGGTGGCCGCGAAGATCTGGCCCTACACGCCGATCGGGACGCTCGTCACGATCGAGCCGTAGCGCTGAACGGCTCCTCGGGTGGATCAGTCCGCTCGGGCGGGCGGCGGCTCCAGACGGCTGAGCGTCCGCTACCCGGGATGATCGCTCCTTCGTCCCGCAACCGGTCTTGGCGAGTCCGGTGGCAAGCCGACGGCACGAGGAGCCTACGGCCAGACGCCGTCGCCGGGCGTCAGGTCGAGCGGGCCGTCCGGGCGGCAGTCGGCCGACCAGTACGGCGAGCCGTCGAACCCGAGCCCCTGGTAGGCCGGGTACAGATTCGTGTAGGCGTACTCGGCCAGCGCCTCGCCCTCGTCGGGCGTGGCGCCGAACTGCTCGGCGACCGCGGGCAGCCACTGCAGGCCGAAGCAGTTCGCGTCGGTCTCGGCCGCCGGCAGGATCGCGTCGACCGGCGCACCCGGGGTGTCCTGCAGCAGGTGGATCGACTCGTGCGCGAGCGTCCAGAGCGCCTCGGCGTCGGCCGCGTCGGCACCCGCGCAGGCCGAGGCTCCGCGGAGCGCGGCGGCCTCGAGCGACGGGCAGCTCACCGGCTTCACGGCCGCGAGCCCGAACTGCTCGAGCGTCCAGCAAGTGCCGGGCGACAGGTAGGCGACGTCGCCGCCTGCCGCGATCGTGCGGCTCGCGACGTAGAAGCTGAACGGCACGAAGCCGAGCTCGACCGACGGGTCGAACCCGTCCTGCGCGGCGAGCGCCGCCCAGTCGTTGGCGCCCTCGCACTGCACCGACACCGGCCGGCGAGCGATCTGCGTGGCGACGGCGCTCGCGAGCACCTCGAGCGGCGAGGCGTGCGCCGGGTTCGTCCAGGGCAGCGAGCCGTCGTCGGGGAGCACCGCCGTGTCGGCGTG
>CAYXXE010000216.1:1570-3918 GCA_964468985.1 uncultured Gaiellales bacterium | reverse complement strand
ACCGAGCGGCTCGTGCAGGAGGCGCTCGACCGGCTCGCCGCGGGCCGCACGACGATCGCGATCGCGCACCGGCTGTCGACCGTGCGCGACGCCGACCAGATCGTGGTGCTCGACCAGGGCCACATCGTCGAGCGAGGCACGCACGACGAACTCGTAGCCTCGGGCGGCCGCTACGCGACGCTGGCGGCGCTCGACCCGGAGCGCCTGGCGCTCACGGAGTGATCCGGCCAGAACAAGAAGGTGGCAGGTTTCTCGTACGCGAGCCACGCAACCACGGCGGTTGATCCCGAGAGCGCGGTGATTGCTTCCCGCAGGCGGTGTACGGCCCCTCGCTGCGGGCGCGTGGACGCAGTAGGTTCCACGCGATGCCGGTGGTCGTTGCCTACGCCAGCCAGGGGCCGATCGCGTAGAGCGGCACGTTGGTCATGTCCTCCTGCTGGCGGTGGTTCGCTAGCGAGAAGCGGAGAGCTTCGGCAGGGTGGAAGCGGTTGATGTAACTCCGCAGGCTCTTGGACTGAAGGTTCTCTTCGGCTTTCACCTCGATCGGCACGAGGGATCCCCGGCGCTCGATCGCGAAGTCGAGCTCGGCCTTCCCCTGGTCAGCAGCCCAGTACATCGGCGCTTCGTTCCGCGCAGCCACGATCTGCTGGAGCACGTACTGCTCGGTCAGCGCGCCCTTGAACTCCTCGAAGATCCCGGTGCCCTCCAGCAGCACAGAGGCTTCAAGACCGGAGAGTGCGCCGAGCAGGCCGACGTCGTGCAGGAACAGCTTGAAGATGCTCCTGTCTTCGTAGGTGCGGACGGGATTGGCGGGCTTGGTGTAGCGGGTCACGCGGTGGACGAGCCCGGCGCTGTTGAGCCACTGGATGGCATCTTCGAAGTGGCGTGCGCGGGCGCCGTGGCGAACCTGGTCGAAGACGAAGCGCCTGTTTTCTCGCGCCAGCTGGGCGGGCATCGACTCCCAGACCTGCGCGATCCGGCGGCTCTCTCCTGGACTGGCGTACCTGGCGAAGTCGTTCTCGTAGCCGCGGATGATGTCGAGCTGCACCGCCCGGACAACGTCGGTTGTCGCGCCTTCGGCGTGCCGCAGCACTGCTTCGGGCATTCCGCCGACGAACATGTAGAGGCGCAGCAGTTCGATCAGACGCGTCCGAAAGGGGTCGATCAGATCCCAGTCCTGTTCCAGCACGAGGTCGGCAAGCTGCGCCTCGCCGACGCCGCGCAGGAACTCGTCAAGGTCGAGCGGGTGCAGATCGAGGAAGTTCACCTTCCCGACCGGGAACGACGCGTCCGCATGGAGCGCGACGCCGAGTAGCGATCCGGCCGTGGCGAGATGGATGTCCGGCCGCTCCTCCTGGAAGTACTTGAGTGACGTGAGCGCCGCAGGCACGTCCTGGATCTCGTCGACGATCAGGAGCGACGTCGATGGTCCGATCGTCTCGCGCGCAGCGATTTCCAGGCCCCGCAGGATCCGATCGGGATCGAGGTCGCCTGCGAAGACCGCAGCGATCGAAGGGTTGCGTTGGCAGTTGAGGTAGACGACCTTCTCGTAGTTCGTCCGGCCGAACTCCTGCAGCAGCCAGGTCTTGCCGACCTGGCGCGCTCCACGCAGGACGAGCGGCTTGCGCCCCGGATCGTTCTTCCAGACCCTCAGCGCAGTAATGGCATGGCGTTCCACGTCCCGACCGTAGCACAGGGGCACGTTTCCGGAACGACTTTCGTGCTGACTCGGCACGTTTCCGGAACGACTTTCGTGCCAGCCACGGTCCGCCGCTGCATTCGCGTGGAGACCGGCTGCTGCCGGCCCGCTGCCTTACGGAGTGATCACGTACGTCGGCTTCGGCGTGACGACGTAGCCGACGCAGCTGTAGTTGCCGTTCAGCATCAGCCAGGCAGCGGTCTTGAACGTGACCTGCGTGGCCGAGGCGCCCGCCGCGAGGGTGCCGTAGTAGACGAGGTGGCCCGTGTAGTCGAGCCAGTAGAGCTGCACCGCGCCATGCGTCTTGTTGACGAACTTGATCGACGTCTTGACGGTGCCCGAGATCGAGCGCTTCTGCGTGATGTGGCAGGTGCCCGCGGCAGCGGTCGGAGCCCAGATCGCGAGTACGATGACGCCGATCAGGAAGGCCCGCATGGCGCGAGCATAGAACAGCCTGTGCTACGACGAAAGCGCGGGTCCGGACAAAATCAACCGATCGAGGGTGCGAGAACGCCCGATCCCTGCCCTACAGTGTGTTCCTGGTGGACCCTGCAGGCTCGCAGGACTCGCACGGCAGGCAGCGAACACTCAAGCGGCCCGAGGTGACCTGACGCGATGAAAGCAACTGGAATCATCGCCCGGCGGCGAC
>CAYXXE010000216.1:0-1470 GCA_964468985.1 uncultured Gaiellales bacterium | reverse complement strand
ACGCCGAACGGCACCTGCAACGCCGTCTCGATCAGCGAGAAGGCGAGCGTCAACTCCACCTTCCTCGCCCACTTCCTGCCGGGCGGGTTCACCACGGTCGCAGCCACCTCGACCGCCGCGATGCGCGGCGGCATCCCGCACCCGCTCGACATCGAAGTCGTGCTCGACACCAGCGCCTCGATGGACTCGGGCTGCGGCGACACGGTGCAGAACGAGAACGGGACGCAGGCGATCTCGTCGGGCAATTCGAAGGACATCGACTGCGCGAAGGACGGCGTGCGGCGGCTGCTCAAGTCGCTCGTGCCGTGCTCGCAGACCGTCGTCGGCAACTGCGGCCCGACCACCACGAACCCGGCGCTCGACGAGGTCGGGCTGCTCGTGTTCCCGTCGCTCTCGACGCCGGCGGGCTATACGCACGACACGACGACGCCGGGCGCGCACACCGACCTGAGCCTCGAGTTCGGCTGCGCTGGCAACCTCAACAGCGCGCCCGCCTGGTACGCGCCGGGCCACGACGAGAAGGTGACGATCACCCCCGGCGGCGGGGCGACGTTCACCGTCAGCTGGGGCGGCAACTCGACCGGCACGCTCACCAAGGCGACCACGACCGCGGCCAGCCTGCAGTCGGCGCTGCAGCCGGTGATGGGCGCCGGCAACATCGTCGTCGGCGGCAACACGGGCGGCCCCTTCACGCTCACCTTCGTCGGGGCGCTCGGCAACACGAACGTCAGCGCCGTCAGCGGCACGAACCTCAGCGTCGGCCCGCCGACCAACGGCAGCAACCCCGGCGGGTTCCCCGGCTGGTACTTCGACGGCAGCGAGGTGTCGTACTCGGCCAGCGCGAACTATCAGATCACGAGCCTGTCGAACGACTTCAAGCTCGCCGACAACTCGGCGTCGCTGAACAGCGGCTCGAACATCGTCGACGCCGTCACCTGGGACGCGTGCTCGGGCGGGTCGTGGCCGAACAACGAGTACTACGGACTGAACGCGAACGGCGGCGCCGGCACGTACTACGCCGGCGCGATCACCGCCGCCCAGGCCGACCTCGCCGCCGACACCGACCCGAGCCGCCACGCGCAGAAGGTGATCATCCTCCTGAGCGACGGCGACGCGAACCGCAACGCCGACGGCTCGCAGAGCCAGGAGAACGGCAAGAACCCGTGCGCCGACGCCGTCACCGCGGCGCAGGCTGCGGCCAACGCCGGCACCTGGGTGTACTCGATCGCCTACAACGCGTCGACGAGCGGCGGCTGCAACCTCGACCACTCGAACATCACCCCGTTCCAGGCGATGCAGCAGATCGCCCGCAACAGCACCACGCCCAATACCCCCGACCCGACGAGGTTCTATTGCGACCCTGTCCCACAAGGCCAGACCTGCAACTCCGCCGCGTCGCTGGCGCAGGTCTTCCAGAGCATCGGCACCAGCCTCACCGCCTCCCGCCTCCTGCCGGACGGCACCCAGTAG
>CAYXXE010000215.1:0-3933 GCA_964468985.1 uncultured Gaiellales bacterium | reverse complement strand
CATCCTCGCGCGGCGCCTCGCGCAGCCCGATCCCGAGCAGCGCGTCGACGATCACGTCCGACTCGCCGAGGTCACCGACGCCGTCGACGACCCGCACCTCACGGCCGGCGTCGCGGAGGACTGCGGCGCAGACCTTGCCGTCGCCGCCGTTGTTCCCGGCTCCGCACACCACAGTCACGCGTCCCGGGAAGCGGCGCAGGACGACGGCTGCGACCGCTGCTCCCGCCCGCTGCATCAACTCGTCGAGCGGCCCGGTGTGCGCCTCCTCGGCGGCACGGGTCTCGTCCGCGGTGAGGAGGGGCTCGAGCCTCACGCCTCGACCACGACGGCGACCGCGGCGGCGAGCTCGCGCGAATGGGTCATCGACAGCTCGATGGTCCCCGCGCCGACCTTCTCGGCCCAGGCAGCGGTGCGGCCCGAGAGGTGGACGCCCGGCTTCGGCCGGCCCCTGATCTCGATCTCCTTCCAGGTGAAGAAGACGCCGGAGCCGATCGCCTTGCCGACCGCCTCCTTGGCGGCGAACCGGCCGGCGTAGTGCTGCGGCGGGTTCGGCTTCGCGTCGCAGTACGCGCGCTCCGCTTCGGTGAAGCAGCGCTCCTTGAAGCCTTCGCCGTGCCGCTCGAGCGCCGCCCGGATCCGCTCGATCTCGATCAGGTCGACGCCGACGCGAACGCGGGCGCCGTCGCTCACAGGTTGCCTTCGAGCCAGTCCGGGAGCTGCGCGACGGAGGAGACGATCGCGTCCGGCTGCACGCGCGAGTGCGCGAGCTCGTCCGGCCGGAACTTGCCCGTGCGGACGAGGATCGTCTTCAGGCCGTGATTGCGGCCGCCGGCGATGTCGGTGTCGAGATCGTCGCCGACGATCCAGGTCAGCTCCGGATCGGCTTCGAGCGCTTCGAGCGCCGCGGCGAAGAACGCCGGGCTCGGCTTGCCGAGGACGGTCGCCTCGACTCCCGAGGCGTACTCCAGGCCGGCGATGAAGGCGCCGGAGTCGAGCCGGGGGCCGTCGGCGGTCTGCCACCAGCGGTTGCGGTGCAGGCAGTACAGCTCGGCGCCGGCCTCGATCTCGTGGAAGGCGCGGTTCAGGTTGAGGTACGAGAAGACCCGGCCGGTCTCCTCGCCCTCGTCGGCGCCGCCGACGAGGACCGCGTCGACGTTCATCCCGACCAGCTGGAGGCCGTCCAGATCGTCGAGCAGCCCGGGCATCGTGAGCGCGAGAACGCGCTTGCCCGCCAGAGTGCGGGCCGCCACCCCGCCCGGGGTCTGCAGCTCGGACTCGTCGAGTGCGATGCCGATCTCGCAGAGGTGCTCCACGAGTTGCGTGCGGGAGCTGGTGGTCGAGTTGCTGACGAAGCGGAGCCGATGGCCCTGCTCGCGCAGCTCGCGCACCGCCGTCGCGGCCCCCGAGATGGGCGTGCCCGAGACGTGCAGCACACCATCGACATCGAGCAGAATCGCAGCCATGGACGTCGAGTCTATTCGGTCGGAGATCGCCTTCCGCTTCTCACGCTCGAGCGGGCCGGGCGGTCAGCACGCTCAGAAGAGCTCGACGCGCGCCGAGGCGCTCTTCGACGTCGCCGAGTCCGGCGCGCTGAGCGAGGCCGAGCGAAGGCGCGTGCTCGCGAAGCTCGGCCCGGTCGTGCGGGCTGTCGCACAGGACGAGCGCTCGCAGCTGCGCAACCGCGAGCTGGCGACCGACCGCATCGTCGAGCAACTACGAGAGGCCGTGAAGATCCGCCGGCCGCGGACGCCGACCGCTCCCACGAAGGCCGCCCGCGAACGACGCCTCGGCGCGAAGCGCCAGCGGGCCACCACCAAGCACCTCCGCCGCAACCCGCCGGACGACGCCTGACGACCCCGCGTGCGAGCGAGCCCAGCTTCGCTCGGATTGGCGCCGACCCCGGCGCCATCGGCCCGAGCTACAGGACCGCCGGGGAGACGACGCCCGGCCCGGCGAGCTCGATTCGCTCGTGGAACTCGATGCCGGTTTCGATCGAGCGGCGCACGGGGCAGGCGGCTGCGACTTTCTCCAGCCGGTCGAGTTGCCCGGCGCTCAGGTCGCCGGTGAGGCGAACGACGATCTCGAACCTTCGTGGTGTCGCGTGGTGGTCGTACTCGACCTCGACGGTCACGTCGCCGAGATCCCATTTCTTCGTACGGGCGTACATGACGAGCGTTGTCGAGACGCAGGCTGCGAGCGCAGCGGGAAAGAGCTCGTGTGGTGCTGGTGCGCTGCCGTCGCCACCGACCGCTTCGGGCTCGTCGGTGATCAGGTGGTGTTTGCCGTCGATCAGGATCTGCTGGCGGAGCGTCCCTGGGATCGAACGTGAGGTGGCGGTGAGGCTCATGGCGCCACCGCTACTTCGGCACGCTTGGCGATCGCGTGGTTGGTCATCGCGAATCTCCTGACGGTCAGCGGGTGGTGGTTCCGACGAGGTCGGCAAGGGCGGAAAGCTGGGCGTGGAGCGAGCCGCAGACCTGTTCGCAGAGGGCGAAGACGCTCTCGTCGGCGATCCGGTAGTAGACGCGGTTGCCGTCTTTGCGTCGGGCGAGCATCCCTGCGTCGGCGAGCAACACGAGGTGCTTGGAGATGTTCTGCTGGCTCGCGTCGAGTTGCTCGGCGAGCTCGTTCACGCTGAGCTCGCCGTCGCGCAACAGGTCGAGCAGGCGGACGCGTGTCGGTTCGCCGATCGCGCGGAAGCGCCGGGCGATCAGTTCGGCGAGCTCTTCGGGCAGGGGGTGCGGCAGTGCCATATCTCAGCTATCCTTTCTCACAACGATTTAGTTGTATAGTAGCTGCGATTGAGGGGTGGCGCAAGTGCGCCCTCGAGCAAGGGAGTGATCGAGTGGCTGTTCTCGAAGCTTCGGTAGCGCCCGTGTCGGGCCGGCCGCCGAAAATGGTCGGGCCCTCCGGCCGAGGCGGACGACAACCCGCTCCTGCGTTGAACGACAGGTCGGGCGGCCCCTTCCAACTCGCGCCACGAATGAGTAGGTTTGCGTCCTAGCCGGTCAAGGTGGTGCGCGGGCAGGCTGCGTGACTGTCGCCGGGGAATAGAGGGCAGGCATGTCTCTCGACCAGAAGCGAGCGCGTTGGTTTGGCGTGCTCTACCTCCTCACGTTCGTCACATCGATCCCGGCGTTGCTGCTGTACGAGCCGCTGCTCCGGGATCCCGTGGCCTACATCATGGGTGCGGGGCATGACAAGCGAGTCTTGTTCGGGGCGTTCCTCGAGCTCCTCCTGATCATCGCGAACATCGGTACCGCCGTCGTGATCGTCCCGATCATGCGGCGGCAGAGCGAAGAACTGGCGATCGGCTACGTGACGGCGCGGATCTTCGAATGCGCGTTCATCCTTGTCGGCATCGTCTCCGTACTCGGGATCATCACGTTGCGGAACCAGGTAGCGGGTGCGTCTGAGGGGACCGTCGCCTACACGCTCGCGGCGATCAAGGACTGGACGTTCCTGCTCGGCCCCGGCTGGATGGTCGGCTGGGGGAACGGGCTGATCCTGGGCTATCTGATGTACCGCACGGGCCTGGTGCCGCGAAAGGCGGCCTGGCTTGGCCTGATCGGCGGGCCGCTGATCATCATCAGCGGAACGGCAATCATGTTCGGTGGGAACCATCCCGGCAGCACGCTGCACTCTCTGCAAGGCATCGCGACCGCCCCGGAGTTCCTGTGGGAGATCTTCCTCGGCGTCTACTGCACCGTCTGGGGCTTTAGGCGTGATTCCCCGGTTCTTTCGCGGAGCGCGACTTGACAGCTCTGCACTCCCCGGGCCCCGCGACCGGCGCTCACGCACCTCCGCCGCGGCGGCTCATGGCCTTGTCCGGGGTCGCGTTCGTCCCGTTCTTCGTCATCGGCTGGGTGACAAGCGTTGCCAAGAATCCCCACTACACCGCACCCGATCAGGCGTGGACGAACTGGGCACACG
>CAYXXE010000214.1:0-3940 GCA_964468985.1 uncultured Gaiellales bacterium | reverse complement strand
GCGAGGGCGGCGACGAGCTCTTCGGCGGCTACTACACCTACGTCGCCGACCAGCTCGCGGCGCGGCTCGGAGGCCTGGCGCGAACGGCGGGGCCGCTCGTCGAGCGCCTGCCCACGTCGACGGCCCGTGCCAGCTTCGACCTGAAGGCGAAGCGCTTCGTGCGCTCGGCGCACCTGCCGCCGCTCGAGCGCCACCACGGCTGGAAGGAGATCCTCGCCCCGGCCGTTCGCGCGGAGCTGACGGGCCGCACCTCCGGGTTCGACCCGGTCGACCTGCTGCGGGCCCGCTACGCCGAGACCGAGGGCCACGAGCAGCTGACGCGGCTCCAGGACGTCGACTTCGGCACCTATCTGGTCGACGACCTGCTCGTGAAGACCGACCGCGCCTCGATGGCCTGGTCGCTCGAGGCCCGCGTGCCGTTCCTCGACACGGTCGTCTCGAACTTCGCCTTCTCGCTGCCCGTCCGCCACAAGGTGCGCGGCCTCGAGAAGAAGCGCCTCCTGCGGCGGGCGCTCGAGCCGCTCCTGCCGCACGCGGTCGTGCACGGCCGCAAGCGCGGGTTCTCGATCCCGGCCGCCGCGTGGCTGCGCGGCGAGCTGGCGCCGTTCGCCCGCGAGACCCTCTCGGCCGCCACGCTCGACCGCCAGGGCATCCTCAGGCCAGAGGCCGCGGCGAGGCTCCTCGACGAGCACGTGGCCGGCCGGCAGGACAACTCGCGGCAGCTGTGGGGCCTGCTCGCGCTCACGCTCTGGTTCGAGCAGCACGTCGAAGGCGCGCACCGCGACGCCTCACTCGACACAATCCTCGCATGAGGGTCTGGATCGACATGACCGCGAGCGCGCACCCGCTCGTCTTCCGGCCGCTCGTCCGCCTGCTCGAGGCGCGCGGCGACGAGGTGGAGATCACCACCCGCGACTACGCGCAGACGATCCAGCTGATCGCCTCGCACGGGCTGGAGGCGACCGTCATCGGCCACCACGGCGGACGCTCCCGCCTGGGCAAGGCCCGTCAGCTGCAGGCCCGGCTCCGCGCGCTGCGCCGGTGGGCGCGCCCCCGCGACTTCGACCTCGCGCTCGCCCACGGCTCGCACGAGCTGACGCTCACGGCACGCCGGCTCGGGATCCCGAGCGCGACCACGTTCGACTACGAATGGGCGCTGCTGCAGCATCAGCTCGGCTGCCGCGCCGCGACCCGCGTCGTCGTGCCCGACTCGATCCCCGTCGAGCGCCTCGCCCGCTACGGGGCGGTGCCGCCGAAGCTGCAGCGCTATCCGGGCCTGAAGGAGGAGTACTACCTCACCGACTTCGAGCCCGACCCCGCCGTGCCGGCGGCCTGGGGGCTCGACCCCGGGAAGGTGCTCGTCGTGCTGCGCCCGCCGCCCGACGTCTCGCTCTACCACCGCCACTCGAATCCGCTGTTCCCGCAGACGCTCGAGCACGTCGGCGGCCGGGAGGACGTCCACGCCTTCGTGATCCCCCGCACCGACGAGCAGCGCGACTACGTCCGCTCGTTCGACCTGCCCTCGGTGATCGTGCCGGACGGCTCCGTCGACGCCCAGAGCCTGATCGCCTACGCCGACCTCGTCGTCTCGGCCGGCGGGACGATGAACCGCGAGGCGGCGGCGCTCGGCGTGCCCGTCTACACGACGTACGGCGGGCGCCTCGGCGGCGTCGACGAGGAGCTGATCCGCCAGGGCCGCCTGCGCCCGCTCACCGATCCGCGCGCGCTCGAGCTGCACAAGCGCGACCACGAGGCGACCCAGCGCAACCGGCGCGACCCGCAGCTGCTGCTCGACCTGCTGCTGTCCGCGCTCGACGCCTGACGGAACGGCTCACGCGAACGGGTCGCGGGCCTCGATCCCCGTGAAGCGGCGATAGTCACGGTCGCGTGTCCAGATCGTGCGGACGCCGTTCTCCACCATGAGCGCGACGACGTGGGCGTCGGGGACGATGTTGCCACGGGCATCGGCTTCGCCCGCAACCTGCCGAAACGAGTGCCAGAAGCGGTCGCGCTCACCCGCGGTCTGGACGCGAGGGTGGTCGAGCAGCCGCTCGATGTTGGCGACGGCGACCGCGGGTGGAAGGGGCCGCTGGAAGATCGCGGGATGGGTGGCGAGCCGGAGGTACGCCATGACGGTCGGCCAGAACAGATAGACGAGATCGTCGCCCGAGACCGCCTGCTCGAGGAACTCCTTCGCACGCGAATGATCCGCGCTCGCCTCATCGGAGGCGTAGAGCAGGACGTTGGCGTCGACCGTGAAGCTCACCGGTCGTCGAGGGCCCGCTGGACAGCTTCCTCGTCCTCGAGATCGACGCGAGCGCCCATCGGTTGCGAGGTCCATTCGAGCTTCGGAGCCGCCGGTCGGTCACGGTGCAACGTCTCCGCGAGCAGGCCGGATGCGAGCTGGCCGAGCGTCTTGCCCTCACGACGGCTCCGCTCCTTCAGCTGGCGAAGGACCGCCGCATCGAGATCGATGGTCGTCCGAGTCATACATCTGATGCTATCACCTGACGCATCAGATGTGAGCGACACGCTTCCCGCGTGCGAAGCACTGGGCGTTCCGCGAGATGCGATAGCTTGCGGCCATTCGGGCAGGCGAGTGCGGAGGCTTGATGCTGCGGGATTCGAGACTGGTCGCCGGCGCGTTGGCGGCAATCGTGCTGCTGGTCGCCGGCGGCGCGGCGGCGCGGTCGTCGGCACCGCTCGCCGCAAGCGCAGGCGGGACGAAGACGTTCACCCTCCCCGCCGGCAGCGGCGCCTGGGTCAGCACCGGGATCGACATCCCCGCCGGCGGCTCCGTCCGGGTCACGGTCTCGGGCGACGCGAAATGCGGCGCCGGCACCGACTGCCCCGCCGGCAACCCGCTCGGCGCCGGCCACACCTGCGCAACGCGGACGCTCGGGCCGCTGGCCCCCGGCGTCGCCCCCGACGTCAACTACGGCGCCGTCGGCGGACGAGTCGGCCCACGCGGGACGCCGTTCATGATCGGCGCCGCGAAGACCGTGGACGGCCCCGGCGTCCTCTACCTCGTCTACGAGGACTGCGCCGGTTACTACGGCGACAACTCCGGCTCCTTCACCGTCAAGGTGACCGGCGGCTACGTGCTCTCCGGCAAGGTCGTCGCCTCCGCTTGCAGTGGCGCGGCCGCAACCTGCAAGAGGCCGACGCCGGTCGAGGGGGTGACTGTCACGGCCACTGGTTCCGGGCGTGAGACGACCACGACCGGGAAGGACGGCACCTACTCCCTCACGCTCCCGCGTGGCACCTATACCGTCACGCCGAGGCTCGCCGACCAGGACTTCACGCCGCCTGCCAGGACGGTCGAACTGACCCGCGACGTGCCCAACGTGAATTTCTCGACCTGCTCGACCCGGACGCAGGCGACGAGGCGCCTGCAGTCTGCCGACAGTCGGGCGATCGCTCCGATCTACAACGGTGCGACACCGAACGACGTCTGTCCGTACATGGACATCACGTTGCAGTTGTCGAGCGACGGGACGATGCACATCCTGCTGTGGAAGCTCGCCGTCAACTGCGGCAGCTGGAACCGCGTGACCCTCCGTGGCGGTGCGGGCGACTCGGCAAAGCCCCGACCCGACCGCACGTTCTACGTCTCGTTCTCGAACCCGAATGTGACGGGGCATCTCAGCGGCCGGATCGCGGCCGACTACAGGACGGTCACGCTGGACTCGGCACGCGTCGACATCGGCTCGTGCCTCCCGTCCCAGCTCAAGGCACCGATCGTCCTGAAGACGTAGGGGCTATCCCGTCGCGAGCACGTCGAGCAGTTCGGGCCCGTAGCGCTCGAGCTTGGCCGGGCCGACACCGGAGATCTGGGCCAGCTCGCCGAGCGTCTCGGGGCGGGCGTCCGCGATCGCCTGCAGGACGCTGTCGTGGAAGACGACGTACGGCGGCACGCCGTCGGTGCGGGCCCGGCCGA
>CAYXXE010000213.1:0-3967 GCA_964468985.1 uncultured Gaiellales bacterium | reverse complement strand
CGGTCGGCGACGAGCGAGTTGTTGCCGTGCGCGATGTTCGCGAACGGGCCGCAGTGGACGAAGGCCGGCTGCCCCTCGAGCGTCTGCACCAGGTTCGGCTTGATCGTCTCCTTCAGGAGCACGGTCATCGATCCGGCCGCACGCAGCTGCTCGGCCGTGACCGGCTCGCCCTCGTAGGTCTGGGCGACCGTGATCGCGCCGAGCCGGGCGCGCAGATCCTGCAGGTCGCGCGCGACCGCGACGATCGCCATCACCTCGGATGCGGCGGTGATGTCGAACCCGGTCTGGCGCGGATAGCCGTTCGCCTTGCCGCCGAGGCCGACGACGACCTCGCGCAACGCGCGATCGTTGATGTCGACGCAGCGCCGCCACGAGACGGTGAGCGGATCGATGCCGAGCTTGTTGCCGTGCAGCAGATGCGCCTCGAGCATCGCCGCGAGCAGGTTGTTGGCGGCGCCGATCGAATGGATGTCGCCCGTGAAATGCAGGTTCATGTCCTCCATGGGCACGACCTGCGCATACCCCGCGCCGGCCGCGCCTCCCTTGATCCCGAACACCGGTCCGAGCGACGCCTCGCGCAGGCAGAGCGCCACGCGCTTGCCGATCCGGCCGAGCCCCTGCGTGAGCGAGACCGACGTGGTCGTCTTCCCCTCGCCGGCCTTCGTCGGGGTGATCGCCGTCACGCAGACGAGCTTCCCGTCGGGTCGGTCGGCAAGCCGTGCGAGCACTCCGAGGTCGATCTTGGCCTTGTACCGGCCATACGACTCGACCTCGTCGGCGACGAGGCCCGCCGCGGCCGCGATCTCGCCGATCGGCTGCAGCGTCGCGTTCTGGGCAATCTCGAGTGACGAAAGCATGAGGCTCCTTCGGAAGGACGACGAGCGTCATATATCAGAGTCCGGCGGCTTTCGACTCGGAAGAAGGAACCCTTGTCCCATATCATGAGCCGATGCCGCTCGAACCTCCCGGCGCCCAGGCCGTCGACCGTGCCGCGGAGCTGCTGGTACGGATCATGGACAGCGAGCGGGCGCAGAGCGTCGGCGAGCTCGCGACCGGCGCCGGCCTTCCGAAGTCGACCACGTCGCGCCTGCTGCGAGCCCTCGAGGTACGAGGCCTCGTGCAGCGCGACGGCGCGCGCGGGAATCTCCGGCCCGGGCCGGTGCTGCAGCGCTTCGCCCGGCGGGCGTCGCCGGCCGCCGACCTGATCGAGCTGACTGCAGGCGCCCTCGACGAGCTCGCCGAGCTGACCGGCGAGACGGTCAACCTCGCCGTCCCGGGCCCCACGGGCGTCGAGCACCTGGCTCAACGCGACAGCCGCTTCTTCCTCGGCTCGGCGAACTGGATCGGCCGCCCGGTGCCCTTCCACGCCGCGGCGAACGGCAAGGTGTTCCTCGCGTTCGGCGCGGCGCGCCTGCCTCGTGGGCCGCTCGAACAGCTCACGGCGCACACCGTGGTCGAGCGCGCGCAGCTCGAGGCCGAGCTGGCCGATGTGCGCGCCCGGGGCTTCGCGACCGCGGCCGAGGAGCTCGAGCCGGGCCTGCTCGCGGTGGCGGCCCCCGTCCGCGATCAGACCGGAGCAGTCGTCGCGGCGATCAGCGTCTCGGCGCCGGTCCTGCGCCTCACGCCTTCGGCGCTCGCGGCGCGCGGCCCGGCCGTCGCCCGGGTGGCAGCCGCCGTCACGGCGTAGCAGCGGGTCGCACCGCGCCGGACCACGTCCGGCGGACTGGATATAGCTCTCTCTATGCCGGCTCGCAGCACCGACCGGGACTGGTGGCCGCGGTTCGGTCGCACCGTGTGGATCCTGCAGCTCGGCACGGTCGTGAACCTGTTCGGGCTCGGCGTCATCCTTCCGTTCGAGATCATCTACCTGCACGACGTCCGAGGCTTCTCGACCACGACCGCAGGCCTCGTGCTGGCCACGGTGATGGCCGTCGCGGCAGTCACCGCGCCACCCTTCGGCGCGCTGCTCGACCGGATCGGCGGCAAGCTCGTGCTCGGCGGCGGCGCCCTCTTCAGCACCGTCGGCTACGGATTGATGGGGTTCGTCCACCACCCGGCCGAGGCGTTCGCCTGCTCGGTCGTGTCCGGGATCGGCGCAGGGTCGGGCACCACCGCGGGCCCGGCGCTGCTGGCCGCCCTGACGACCGCCGAGACGCGCGCCTCCGCCTTCGCCCTCGGCCGCGTGACGGTCAACCTCGGCATCGCGCTCGGGGCGACGACCGGCGGGCTGATCGCCTCGACCGCAGATCCGTCGTCGTTCCGCCTCCTCTACCTCATCGACGGCGCAACGTTCCTGGCCTACGCGCTCGTCGTCCTGGTGCTGATCCCGCCCACTCGGGCCTCGCGCCGCACGGCGGGCGCGGATGGGGCGGCGGGCTTCCGCGCCGTCGGCCGCGACCGGCCGTTTCTCGCACTGATGGCCGCCAACGTCGCCTTCATCGTCGTCGGCTACACGCTCTTCGCCAACATCCTGCCTGCCTACGCGGAGGGGAACGCGCACGTCGACGAGCGCGAGATCGGTTTCATCTTCCTCGTCAACACCACCTTCATCATCCTGGCGGCGCTGCCGATCTCGCACGCGGTCCAGCGGCGCCGCCGCACGACCGCGCTCGCGGTGATGAGTGGGATCTGGGCGGCCGCATGCCTCATCGTGCTTGCAAGCTCGGCCGCGGGCTCTCCGTTCGCCGCGACGGCCGTCCTCGCGCTCGCGGGCATCCTCTGCGGCATCGGTGAATGCATCCACGCGTCCGTGATCGGCCCGACGGTCGCCCAGCTCGCACCGCCCGCGCTGGTCGGCAGGTACATGTCGCTCATGGGGCTCTCCTTCACCGCCGCCTTCGCTCTCGGGCCGGCCATCGGCGGCGCGCTCCTCGGCTGGTCGCCCGACGGGCTCTGGGTCGCCGCAGCCTGCCTCGTGGCGCTGACGGGGGCGGGTGTCCTGCGCTTCGGACGGCTACCGGCCGCCGTCGCGGGCTGAGACCCGCCGACCCTACCCGTCGACCGTCGGAGCGATCGACTCGGCGAGCAGCGTCGAGACGTCGACGACACGGAGCTGCTTCCCCGCCGCCCGGACGCCGTCGTCGAGCATCACCGTGCAGAAGGGGCACGCGACGGCGAGCGTCCCGGCTCCGGTCGCGGCGGCCTCCTGGACGCGGTTGTCGTTGATCGCGCTGCCGCGCTCCTCCATCCACATGTGCGCGCCGCCGGCGCCGCAGCAGAACGTCTGCTTGCCGCTTCTCGCCATCTCGACCGGCTTGCCGACGGCGGCGACGAGCTCGCGAGGGCTCTCCACGACGTCGTTGTGGCGTGCCAGGTAGCAGGAGTCGTGGTAGGTGATCGGCGTCTCGGAGGCGGCCGGAGCGAGCCGGCCGTCGCGCACGAGCTCGGCGAGCAGCTCGGTGTGGTGCAGCACCTCGTAGCTGCCGCCGAAGTCCGGGTACTCGTTCGCGAGCGTGTTGAAGCAGTGCGGGCAGCTCGCGACGATCTTCGTCACCCGCGACTCGTTCAACGTCGTCACGTTCTGCTCCGCGAAGCTCTGGAAGACGTACTCGTTGCCCATCCGGCGGGCCGGGTCGCCGGTGCACGACTCGCGTGGGCCGAGGATCGCGAAGTCGACGCCCGCGGCCTGGAGGAGCTTCGCAGTCGACACCGCGGATGCCCGCGCGCGCTCGTCGTACGAGGCGGCGCAACCGACCCAGTACAGGACCTCGGGCGGCGTGTCGCCGACCTCGAGCACCCGGACACCGAGCTCGGACGCCCAGTCGGCCCGCTCCGTCTGCGGCTTACCCCACGGATTCGACGAGCGCTCGATGTCGCGCAGCATCGGCTCCGCCTCCGCGGGGAAGCTGGAGTCGACCATCACGAGCTGGCGGCGCAGATCGACGATGTGGTCGACGTGCTCGATCGAGACGGGACACGCCTCGACGCACGCGCCGCACGTGACGCAGTCCCAGATCATCTCCTCGGG
>CAYXXE010000212.1:0-3978 GCA_964468985.1 uncultured Gaiellales bacterium | reverse complement strand
GCCGAGCATCTCGAGGCCGATCTCCTGCTCGGAGACGTCGCCTGCGTGCTCGCCGGCGATCCGGCCTTCGTAGATGACCAGGATCCGGTCGGAGAGCGACAGGATCTCGTCGAGCTCGAGCGAGATCAGGAGCACGGCCCGGCCGTGGTCGCGCTCGGTGACGATGCGCCGGTGCAGATATTCGATCGCGCCGACGTCGAGCCCCCGCGTCGGCTGCGCGGCCACGAGGACCTTCGGGTCGCGCGCGATCTCCCGTGCGGCGACGAGCTTCTGCTGGTTGCCGCCCGAGAGGCCGCCTGCGCGCGTCAGCGGCCCGCCGCCGCGAACGTCGAACTCGACGATCAGGCGCCTCGCCCGCTCGATCAGGCGCGCGGGGAACAGCCAGCCCCACTTCGCGTTCGGAGCGCGTGCATAGTCGTGCAGGGCGATGTTCTCGGCGATCGAGAACTCGAGCACCAGCCCGCGCCGCTGGCGGTCCTCCGGGATGTGGCCGACCCCTGCGTCGAGCATGTCGCGCGCGTTCGCGCCTTCGAGCGTCCGGCCGGCGACCGTGACACTGCCACCGGCGATCCGCCGTAGGCCGGTGATCGCGTCGATCAACTCCGTCTGGCCGTTGCCGTCGACGCCGGCGATGCCGACGATCTCGCCCGCCCGCACCTCGAACGACATGCCCCGCACCTTCTCGATGCCCCGGTCGTCGAAGACCTGGAGATCGTTGACCGCGAGCAGGACCTCGCCGGGCTGCGACGGCCCCTTCTCGACCTGCAGCAGTACCTCGCGCCCCACCATCGCGCGGGCGAGCGACGCTTCGGTGGCGCCCTCGCGCGGCACGGTCTCGATCTTCCGCCCGCGCCGGAGGACGGTGATGCGATCGGCGATCGCGAGCACCTCGTCCAGCTTGTGGCTGATGAAGATGATCGACTTCCCGTCGGCCTTGAGGCTCTCGATGATGCCGAACAGCTCGTGCGCCTCCTGAGGCGTCAGGACCGCGGTCGGCTCGTCGAGGATGAGGATGTCGGCACCGCGATACAGGGACTTCAGGATCTCGACGCGCTGCTCCTGGCCGACGGTGATCTCGCCGACGAGCGCACCCGGCTCGACCGCGAGGCCGAATCGCTCGGAGAGCTCGCGCACGCTGGCCTCGGCCCGGTCCTCGTCCAGCAGTCCGTGGCGGACCGGCTCGACACCGAGGACGATGTTCTCCGCGACCGTCATCACCGGGATGAGCATGAAGTGCTGGTGGACCATCCCGATCCCGGCCTGGATCGCATCGCGCGCCGACGCGAACGTGACGGGCTTTCCCTCCAGCAGGATCTCGCCGGCGTCGGGGTGGTAGAGCCCGCAGAGGATGTTCATCAGCGTCGACTTGCCCGCGCCGTTCTCTCCGAGTAGGGCATGCACCTCGCCCTTGCGGATGTCGAGGTCGACGTCGTCGTTGGCGAGAACGCCGGGGAATTCCTTCCGGATACCCCGCATCTCGAGCACGAGCTCCTCGGTCACGTCGCGATCCTAATACGTACGCGAAGGGGCGGGCACGAGGCCCGCCCCTTCGCGACTTCCGCTGCCTCGACGGCTACTTGCCGAGCGTCGCGGGGACCTTGAGCGTCCCGGCGATGATCTTCGCCTTGTAGCTGTTCATGAGCGTGATCCACGACTTCGGCACGGACGGGTTGATCCGGCCGACGCCGACGCCGTTGTTCTTCAGGTTCAGGAGCAGGTCGGAGCCGCCCTGGAACTTGCCGGCCGCCGCCTGCGTGACCGCGTCGTACACGCCGACGTCGGTCTTCTTGATCGCGCTGGTCAGGATGCGCTTCGCGTCGTTGTACTCGTCCGCGTCGACGCCGATGCCCCAGATCTTGGCGTCGTCAGCGGCCTTCAGCGCGCCGAGCCCGCACCCGCCTGCGACCTGGAACAGCACCTTCGCGCCCTGCCCGATCTCGTTCTGGCCGACGGTCTGGCACTTGTCGGCTGCCGCGAAGTCGTTCGAGTACTGGACGAGCACCTTCGTACCCGGGACGACCTTGTCGGCACAGAACTTGTAGCCGGCGATGTACGAGTCGACCGGCGGGATCTTGATTCCGCCGACCGCCCCGATCGTGTTGCCGCCCATCTTCTTCGCCTCTTCGGCCGCCAGGATGCCGACGAGACACCCGCCTTCCTGGGTCGCATAGGTGAGGCCCTCGACGTTCTTGCCGCCACCGGCGTCGGTGTACGAGTCGTCGGTGATCGCGAAGTCGACGTTCGGGAACTTCTTCGAGTAGATCTTCATCGTCGGCGCGAGCAGATAGCCCGCGGCGACCACGACCTTGGCGCCCTTGCGGATCGCCGTGTTGAAGTTCGGCGAGTAGTCGCTCGCGGAGTGCGAGATGAGCGGCACCGCCGTGCCACCGATCTTCTTGGCGGCCTCGTTCAGGCCCTTGAGCTGGTTCTTGTTGAACCCGTTGTCGTTGAAGCCGGCGATGTCGCTCACGAGAGCTGCGGTGAACGACGCCTTGTGCGTCTTGTTGCCACCGGCCGCGGTGCCCGCAGCCGTGACGGCGATCGCGATCGCCAACACGCTGCCGAGCGCCGCAACGGCGAGGCGTGATTTCAGCAAGATGTTCCTCCTCCTCGAATGCAGTCGATGGGTGCGATGCTAACCGACCGCATCGACACACACACGGGGAGCCGCTATTCGAGGTTCGGAACGCGCTCGAGATCGTGCTCGGAGATCAGGACGCGGCGCGGCTTCGAGCCCTCGTAGGGCGAGATGATGCCGCGGCGCTCGAGCATGTCGATCAGCCGCCCGGCCCGGGTGTAGCCCACCCGGAGCCTGCGCTGGAGGAGGCTGACGCTGGCGGTCTGGGCGGTCACGACCACCTCGATCGCCCGGTCGAGCAGGTCGTCCTCGTCCGGGTCGAACTCGCCGTCGTCGCCCGAGCCGTCGTCGGCGAACACCTGCGGCGCCTCGAGGAACGACTCGTCGATCGTCTGCGGCCGCTGCGTGCGGGTCTGCTCGACGATGAGCGCGACCTCCTCCTCGGTGACGAAGGCGCCCTGGACGCGCTGGAGCCGTGAGGTGCCGAGCGGCTTGAACAGCATGTCGCCCTGCCCGAGGAGGCTCTCGGCGCCGTTCTGGTCGAGGATCACGCGGCTGTCCGTCTGGGACGAGACGGCGAAGGCGATCCGCGACGGGACGTTCGCCTTGATCATCCCGGTGATCACGTCGACCGAGGGGCGTTGCGTCGCGAGGACGAGGTGGATGCCCACCGCGCGCGACTTCTGCGCGAGCCGGATGATCGCGTCCTCCACGTCCTGCGGGCTCACCATCATCAGGTCGGCGAGCTCGTCGATCACCACCAGCAGGTACGGCAGCTCCTCCTCGCCGCGCTTGCGGAACGCGCGGTTCGCCTCGGGCAGGTTGCGGGCCCGGACGATGCTCAGTCGCTCGTAGCGGCGCTCCATCTCGGTGACGACGTTGAGCAGCACCGCCGAGGCCTCCTTGGGGCTCGAGACGACGGGCGTCAGAAGGTGCGGGATCGATTCGTAGTAGTTCAACTCGATCCGCTTCGGGTCGATCAGGATCAGCCGCACCTCGTCGGGTGTCGCGCGCAGCAGGATCGAGGTCAGGATCGCGTTGATACAGCCGGACTTGCCCGAGCCGGTCGTGCCGGCGATCAGGAGATGCGGCATGCGGGCGAGATCGGTCCAGACCGCCGCCCCGGAGATGTCCTTGCCGAGCCACACCGACAGCGGGCTCGCCGTCGCGGGCACCTCGCCGAAGATGTCGCCGAGCGTGACCAGGTTCGGGCTCAGGTTCGGCACCTCGACGCCGACCGCCTGCTTGCCCGGGATCGGCGCCAGGATGCGGATCTCGGTCGTCGCCAGGGCGTAGCTGAGGTCGTCCTTGAGGCCGGCGACCTTGCCGACCTTGATCCCGGGCGCGAGTGAGAGCTCGTAGCGGGTGACGCGCGGGCCGGAGATCTGGCCGATCACCGT
>CAYXXE010000211.1:0-3989 GCA_964468985.1 uncultured Gaiellales bacterium | reverse complement strand
GCTCGACCAGACGTAGCTCGACCGGACGTGGCTGCGCCGGGCGGGCGTCCTCGGGGTGGTCGGCGGGGCTTGCTCACCAGTCGACGAGCTTCCAGATCTCGGGCTCGCGGACGCCTCGCTCGCCGATCTCGGCGAAGAGCGCGACCGCCTGCTTGAGGAGCTCCATCGCCTCCTCCTCGCGGCCCGCGGCGTGCAGCAGGTCGGCCGCGTTGTTGGCGAGCGCCGCCTCGCGGTGACGATCGCCGACCACCGCCGCGAGACGGCGTGCTTCGACCGTCAGTTCGAGCGCGCTGTCGAGCTTTCCGTCGGAACGCTGGACGAGCGCCAGGTTGTTGAGCGCCGCCGCCCGCGCGGCGGGATCCTGCTCGGCGTCCGCGAGTGAAAGGCTCTCCTCGAGCCGGTGCCGTGCTTCGACAGAGTCACCGCGGCCGCTCGCGAGGATGCCGAGGAGGTTGTGAGCCTGGGCCAGCGCACGGCGGTCGCCCGCGTCCGCGGCCAGCAGCAGCGCCGCCTCCGCGAGCTCCTGCGCAGCCGGGTCGCGACCCCGGCGGTGCGCGGTGAGACTGCGGTCGGCAACGATCCGGGCGCGAGCAGCAGTCCCGTCCGCGGGCGCCAACTCGAGCGCGGCCAGGAACGAGCTGTCCGCCAGCTCCCACTCGCCGCGGCGGTGATGGACGAGGCCGATCCGGTGCTCGATCGCCGCCAGCTCGCCGTCGGCCGCGTGCGCCGCCGCGGCCTCGTAACTGGCCAGCGCCGCCCCGTAGTCGCCGGCCAGCGTCTGCAGGTCGCCGATCGCCTCGTGCAGCGCCGACGCGGCGGGATGGCCGAGAGCGAGCGCCTCGCGGAAGTGGGCGAGCGCCTCGGCGTTCGCGTACAGCCCGCGGGCATGCTCGCCGGCGAGCCGGAACCATTCCGCAGCCTCGGCTTCGCGCCCGCCCAGCCGGAGGTGCTGCGCGACGACCCCGGCCGAAGCTCCTCCACGCGAGCGCAGGCCGATCGCCTCCCCCGCCCGCCGGTGCAACAGCCGCCGCCGGCCGAGGCTCGTGCGCTCGTAGGCGACCTTGCGGGCCTGCTCGTGCCGGAAGTCGTAGGCGTCGCCGTCGACCTCGGCGACGATACCCCGGGCGGTCAGCTCCTCGAGCGCCGTCACGGTCTCCTCGTCGCTGCGACCGCTCACGTCGCGCGCGAGGTCGGCGTCGAACGCACGGCCGAGGACAGCGGCTGCGACCAGCACCTGGGCGGCGACCTCGCCGACCGACGCCAGTCGGGCCTCGAGCAGGTCGCGAACGCCGGTCGGCAGCGGCCAGTCCGACGTCGCGTCGTCGAGCGAGTCGAGGTACTCGACGACGAAGTACGGCAGACCGCGGGTCTCGTCGAACAGCCGCGTTGAGAGACCTGCCGGCGCTCCGGCGGCGGCGACCAGTTCCTCGACGTCGTCGCGGCTGAGGCGCCCGAGCGAGACGGTCGTCGCGAGCCCGTCGCGAGCCGCCTCCGCCAGGATGCGCCGCGCGTGATGACCGGGAGGCGTCGCCTCGGGCCGCCAGGCGATCGCGAGCAGGATCGGCCGGCCGCGCAGCCGGCGCGCCAGATACGCGAGGGCGTCGAGCGAGGACGAGTCGGCCCAGTGAACGTCGTCGACGAGCAGCACGGCCGGGCGCTCACCCGCGGTGGCGCCGAGCAGCGTCAGGGCGATGCCCTCGAAGAACCGCGCCTGCGCGCCCGGATCGGCGAGCGACGGCGTCGGCGGCGTCCCGAGCTCCGGCAGGAGCCGCGCGGCCTCGGCAGAGCCGTTGGCGTCGACGGCTGCAGGCGACCCGTCCCGGAGCGCCGCGCGGAGCAGATCGATCACCGCTCCGAACGCCAGGCTGCCCTCGTCCTCGAACGAGCGAACACCGATCGCCACGGCCCCGCCGGCGCGCGCGAAGCCGAGCAGCTCGGCGGCAAGCCGGCTCTTGCCGATCCCCGACTCCCCCTCGATCACGACGAGCCGCCCGTCGGTGGAGACGCTCGCGTACGCCTCGAGGAGCGCGCGCCACTCCCGCGCCCGCCCGACCATGGGATGGCCGCGCGGCTCAGCCGGCGCGGCGCCGACAGGCTCCACGGTGGAGGCAGCGCCGTCGCTTCCCTCACGGATCGCCCGGTACAGGGCGGTGGTCGCCTCGAGCGGGGCGACGCCGAGCTCGCGGTGCAACACCCGGACGCACTCGCGGTACTGCTCGAGAGCGGCGTTCCGCTCGCCTGCGGCGGCGTAGAGCTGCATCAGGCGCCGGTGGGCGGGCTCGTGGAGCGGGTCGAGCGCGAGGCGGCGCCGGGCCGACTCGAGAGCACGAGGCACCGCTCCTCGCGCGGCGAGGCCGTCCGCCGTCCGGTCGAGCACGGTGGCGAGCTCCCGCGCGAGCGTCGCCGCGCGGAACGACTGCCAGTCGTCGAAGGCCACGCTGTCGCGCAGCCCGAAGCCGGCCATGAACGGCCCACGATGCAGTGCGACCGCCTGTTCGAGCACCGCCGGATCGTCGGCGACGGCGAGCCGCCTGAACTCGTCCACATCGAGCTCGAGGCACCGGTGGTCGAAGGAGACCTGATCGCGGTCGACGACCACGACGCGATCCGCCCCGAGCGCGGCGAGCGCCCCGCGCAGCGTCGACAACGTCCGACGGAGTGCAGCGCGCGCCCGGTCCTGGTCGTGGTCGGGCCAGAGCAGGCCCGCGAGCGTGTCGCGCGAATGAGCGCCTTCCTCGAGCGCGAGATACGCAGCGAGAGCGATCGCCTTGCGCGTATCGACCGCGAGCGGCACCCCGCCGACCGCGGCCACGGGTGTGCCGAGCAGGCGGAGCTGGAAGACTTGTCCACCCATCGCGCTCGATCGTACGCAACGAACGGCCGCGCTCCATCAACTCCGTAACGATTTCCGGACGGTCGCGAGGGTAGAAATCGGCCGATCCCTGCCTCGCCCAAAGGAGCACCGCCATGACCACCGCCTTCCGCTCGATCTACCGGTTCTGGGCCGGCCTGCTGTTCGTCGCCGTCGTCGTCCAGATCGGCGCTGCCGGCTACGGCGCGTTCGCCGCCGATCACAACGCCGACAAGCTGCATTCCGTGACGCACAAGCAGTTCGACCACGGCTTCGGCCCGCACATCGCCCTCGGCTATCTGCTGTTCCTCGGCAGCCTCCTGCTGTTCGTCTTCGCGCTCGCGGCACGACTGGGCCGCCGCCGGGTGCTGTCGGTGCTCGGCGCCCCGTTGCTCGTCCTCGTCGCGATCGTGCTCGCGATCGCCGGTGGCAACGTGCCGGCCGTCGGCATCCTCCACCCGATCGTCGGGTTCCTGATCGTCGGCCTCCTCGGCTACCTCGCCCACCAGGCGTGGACAGGTGCGGCGCCGACTGGACGCGCGAACTCCGCCTCGTAACGATCCCCGGACGGTCGTGCCGTACAAAGGGAGAGCGATGAGCGCACTGACACACTCGATCACGCGGGTGATCCGCCGCCGCGGCCGCACGGTCGACGCGACGCAGGCCGACGACGTCGTCGCCGTGGCGGCACTCGCCGCGCCTGATGCCGTTCCGATCGAGATCTCGCCGAACGACCCGATCGTGGCGTACTTCCAATCCGCACCCGGGGTGGTCGAGGTCGACGGCCTCGAGCTCGCCTCGCCGGCGGTGGAGGCGCTTCGGGAGGCCGGGGTGAAGCTCGTCGTCCCGCTGGTCAGCCAGGGCGAGTTGATCGGCCTCGTCAATCTCGGCCCGCGGCTCTCCGACCAGGCCTACTCGACGGACGACAAGAAGCTGCTCGTCTCGCTCGCGGCACAGGCGGCCCCGGCGCTCCAGGTAGCGCAGTTGGTTCGTCGCCAGGAGGCCGAGGCGCGGTCGCGCGAGCGCATCGAGCAGGAGCTCCGCGTCGCGACGCTCATCCAGCAGAACTTCCTGCCGAAGACCCTCCCCGACCTGCCCGGCTGGCAGATCTCGGCCTACTACCGGCCGGCCCGCGAGG
>CAYXXE010000210.1:0-3991 GCA_964468985.1 uncultured Gaiellales bacterium | reverse complement strand
GCCGCTCATGTAGTAGAGCCAGTAGTCGAAGCCGCCGAGGCCGCCGAGGAAGAACAGCGGCGTCGTGACGAGCTCGACGACGACGATGTCCGAGCCCTTGAAGATCGGGTGCCAGGAGGCGAGCCAGCGGACGAGCACGACGAGGCCCATCCCGAACCCGAACCCGATCGGCGTCACCCACAGGACGCGCAGCCAGCCCGGGGCCGTCCAGCGGTGGATGCCCGTGGGCGGCGGCGGGGCCGCGTGGCCGTGGCCGTGCTCGTCGTGGTGGGTGGGGGCGGCGGTCTCGGTCATCTGGGTCGGTTCACTTCGCGTTCGCCACGAGATACTGCACCAGCTGGTCGAGCGAGGCGGCCGGGATCTGCTGGCCGAAGGTGTGCGGCATCTGGTCGGTGTAGCCGGGCTCGAGGTACGCGGCCGGATTCACGATCGACTCCTTGACGAATGCGGCGAGCGGGCCGCGGTTGGCCTTCGTCGCCTCCTGCTTCAGATTGTCGAGGTCGGGGCCGACCTTCCCGTTCGCCCCCGCCGCCTGCAGCGTGTGGCAGCCGCCGCAGCCGTTCTGCTGGAAGACGGCCAGGCCCGGGTCGGTGGTGGTCTTGCCACCGTTGGCCTCCCACTTCGCGAAGTCGGCCGGCGAGAGGATGTCGACGTGGCTGCGCATGAGCGCGTGGCCGAGCCCGCAGAGCTCGGTGCAGATCACCGGGAACGTCCCGGTCTCGACCGGCGTGATGACGAGCCGGTTGTGCTGGCCCGGCACCGCGTCCTGCTTCTGCGCGAGCTGCGGGACCCAGAAGGAGTGGATGACGTCCTTCGAGGTGATGTCGAGGATCGTGCTGCGCCCCTCCGGGATCGTGAGCGAGCCGGAGCTCGTCCCGTTCGGATAGGTGAACGTCCAGGCGAACTGCTGCCCGATCACCTCGACATGGAAGGGATTGGCCGTCGCGTGCCCGTTCTGCGAGAGGATGACGGCGCTGACGATCGAGATCGCCGTGACCAGGACGGCCGGGACGGTCGTCCACGCGATCTCGAGACCCGTGTGGCCGTGGGTCGGCGGGCCGTCCGAGTCATCGCCCGGCCGCGCCCGGAACTTCCAGACCTCGAAGGTGAGCACGGCCGCCACCACCGCGAAGACGCCGATCGCGATCGCGGTCGTGAACCAGAAGACGAAGTCGATCCGCTGGGCCTCCTTGCCTGCCGCGACGGGCAGCCAGGGGATGAGCAGCGCCACGGCAGTGGTGATCGCAGCTGCGACCAGGCCCAGGAGTACGAGCTGAATGACAGAGCCGCGGCGCACCCGAGCGAAGGCTACTGGAACCGGCCGCCCGGTTCACGGGCAACCGCTCGCCAAGCGATGCTGTTTGACAGACATCGGGAATGATGTCATAGTGATGTCACTATGAACCTGACGATCGTGCTCGAGGAGCTACAGGAAGAGCTGCAGAGCCTCGCCGAGCTCGGCGACGAGCGGGCGGGCCAGATCGCCCGGCGCCTCGCGTCGGCGCTCGGCTCGAGCCTGCGGCTCCGGGTGTACGAGCTGCTGTCGCAGGCGGCGGTCGAGGTCTCCTCGAACCTCCCCGCCGGCCATGTCGAGGTGCGCCTCGCCGGCCAGGAGCCGGAGCTGGTGTTCGTGGACGACACGCCCGGCGACGGCGGCACGGCGGCCGAGGATCACTCGGCCCGGATCAGCCTGCGGCTCCCCGAGTCGCTGAAGGCCTCGGTCGAACGGGCGGCGGCGCGCGAGGGCGTGTCGACCAACGCGTGGCTCGTCCGCGCGATCGCCCGCGCCACGGAATCCCGGCCGTCGCACCCGACGACCGGCAAGCGCCTGTCCGGCTACGGACGGAGTTAGGAGACGACCATGCAGAAGAGCTTCCACATCACAGGAGCCGTACGGCTCGACATCCAGCTCACCGCCGGCGAGATCGAGATCGACGCCGGGCCGACCGATCGCGTCGAGGTCGAGCTGGTCGCCCACGACGCCGAGTCGCAGCAACTCGTCGACGCCGCGCGCGTCGAGCTGCACCAGGCCGACGGCCGGAGCGAGGTCGTGGTCGACGTCCCGGCGCGGCCGAAGTCGTGGAGCCTCGGCTCGCTCCGCCGGCAGAGCATCACATGCCGGGTCAGCTGCCCGCCCGGCAGCGACCTCAGGACGCGGACGCGCTCGGCCGGCGTGCGCGCCCGCGGCGAGCTGGGCGAGGTCGACGTGGCGACGGCGTCGGGAGACGTCGCGGTCGAGGACGCCAGGGGCGCCCTCTCGCTGAAGAGCGCGAGCGGCGACCTGACGGCGCGCTCCGTCGGCGGCCGCGCGACGGCGAACACGGCCTCCGGCGACGTCGCGATCGAGTCGGTGACCGGCGACCTGGCCGCCAACACGGCGAGCGGCGACATCCGGATCGGCTCGGTTGGCGGCGACGTGAAGGCGAACTCCGCCAGCGGCGACACGACGATCGGCGCCGTCAGGGCCGGCGCCGTCTCGGTGAATGCCGCGTCGGGCGACGTGCGCATCGGGATCCGACGCGGCTCGCGCGTCCACCTCGACTGCTCGACCGTGAGCGGCGAAGCGCGCTCGGAGCTCGACCTGGGCGCCGACGAGCCCGAAGGCGACGGCCCCTTCGTCGACCTGAAGGCGCGCACCGCGAGCGGCGACATCACGATCACGCGGGCTCCCGCGACCGCCGACGTCCACGCGGTGCAGGCATGAACCGGCTCTCGTGGGACTCGACCGCCCCGCGCCGGCCGCGCCGAAGCCGGGGCGAGCGGCGGCGCAGCGACGACAGCTTCCTCGCCGCGGAGGCCGACCTGATCCGGGACGGGTGGGTGCAGATCGAGCGGCTGCGGCCGCGCTGGTAGCCGGCTCGCCCGCGACGGACCGGCTTCAGCTCCCCGGCATGGGCGCTACACGCTCTCCGAGGAAGCGCCGGCCGTCGCGGCGTAGGCTGCCGGCGCTGCCGTGGCGGGCAGGCCGTTGAGCTTCCCGAGCCGCTCCTGGGCGAGCCGCTGCGCCGTGCCGTGAACCCTGGCGTGGCCCGTCAGGGCGAGCAGGAACGCCTCGCGCTCGAGCGCGTAGAGCCGGAGGTCGGTGCGCGCCGTCACGGTCGCCGTCCGCGGCACTCCGTACATCAAGGCGATCTCGCCGAAGCCGTCCCCGCGCCCGAGGGTCGCGACGTGACGCCCCGAGACGACGACGTCCGCCTCACCATCCGCGATGACGAAGAATCTGTCGCCCTCGTCCCCTTGCCGGATGATGTCGCTGCCTGCGCGTGCGGTGAGGGGCTCGAGCGAGCGCGCAAGCGACTCGAGGGTCGGAGCTGCGAGTGGCGCGAAGAGCGACGTCGCACGCAGCAATGCGATCTCGACGACCGGCACGTCGGCATGCCGGTCGATCTCGAGCAGGCGGCGACCGGCCACGAGAGCGACCACCGGCAGGATCGCACCGACGCCGACGAACGCCGCCGGCGGCCCGCCGAGCGAGACCAGGGCGGGCGCGATGAGCGCGCCGACGGCGAAGCCGGCCATCTCGAATCCCTCCAGGAGCCCGAAGACCCGTGCGAGGACACCGGGCCGGGCGATGCGCTGGAGCAGCGTTCTGCCCGTCACGACGAAGATCGTCTGCGCGCCGCCCGCGACGATGAGCAGCACCAGCGACCCGACGACACCCGGCAATGCGGCAAGCCCCAGGAAGGCGAGCGACCAGACCGCGAGCGATGCCACGAGCGAGACTGCCAGCCGCGGGCGGCCGACGAGCCGGGCCGTCACGACGACCGCCACCACGCCCCCGGCACCTGCGGCCGCGCACAGGTAGCCGGCCCAGTCGCCCCCGCGATGCAGGACGCCCCGGGCAAGCTCGACGTACAGGACGTCGAGCGCGCCGAGCGCGATGCTCTGTGAGCCGAGCAGGAGCACCATCGTGCGGGCCGGCGCGTCGCGACGCAGGAGGGCGATGCCGCCACCGAGCGTCGAGCCGCCCTCGTCCGGATCGCTCGCGGCC
>CAYXXE010000209.1:0-4019 GCA_964468985.1 uncultured Gaiellales bacterium | reverse complement strand
GACGGCGGCACGTCAGACGGCGTAGTCGAGCTCGAGGAAGTCCGCCACCTCGACGAGCCAGCGCTCCTGCACGAAGCGGACGTGGTCGGGGTGCGTGTTGTAGGCGTCGTAGGCGCCCTGCCCGGCGAACTCCATCGCGATCCCGAAGCGGTAGCCGTTCTTCGGGCTCACCTCGCGCAGGATCTCGAACGCCTCGACGCCCGGGAGCCGTGCCAGCTCCCGGCCCGCGGCGAGGAAGGCCCGTTCCTCGTCGGAGCCTTCCGGGTGGACGAGCGTGAAGGCGACGGTGTGCCGGATCCGTCCGGCGGCGAGAACGGCCACGACGGGAGTCTAGGGGACCGGGCGGTCCCGAAGCGGCGCCCGGACCTCGCCGGGTTCTGCCCTACGATGTGTCCAGAGTTGGACCGCCGCCTCGTCCTCTGGCTCCTGTGCGTCCCGTTGCTGCTCGGTGGGACGGAGGCCGCGCACTGGCTCGCATTCCGGCTCGTCTACCCCGATGCGTGGACGCGGGCGCAGGTCCTGCAGCAGTCGGGGCATGGCTATCTGAGCCTCCTGCCGACGGTCGGCGGGGCCGGACTGGCGTTCGTCGTGCTTGCGCTGCTGCTGCACGGGCGCACAGCGCGGCAGGGAGCGTCCCGCCGGACGGCGCCGACGCTCTGGCAGTTCGCCGCGCTGCCTCTGATCGCGTTCGTGCTGCAGGAGCACCTCGAGAGCCTGATCGCGCACGGAACGCTCGTCGGAGTGCCGCTCGAACCGACGTTCCTGCCCGGGCTCGCGCTGCAGCTGCCGTTCGCCGCCGCGGCGTATCTCGCCGCCCGCCTGTTGCTGCGCGCTGCCGAGCAGCTCGGCCGGTCGCTCGGCGCCGGCGCGCACGCCGACCGGCGTGCGACGCGCGACGGGCTGGTGCCGTGGTTCGCCCTCGTGCTCTCGCCCGCCCGCGTCGCGGTCGCGGCCGCCGGGTACGCCGAGCGCGGCCCTCCGCGCTAGCTCCTGCCATCGCCTGCGCACCTGCCACCCGCGACGCGGGAGACGGCCGCGTGCGTCGAACCCGACGGGGGGTCACCTCGTCACGCACCTGGACAGGAGACGAACACATGGGAAAGGCAGCCAGACTGAAGCAGGAGCGGCGGGCCCCGCTGCCGCCGCCGGTGGGCAAGCAGCGCCACGGCAACCAGACGACGAGGATCGTGTGGGCCGCGAGCGGCGGAGTCGTGGTCGTCGTCGCGATCGTCGTGGCGGCGCTGCTCGCGACCCGGTCGACGACGAAGCTCCCCGGCCCTGCGGCGGCGTCGGCAGCCGACCGCAACGCGCCGGCCGCGCTCGTGAGCGCCGCGGCAGCCGTCGGGTTCCATCCGACGACCGAGCCGGGCGTCGGGCAGATCGAGGGACAGCCGGCCTCGGCCGCGGGCGCGCCCAGCAACACGGGCCTCCTCGCCGTCGGCACGGTCGCGCCGTCCTTCACGCTCGAGACGCCGCAGGGGCAGAAGGTCAGCCTGGCCTCCTACCGCGGCCGCGCCGTCCTGCTCGAGTTCTTCGCCACCTGGTGCCCCCACTGCAACGCCGAGGCTCCGCACCTGCACCGGCTCTACACCTCGCTCCCGCATGCGAAGGTCGCCTTCCTCTCCGTCGACGCCGACGGCGAGACGGCTCCGAGCGTCTTCGCCTTCCATCGCTACTACGGCCTGCAGTACCCGGCGCTGGTCGACCCGAGCTCGCACGCGGGAAGCTTCACGTCGCCGGGCGATCCTGGAGCGGCGTCGACCGCCTACCGGGTGCAGTCGTTCCCGACCTTCTACGTGATCGACCCGAACGGGCGGATCGCCTTCAGCACGGACGGAGAGCAGCCGGACGCGCTCCTGCGCCAGGAGGTCCTCGCCGCGGCCCGCCATGCGTGAGCGCCTGCAGCCGCTCGCAGGGCTCCTGATCCGGCTGGCGGCGGCCGGCATCTGGCTCACGGCGGGCGGGGCGAAGCTGGCCGGGCTCGAGCACTTCCACGCCCAGGTCGACCAGTACCGGCTGCTCCCGGCAGCGCTCGAGGCGCCGTTCGCATACACGCTGCCGTTCGTGGAGGTGCTGGTCGGCCTCTACCTGCTCGTCGGGCTGCTGACGCGCGTGGCCGCGATCGGCGCCTGCCTCCTGATGGTGCTGTTCCTGGTCGCGCAGGCCCAGGCCTGGGCGCGCGGGCTCTCACTCGACTGCGGCTGCTTCGGAGGCCTCGCCCGCGAGCGCGTCGGCCTCGGCACGATGCTCCGCGACGTCGGGCTCGGGCTCCCCACGCTCGTGCTCGCGTTCCGCCCGGCCCGCCTCCTCTCGCTCGACCGGACGCTGCTCGGACGGCCCGACGGGTTCGGCGTGCGGAACGGTGAGGCCGAACGTTAAGGGGGGGTTACGGCATGTCCCGCGGGGGCGGTTTTCGGACAGTCGCGAACTAGCCTCCGGCGCATCAGCACTGTACGAGCGATAGCGGTACGGGCCGCGCTGCCGGCCGATTGCGGGGCAGTGTCCAGCCTGTTCTGCCAGTTCGGCTACCCGGGCTCGCCCGCCGCCTTCGAGCACCGGCTGTCGCTGCTGCTGTCGGACCCGCACGTCGGGCTGTTCGTCGCCGAGGACGCCGGCTCGGTCGTCGGCGTCGGGATGCTGCAGACACTCCGGATCCTGGAAGGCGACGACCCGATGGGGGTCCTGCTCACGCTGATCGTCGACGAGGCCGCGCAGGGGCGAGGCGTCGGCAGAACACTCGTCGACGCGCTCGAGCAGTTCGCCCGGGAGTGGCGCTGCTTCGGCGTCGTCGTCCAGTCGGGCAGCCGTCGCATCGCCGCCCACGCGCTCTACCGCAAGCTCGGCTACGAGCAGACCGGCGAGCGGTTCATCAAGCTCTTCGACGCGGCCGCGTGACCCACCGTTCGGCGCCCGCGCGGGCGTCGGGCTTGCGTGTCGTCCACTGCCCGTTGAACGTGGCGGGGATCCCGTGGCAGTACGTCCAGGCGCTGCGCCGGAAGGGGGTCGACGCCCGGCTCGTCGTCTTCGAGCGGCAGCGGCTCCACCCGGACGCCGACTGGTCGCTGGATCGACCCGCCGGTCTCGCGCGCCGGCTGCTCGTCCAGTCGCGGGCGCTTGCCCGGCTGCTGCCCGACACGGACGTCTTCCACTTCTACTTCGGGCTGACGCTCGTCCCGAAGTCCGTCCAGTTCAGGATCCTCCGCCTGACGGGGAAGAAGTCGGTCTACCACTTCCTCGGCTCGGACATCCGGGGCAAGACCCCCGAGGAGCTCGAGTACACGGCCGCGGCCGACGCCCGCATCGTCGGCAACTACGACGACGAGCGCTGGCTGCCGGGCGCCGAGGTCGTCCTGCCCGGCCTCGACCTGGCGGCCTACCCGGAACAGCCGCCCGGCGACCGGGCGCGGCCGCTGGTCGTGCACGCCCCCTCGAACCGGGGGAAGAAAGGCACCGACGACGTGATCGCAGCCTGCCGCGAGCTCCCCGTCGACCTCGAGCTCGTCGAGGGGCTGCCGAACGCGCAGGCGCGGGAGCGCTACAGGCAGGCCGACATCGTCGTCGACCAGCTGAAGGTCGGCTGGTACGGCATGTTCGCGATCGAGGCGATGGCGTTCGGCAAGCCGGTCGTCTGCCACCTCCACGACGACGCCCTCCGCCGCACCGAGGCCGCCTACGGGCTCACCGTCCCCGTGGTCTCCGCCACCGCCGAGACGCTGACGGAGCGGCTGCGCCCGCTCGTCGAATCGGCCGCCGAACGCCGCCGCGTCGGCGCCGCGAGCCGCGCCTACGTCGAGCGGCTGCACGACGTCGACCGGATCGCCGACCAGCTCATCGGGCTCTACGAGCGGATCGCGGGCGCCTGAGCGGCCTGAGCCCGAGGGCGGTCAGTCGGCTGTCGCGGCCGCGGCGAGGCGCTCGCGCCGCCGGGCGAGCTTCACGAGCAGGTTGTCGGCGATCCCGGGCCGGCTCCACGGGCAGCGGGCGATGCAGATCGCGCAGCCCTTCGTCTCGGCGAAGTA
>CAYXXE010000208.1:0-4080 GCA_964468985.1 uncultured Gaiellales bacterium | reverse complement strand
GTGCGCGAGCATGATCGGCAGCGGCATCAGCTCGGGCGTCTCGTTCGACGCGTAGCCGAACATCATCCCCTGGTCGCCCGCGCCGACCCGGTCGAGCGGATCGTCGTCACCCGGGTCGTGCTGCACCTCGTAGGCGGTGTCGACGCCCTGCGCGATGTCGGGGGACTGCTCGTCGAGGGCGACGACGACCCCGCACGTCTCGGCGTCGAAGCCGTACTTCGCCCGGGTGTAGCCGATCTCGGCGATGCGGTGGCGGACGACGCGAGTGATGTCGACGTAGGTCGACGTGCTGATCTCCCCCGCGACGACGACCAGGCCGGTGGTGATCAGCGTCTCGCAGGCGACGCGCGCCAGCGGGTCGTCCGCGAGCACGGCGTCGAGGACGGAATCCGAGATCTGGTCGGCCACCTTGTCGGGGTGTCCCTCGGTCACGGACTCGGAGGTGAAGACGAAGCTGCGGCCGCCCATCGCGCGCGCCACGTTAGCGAAGTCGGCTCTCCCCCCAGCCGGGGAGCGCGGCTAGCCGGTCTGCAGGAAGAGCACGGCCGAGGTGTCCTGGCCGTCCATCGTGCCGTAGGCGACGAAGCTCTGCAGGGGCTTCACGTTGCCGCCGACCGAGGTCGGGAGCTTCGTGCCGGCCAGCGACGCGAACGACTCGGCAACGGGGATCCCGTTCTTCAGGTCGACATACAGCCAGGCGGGATCCGAGAGGTCGAGCCCCGACGCCTTGCTCGCGGCCTTGAACGCGTCGTCGCCCGAGAGCCGGTTGTCCTTCGCCTGGAGCTCGCCGATCGCGGCCTGGCTGTCGGTCACGACGAGCTGGCCGCCGAAGGTGCCGTAATAGATCCCGACCGGGCCGAGCGAGATGTCCTGCAGCGTGACGCCGTCGGCCGTGACGGTGGTCGGCTTGGCACCCTTCGTGAGCTTCGCGAGGAGCTTCGCGACCGTCTGCTGCGCCTGCGCGGCGTCGGCAGGCTCGATCGCGAGCGTCAGCTCCGGCAGCGGCGCGCCGGGCTTGATGTAGAGGATGCCGGGGCCGCTGACCGCCTGCGTCAGATCCTGCACGCTGATGCCGAGCGACTTCTGCACCTTGCCGACCGCGGCGCCGGCGGTGCTGCCGCCTTCGGCGAGCGCCGAGCTCGTGAGCCCGCCCAGGCTGCTCGAGCCGTCGAACGACAGCGCGACCAGCGCGCCGCCCGGAATCTCGCCGGACAGCGACCGGCTCGCGACCTTCGGCAGCGCCTGCGTGGTGTTCGCGTGCAGCTCGACCTCGATGCCCGCGTCGTGCGACGTCGCGGCCGCCGAGAGCCAGTTCACCTTCGAGCCGATCAGCGCACCGGTTCCGGGGCTCACCTTCACCCGCGAGCCGCCGGCCGCCGCGAGCGACGTGAACGCCGCCTTGCCGGCGAAGGCCGTCACCAGGGCGTCACCGGGCAGGGCCTTCTCGGCGGCCTTGAAGGCGGCGTCGTCCGAGAGGTTCGAGGTGCGGCTCTTGACGGCGTCCAGCGCCGCCTGGGAGTCGGAGACGACCGTCCAGCCGTCGAGCGTCTCCGAGACCGCCTTCGGGCCGAGCGTCGAGGTGAACGTGGCGGCGTTCGTGGGCTTCGTCAGCAGCACGATCGCCGGCTTGCCGGCGACCTCGAGCACCGCGAGGTCGGTCTGAGGCCCGATCGAGCCTTCGACCTTCGCCAGCTTCGCGCCGTTCGCGGTCGACCCGGCGGCCCGCTCGAGCTGCGCGAGCAGCGAGACGTGGAACGGGAACTTGTCGAGGACCGCCTGGGCGTTCTTGATCTGCGTCGAGCCGAGGTCCGAGTCGACCGTGACGAAGGCGAGCGCGTCGCCCGGCACGATGCCGGCCGCGCTGCCGGAAACGCCGCCACCGCCTCCCCCGCCGCCGCCGCTGCTGCCGCAGGCGGCCGTGCTCAACGCAACGGCGACGAGCAGGGCGGAGCACGCGAGAACGGACGAGCGGATGGGCCAGGCTTTCCGCATGACCCGAAGCTTACTCCTCCGTCGGGCGCCTGCCCATGAGGTTCGCGGCGAGCTCGGCCAGCGGCATCCCCTCGAGCACGGCGCACACCGCCTCGGTGACCGGGAGGTCGATCCCGAGGCGGCGGCCGAGGTCGCGGAGCACCGGCGCGGTCGCGAGCCCCTCGACGACCTGGCCGATCCTGGCTTTCGCCTCCTCGATCGTCGCGCCCCGCGCGATCAACTCGCCGGCGCGGCGGTTCCGGCCGAGCGGGTGCCAGCAGGTGACGACGAGGTCGCCCATCCCCGCGAGGCCCGAGAACGTCTCCGGCTCGGCGCCGCACGCCTCGCCGAGGCGCGCCATCTCGACGAGCCCGCGCGTGATCAGCGCGGCCTTCGCATTGTCGCCGAGCGAGAGGCCGTCCACGGCGCCGGCGGCGAGCGCCATCACGTTCTTCGCGGCCGCACAGAGCTCGACCCCGATCAGGTCGTCGTTGACGTACACCCGGAAGACGCCCGAGTTGATCGCCTCCTGCAGCGTGCGCGCCAGGCCCGTGTCCTCGCTCGCGACGACTGCGGCGCCCGGCAGCCCCGCGGCGACCTCGTCGGCCATGTTCGGCCCGGAGAGGACGGCGACCGGCCGGCCGTGGACGAGGGTCGAGAGGCGGTCGCCGGTGGACGGATCGAGGCCCTTGGCCAGGCTCAAGACCGGGGCGCCGCCGGGCAGTTGCCCGACGACCGCGGCGAACGCGTGACTCGCGACCGCGACGACGACGACGTCGGCCGCCCCGAACGGCGCCTCGGCGAACGGCTCCGCGACCAGCCCGTACGGATAGCTCCGCCCCGGGTCCCGGACCGCCAGGCTCACGGCGTGCCCGCGCTCGACGAGGAGCTTGCCGAACGCGCTGCCCCAGGCTCCCCCGCCGGCGACCACGAACCGCATCTCGGCCCCTACTCCGGGCGCTTCCTGAAGTCGATCGCCACCGGCACCCCTTCCAGGGAGTAGCGCTCGCGGAGCTGGTTCTCGACCCAGTAGGCGTAGTCGCGGGTGACGAGACCCGGGTCGTTGACGGTGAACCGGAACCGCGGCGGCCGGGTCGTGACCTGCGCGCCGTAGAGCAGGTTCAGGCTGCGGCGGCCCTTCGAGGGCGCCTGGCGCGCCTCCTTCAGCTCGGCCAGGAAGCGGTTCAGCTCGCCCGTCGTGATGCGGCCGACATGCTTGTCGTAGAGCTCGGCGACGCGCTCGAGCAGGCGGTTGATCCCCCGCCCGGTCAGCGCCGAGGTCGTGATGAACGGCGGCCGCTGGCGCAGGCGGCGCTGCAGCTCGGGCCGGACGTCCTCGATCGACACGGTCGACTCGTCCCATTTCGAGAGGACGATCAGGGTCGAGCAGCCCGCCCGCCGCGCCACCTCGGCCGCGTGGATGTCGCCTTCGACGATCCCCTGGCTCGAGTCGAAGAGGACGAGCGCGACGTCGGCGCGCTCCGCGGCCTCCAGCGCGCGCAGCTCCGAGTAGTACTCGATCCCCTGCCGCTGGCGGCGCTTGCGGCGCAGGCCGGCGGTGTCGACCAGGCGGTAGGTGCGCCCGTCGCGCTCGATGACGGTGTCGATCGCATCCCGGGTCGTTCCGGGCTTGTCGGAGACGATCGTCCGCTCCTCGCCGACGAGCTTGTTGAAGAGCGACGACTTGCCGACGTTCGGCCGTCCCAGGATCGCGACGCGGATCGCGTCGTCGGGGATCGTCCGGCCGGACTCGAGCGGCAGCCGGTCGAGGATCTCGTCCAGCAGGTCGCCGGTGTTCGTCCCGTGGAGCCCCGAGAGTGGAAACGGGTCGCCGAAGCCGAACCGGTGGAAGTCGACCGCCAGGTCGTCGCGGGAGGGGTCGTCGATCTTGTTCGCGAGCACCAGCACGGGCTTGCCCGCCCGGCGCAGGATGTCGGCGAGCTCCTCGTCGCCAGGCGTGACACCCGCCTGGGCGTCGACGACGAAGAGCACCAGGTCGGAGTCGGCGATCGCCGCCCGCGCCTGCTCGGCGATCTGGCGGGTGACCGGGCTCGGGTCGGCGATGTCGACGCCACCGGTGTCGATCAGCAGGAACCGCTCGCCGTTCCA
>CAYXXE010000207.1:0-4096 GCA_964468985.1 uncultured Gaiellales bacterium | reverse complement strand
GGGCGACGCCCTGCTCCTCCGCGTGATCGCGGTAGTTGAGGCCGACGCAGACGATCTTCTGAGGGGTATCGATCATGCGCCCGAGCCTACTACGCCGGCCGCGACGAGCGCCGCGACGTCGGCCTCCGAGTAGCCGATCTCGGCGAGCACCTCGGCCGAGTGACTGCCGAGCAGCGGCGGCGGCGACTCGTGCGCCGGCCGCTCGCCGTCGATCCGCAACGGGACGCCGACGGCCTCGACGCCGTCGATCGCCTGCACCATCCCCCCCGCGCGCGTCTGCGGGTGCGCCGCGACCTCGGCGAGATCCTGGACGGGCGCCACCGGGATGCCGTCGAGCAGCTCGAGCCAGGCCGCGGACGTGCGCTGGGCGAGCCGCTCGCGGATCGGCGGCAGCAGCTCCTCGCGATGGGCGATCCGGTCGGGGTTCGTCGCGAACCGCGGGTCCTCGGCCAGATCGGGGCGGCCGATCCGCTCGCAGAGCGTCGCGAACAGCCGGTCGTTCGCCGCCGAGATCATCAGCTCGCCGTCGGCGGTCGGGAACACCTCGTACGGCGCGATCAGCGGGAACGCCGTCCCGAACCGGCCGGGCGCGACACCGGTCGCGAGCGCAGCGGTCAACTGGTAGCCGACGAGCGACAGCGCGGTGTCGAACAGCGCCACGTCGACTTCGCGCCCACGGCCGGTCGTCGCCCGCTCGTGCAACGCGGCGACGATGCCGAGCGCGGCCCACACGCCCGTGCCGAGGTCGACGATCGATGCGCCCACGCGCACGCCCGGACGGTCCGGCTCGCCCGTGATGCTGATGATCCCGGCGAAGGCCTGCATGAGCGGGTCGTACCCCGGCTGCCCGGCGAGCGGCCCGGCTGCGCCGAACGCGCCGACCGAGCAGTAGACGAGCCGCTCGTTGCGCGCCCGGAGCACATCGACGCCGAGCCCGCGACGCTCCGCCGTCCCGGCGCGCAGCGACTGGACGAAGACGTCCGCCCCGTCGGCCAGGCGCAGCAGCGCCTCGAGGCCCCGCTCGTCCGTCAGGTCGAGCGCGAGCGAGCGCTTGGAGCGATTCGCCGCGTAGAACATCGCACTGCCGCCCGCGAAGAAGCGTGGCCCCCAGGCCCGTGCCTCGTCGCCGCGGCCGGGATGCTCCACCTTGATCACGTCCGCGCCGAGGGAGGCCAGGATCTCGGTGCAGGTGGGGCCGGCCAGCGATGAGGTGAGATCGACGACCTTGATTCCAGCGAGCGGAGCGAAGCTCATCGATCGAATCTATCTGCGAAGCGAGGAATAGACTCACCTCCATGAGCGGACGGCTGGCCGGGAAGACCGCGCTCGTGACCGGGGCCGGGCGCGGCATCGGTCGGGCCCTCGCCGTCGGGCTCGCGGCCGAGGGCGCGGTCGTCCACGTCAACGACCTGGCCGACCCGTCCGACGTCATCGCGGCGCTGGCCCCCGAGCGGCGCGGGCTGGCGCTCGCGTACGACGTCTCCGACCGGGGCCAGATCCACGCGATGTTCGGCCGGATCGAGGCGCTCGACGTGCTGGTCAACTGCGCGGGCGTCACCGGCTGGGTCGACCTGGCCGACCCGAGCGAGGAGGTCTGGGACCGGGTCGTCGACACCAACCTGAAGGGCACCTTCTTCTGCTCGTCGGAGGCCTCGAAGCTGATGCGCGCGGGCGGCGGCGGCTCGATCGTGAACGTCTCGAGCGTCGTCGCCGCGCAGGCGCTCCGCAACCTCAGCGCCTACGGAGCCAGCAAGGGCGGCATCAACGCGCTCACGATCCAGCTGGCGGGCGAGCTCGCCGCCGACCGGATCAGGGTGAACGCCTTCGCGCCCGGCGCGACGAACACCGAGCGCAACCTGGCCGACGACCCGACGTACGTCGAGTCCTGGGCGCCGCTGATCCCGCTCGGCCGGGTCGGCGAGCCGTCCGACATGGTCGGGCCGGCCGTCTTCCTCGCATCCGACGAGTCGTCGTACGTCACCGGCCAGGTCTTCTACGTCGACGGCGGCTGGACGATCGCCGGCACGTTCCCCAAGGGGTACCTCGATACCGCTCTCGGCAAGGAGTCCTCGTGAAGCTCGCCATGAACATGCTGCTCTGGTCGACGGACGTGGCCGGCCCCGACTACGACGCGACCTTCGAGCTGCTCGCCGAGATCGGCTACGACGGCGTCGAGGTGCCGATCTTCGACGCCGAGACGGCAAAGTACGAGCGCCTCGGCAAGCGCCTGCGCGCGCTCGGCCTGGAGGCGATCGGCGTGACGGCCCGCTCCGAGGCCGACAGCCCGATCAGCCCCGACCCCGCCGTCCGCGCCGCCGGCCTGGCGGCCACGAACGCAAGTCTCGACGCCTGCGCGGCGCTCGGCGCCACCCTGCTCTGCGGGCCGCTGCAGGCGCCGCTCGGCGTCTTCAGCGGCAAGGGCCCGACGGCGGACGAACGGGCGCGCTCGGCCGAGAGCCTCCGCGCCGCCGCCGAGCACGCCGAGACCGTCGGCGTCACCCTGGCCCTCGAGTTCCTGAACCGGTTCGAGACGTACCTCGTCAACTCGGCGGCCGACGCCGCCGCGCTCGCGCGGGCGGTCGGCCACCCGAACTGCGGGATGATGTACGACACCTTCCACGCGCACATCGAGGAGAAGGATCCGCGTGCCGCGCTCCGTGCCTGCGCCGACGTGCTGGTGCACGTCCACGCCTCCGAGAACGACCGCTCGACCCCCGGGGCGGGCCAGGTGGACTGGGACGCCACCTTCGCCGGCCTCGACGAGCTCGGCTACGACGGCTGGATCGGGATCGAGGCGTTCGGCGACGCCCTCCCCGATCTCGCGGGCGCGACCAAGATCTGGCGCCGGATGTTCGCGAGCGAGGAGCAGCTCGCCCGCGACGGGCACGCCTTCATCCGTGCCCGCATCGATGGCTGACCCGCCGCTCGCCGCGTCGCTCGGGCGGCTCGGCACCGAGACGGCCTTCAGCGTGCTCGCCCGCGCGAAGGGGCTCGAGCGCGGCGGACGCGACATCATCCACCTCGAGATCGGCGAGCCCGACTTCGAGACGCCGGATCACGTGCTCGAGGCCGGGATCGCGGCGCTGCGGGCCGGCCACACGCATTACTGCCCGTCGGCGGGCCTCGACGAGTTCCGGGAGGCGATCGCCGCCTACTTCACGCGCACCCGCGGCGTCGAGACCCCGGCGGCCCGCTGCCTGGTCGGGAACGGCGCCAAGCCGTTCCTCTTCTTCACGATCCTGGCCTGCTGCGACCCCGGCGACGAGGTCGTCTACCCCGACCCGGGCTTCCCGATCTACGAGTCCGCGATTCGCTTCGCCGGCGCCGTGCCCGTGCCGCTCGAGCTGCGCGAGGAGGACGGCTTCTCGCTCGACCCCGGCCGGCTCGAGGCCCTGCTCACGCCGCGCACCCGGCTCGTGATCCTCAACTACCCCCAGAACCCGACCGGCGGGGCGCTCGGCGCCGCAACTGCCGAGGCCGCAGCGGCGATCCTCGAGCGATCGGGGGCGTGGGTGCTCTCCGACGAGGTCTACTCGCAACTGCAGTACGACGAGCCGTTCGCGAGTGTCGCGAGCTACGGCGACCTGGCCGAGCGCACGATCGTCCTCGACGGGTTGTCGAAGACCTACGCGATGACCGGTTGGCGCTGCGGCTTCGCCGCCGTGCCGGGCGCGCTCGTCGAGCCGCTGACCCGGTTCTTCGTCAACTCGACCTCGTGCGTGCCGCCGTTCGTGCAGCTGGCCGGCGTCGCGGCTCTCGACGGGCCACAGGACGCCGTCCGCTCGATGGTGGCCGAGTTCGTCCGCCGCCGCGAGATCGTCGTCGACGGCCTGAACGCGCTGCCGGGCGTTCGCTGCCCGCGGCCTGCCGGCGCCTTCTACGCCTTCCCGAACGTCTCGGGGACGCCGTTGCAGGCGGACGAGCTCGCCGAACGGCTGCTCGACGAAGCAGGCGTCGCGACGCTCGCCGGCTCGGCGTTCGGCCGCGCCGGCCGCGACCACCTCCGGATCAGCTACGCCAACTCGGAGTCGAACCTGCGCGAGGCGCTCACGCGGTTCGGCGCGCTGCTCGCAGAGCTCTAGTCGCGTCTCGCGCG
>CAYXXE010000206.1:0-4099 GCA_964468985.1 uncultured Gaiellales bacterium | reverse complement strand
GGCTGGCACGGGCACATCGAGGACACGGCGTCGACGGCGACCGTCGCCGCGCTCGCGGCGGCGCGCACGCTGCGACCGGGAGGGGTCGTCTACGGCTCCGAGCAGGCGAACTTCAGCGTCGAGAAGGCGGCCAGGCTGGTCGGGCTCGACTACCGGCCGGTGGCGGTCGACGACGACTACCGGATGCGCGCCGACTTCGCGCTCGACGACGCGACCGCGGTGGTCGCGACGGTCGGCACGACGGGCACGACGTCCGTCGATCCGGTGCGGGAGCTCGCCGCGCGGTGCCGTGAGGCCGGCGTCTGGCTGCACATCGACGCGGCGTACGCCGGCTCGGCTGCGATCTGCCCGGAGCTGCGCTGGTGCCTCGACGGCGTCGACGAGGCCGACTCGGTCGTCGTCAACCCGCACAAGTGGCTGTTCACCCCGATGGACTGCTCGACGCTCTGGACGCGGCGCCCGGAGGTGTTCCACGAGACGTTCGCGCTCGTCCCCGACTACCTGGCCGCCACGTCGGCGGCGGTCGACCTGAAGGACTACGGGCCGGCGCTCGGGCGCCGCTTCCGCGCGCTGAAGCTCTGGCTGGTGCTCCGGATGTACGGCGCCGAGGGGTTGCGTGCCCTGATCCGCGAGCACGTGCGGCTGGCGCAGCTGTTCGCGTCGTGGGTCGACGCCGAGCCGGGGTGGGAGGTGGTGGCCGCGCACCCGTTCTCGACCGTCTGCTTCCGCCACCGCGAGGCCGACAACGACGAGCTCGCCCGGCGTGCGACCGCCACCGGCGAGCTGTTCGTCGCGACGACGCGGCTCCGCGGGCAGTCGGTGATCCGGCTCGCGATCGGGAACGCGCGCACGACGGAGGCCGACGTGCGCCGGGCCTGGGAGGTGCTGTGCGCCTCGGTGGCGTGATTCCGCTCCGGGCCGTGATCTTCGACCTCTGGGAGACGCTCATCGACTGGGACCCGGCCGCCGCCGACGCGATGCTCGCCCGCGCGGCGGCGATCGCGGGCGGCGACTTCGACCGTCGCTGGCCGCAGTCGGCGAACCGGTACGTCGCGCCGATCCGGGAGGCGCTCGCCGACGCGGGCGTGGCGGCAGAGCTGATCGAGGAGGTGTGCGCGATCCGCCTCGAGTATGTCCGGGAGTCGCTCGTCCCCCGGCCGGGCGCGATCGAGACGCTCCGCCGGCTGCGCGAGCGCGGGCTCCTCGTCGGGCTGATCACCGTCTGCACCGAGGACGTCGAGGTGCTCTGGCCGGAGACGGCGTTCGCCGGCCTGTTCGACGCCGAGGTGTTCTCGTCGTCGGTCGGGCTCGCCAAGCCCGACCCGAGGATCTACGAGCTCTGCTGCGGGCTGCTCGGGGTCGTCCCGGGCGAGGCGCTCTTCGTCGGCGACGGCGCCAACGACGAGCTCGCCGGGGCGGAGCGCGCCGGCCTCCGGGCGCTCCTGATCCACCGCGCGGGCGAGGAGCCCTTGTGGCCCGAGGTCAAGGCGTGGGAGGGTCCACGCGTCACGTCGATCCCCGAGGTTCTGGAGGTGCTGGAAGCATGTTGATCGCGACCACGAACGAACTGCCCGGCTACTCGATCGAGGAGGTGTTCGGCGAGGTTTTCGGTCTCACCGTCCGCTCGCGCAACATCGGCTCGCAGCTCGGCGCCGGCCTGAAGTCGATTCTCGGCGGCGAGCTGAAGGGCATGACGAAGGCGCTGGTCGACAGCCGCAACGAGGTCGTCCAGCGCATGACCGAGGAGGCCGAGGCGAAAGGGGCGAACGCGATCGTCGCGATGCGCTTCGACACCTCGGAGATGGGAGGCAACTGGACGGAGATCTGCGCCTACGGAACGGCGGTCAGAGCGCGCAAGAACTGACCGCCGGTCTCCGATACCTCTCTGAGACCGCTCGGAGAGGTGTCTGAGACGTATCTGAGACGAACCTGAGAGCTTTTCCACAGTGGCCTCCGCCGGGGCCACGTCCGGATCAGGCTTCGGCGAGTGCCGCGAGGGCGGCGTCGTGGAGGGCGACCCGGTAGCGCCAGAAGGCGTGGCCGGTCGCCAGCAGGCGCTCACGGAGCGGGCCGCCGAGCTCGTCGAGGGTGCCGAAGCGGGCGCCCGCGATCTCGTCGTGGTCGCGCGGGGAGAGCTCGGTGTCGGCGGTCCGCGCGGAGAAGACGTGGGTTCGCCACGGCAGGACCGTCCCGTCGTGCGTGAAGACGGCGTCGGTGGCCACGAGGTACCGGTCGAGCGTCACGCGGAGGCCGGTCTCCTCGAGCGCCTCGCGGACGGCGGCGGCCTCGAAGTCCTCGCCCGGCTTGACGCCCCCACCGGGCGGCCGCCAGACGCCGTCGCCGAAGTGCGGCTTGCGGATCAGGGCCAGCCGCTCGGCCGGATCGAGGATCAGCAGCGTCACGTCGTGGCGTCGCAGCGGGTTGTAGGTGGCGACGCCGTACTCGCGGGCGGAGATCTCGCCGGCCCACGCGAGCCGCCGGGGCTCGCCGAAGCGCGCCCGGAGCGGAGCGAGGATCTCGTCGTCGATGTGCACAATCACAGGCTATGCCCCGGGTTCGCAGGCCGCGTCGAGCGGCGCCCGTGCTCGAGCTCCTGGCGGCGACGTTGCCGGAGCTCCGCCGAGGCCTGACCGAGCGGGCCGCCCGGACGGTCGCCTACGAGCTGTTCGAGAAGCTCGGCTACGGGGCGGTGGCCGTCACCGACACGCAGCGTGTCCTGACCCACGTCGGCGTCGGCGCCGACCATCACGGTGCCGGCGACCAGCCGATCCGCCCCGTGTACGAGGCGCTTGCGCAGGGCCGGCCGCTGCTCGCTCCGCTCGGGATCCGCGCCGAGTGCCGGCACCCCGCCTGTCCGCTCGGCGCCGCCGCCGTCGTCCCGCTCCGCTTCTCGGACGGCCCGGCGGGCGCGGTCGTCGCGTACTCGTCGACGGGCTCGCCGCTGACGGAGTCGGCGGTCGCCACCCTCGAGGCGCTCGGCGACCAGCTGTCGGCGCAGCTGCAGCTCTCCGAGCTGGCGGCGGCGACCACGACGGCGCTCCAGGCGCAGATCGAGCCCCATTTCGTCTTCAACGCGCTGAACACGATCGCCGCGTTCATCCGCACCGATCCCGCCCGGGCGCGGAGCCTGGTGTTGTCGTTCGCCGACCACCTCCGCGGCACCTTCGCGCGACCCGGCGAGCTCGTCACGCTCGAGGAGGAGCTCCACCACGTGCGCAGCTACCTCGATCTCGAGCAGGCGCGATTCGGGTCGCAGCTCCAGGTGACCGTGGACGTCGACGCGGCATCGCGCGCCGTCCGGCTGCCGCCGCTGCTCGTCCAGCCGCTCGTCGAGAACGCGGTCAAGCACGGCAAGACCGACCGGACGCTCCACCTCCTGATCCGCGCCCGCGTCCGGCGCGGCTGCCTGCGCGTCACCGTCCGCGACGACGGCCGCGGCATCGCCCGGGAGGTGATCGAGCGCATCCTCGAGCCGCGGAGCCTCGACCAGGCGCCGGCCGCCGGCGGCGACGGGACGGGCGTCGGCCTGGCCAACGTGCACGGTCGGCTGACCGCCCACTACGGCGAGGGCGTCCGGCTGCGCTCGTTCCCGTTCGGCACGGTCGTCCGGCTCGAGGTGCCGGTCGAATGATCCGGGCGCTGCTGGTCGACGACGAGGAGCCGGCCCGGTCGGAGCTGCGCTACCTGCTCGCGCGCCATCCGGAGGTGGACGTCGCGGGTGAGGCCGCGGGCGCGACCGAAGCGCTCGAGCTCACGCGGGCGACGCACCCCGACGTCGTCTTCCTCGACGTCGAGCTCCCGGGGCTCACGGGGGTGGAGGTGGCGGCGCTGCTCGGCGAGGCCGGGGAGCCGCCGGCGATCGTGTTCGTCACCGCGCACGAGGGCTACGCGGTCGAGGCGTTCGCGCTCGAGGCCTTCGACTACCTGCTGAAGCCGGTCGACCCCGAGCGGCTCGAGCGGGTCGTCGCGCGGCTGTCGGCCCGGCCCACCGCTCACCCGGCCGTCGCCGCGACGGTCGAGAAGGTCCCCGTTGTCGGCGCCGGCGGCGGCACCGAGCTGCTCGACTACGACCAGATCCACTTCGTCCAGGCCGACGGCG
>CAYXXE010000205.1:0-4142 GCA_964468985.1 uncultured Gaiellales bacterium | reverse complement strand
ATCGTCTGCGTCGGCCTCAACTACCGCGATCACGCGGAGGAGCAGGGCGTCGCCCTGCCAGAGCGCCCGCTCCTGTTCGCGAAGTGGCAGAACACCCTGATCGCCTCGGGAGATCCGATCCGGATCCCGCCGATCTCGAAGAACGTCGACTACGAGGCCGAGCTCGGCGTCGTCATCGGCAAGCGGGCGAGCCGCGTCGCGGCGGCCGACGCCCTCGACCACGTGCGCGGGTACGTCGTCGCCAACGACGTCTCGGGCCGCGACCTGCAGTTCGCGGACGGCCAGTGGGTGCGCGGCAAGTCGCTCGACACCTTCCTGCCCGTCGGCGACCTCGTGCCCGCGAGCGAGGTGCCCGACCCGCAGTCGCTCCCGATCCGCGCGATCCTCAACGGCACCGTGATGCAGGAGTCGAACACGGCGAACATGGTGTTCGGGGTCGCCGACGTGATCGCGTTCATCTCGCAGGGCATCACGCTCGAGCCGGGCGACCTCATCCTCACCGGCACGCCCGCCGGCGTCGGCGCGTTCCGCGAGCCGAAGGTGTGGCTGCAGCCCGGCGACGAGATCACGATCGAGATCGACGGGCTCGGCTCGATCACCAACCCTGTCACTGCTGGCTGACCGAAGGGAAGTCGAACCGATGTCGTATGTCTTGGTCGTGCGCCTGAGGGCGCAGGAGGGCAACGAGGAGCGTGCCGCCGCGGTCGTGCGCGAGCTGGCGGCCGCGTCGAACACCGAGCCGGGCTGCGAGGCCTACGTGCCGTGCGTCGACCCGGAGGATCCGCGGTCGCTCGTCATCTACGAGCAGTACGTCGACAAGGCCGCCTGGCAGGCCCATTCCGAGACGGAGCACTTCCAGCGCCTGGGCGCGGGCGAGCTCTTCCCGCTGATGGAGTCGCGCGAGCGTGGGGTCTTCGAGACGCTCTGAGCCGCCTAGCTAGCCGTTCGCGAGGTACTCGAGGATCCGCTGCTGACCGCGTTTCATCGTCCAGTTGTGGTTCGACCGGAACAACGGTCGCAGCACGGGGGTGAGCGTCTTCACGATCGGCTTGTTCACGATCGGTCGCCAGTCGAGCTCGGCGATCGTGACGCCGTCCTCCTCGCGGAGGCGCCACTCGCCGCTGCCCTCGAAGTCGCCGTGGAGCACGGACTTGACGCGCGTCGGGGCCTCGACCTCGGTCGTCTCGAGCGTGAAGCGGAGCTTGTACGGCAGGAAGCCGCGGGCGAGCACGGTCACCCGGTTGCCGGGCATGGCCGAGCCGGCATCGCCCGTCGCCTGCACGAACACGTCGGCCCACCAGCGCGGGTAGTCGAGCGGCGTCGCGACGGCGTCGTAGACGCGCTCGATCGGATGCGGCACGACCCAGTGGTCGAGGAACTGGTAGGCGGCCGGCACGGCGGGAATGATCGACGGCTCGACTCGACGTGTCAACGGCAGTAGGGTCGGCGGACGCAGGTCGTCGATTCGAGGAGGAAGTTCATGTCGGCAGTTGCCGGAACGCGGGAGATGATTCTGGACGGGGCGTTCGACGCGATCGAGTTCCGCGGCGAGCTCGATGACGACGGCGAGCTCGTCCTCGAGGGCTTGCTGGCCGATCAGGAGGCGATCGACGAGATCCCGGTGGGGATCTACGTGATGGAGACCGACGGCACGGTCGTCAGGTGCAACCAGGCCGCGATCCAGGCCTGGGGACGGACGCCGGAGCTCGGCACGACCGAGAAGTACTGCGGCGCCTACCGCCTGCGCTACCCGTCGGGCGACGTGATGCCGCACGAGCACGCGCCGCCGAGCGTCGTCGTCAAGAACGGCGGCACGGTGCGCAACGCGGACGTCATCTGCGAGCAGCCGGACGGCTTCCGCCTGCTCGCGCTCGTCAACGTCTTCCCGATCCGCAACAGCGAGGACGAGGTCGTCGGCGCGGTGAACGTGTTCCGCCACAACACCGACAAGACCGTCCCGGGGCTCCTTTAGCGAAACGTGAGGCTCCCGGGCGGCGTTGCCTCCCGGGAGCCCGCTCACTCCGTGCGGGCGTAGGTGAAGTGCGCGACGGCGGGTGAGCTGACGAGCCCCACGCACTCGTAGCCGGCCGGGCCACCGTCGAGGCTGTCGAACAGCCGTTCCCCGTTTCCAAGCAGGACGGGCACGACGTGGATCTCGAACTCGTCCACCAGGCCGGCGCGCAGGTACTGCCGCACCGTGTCGGCGCCGCCTCCGATCGCGACGTCGCGGCCGCCCGCCGCGTCGAAGGCCAGCTCGAGCGCCGCCTCTGCGCCGTCGGTGACGAAGTGGAATGTCGTCCCGCCCGCCATCGCCAGCGGCTCGCGTGCGTGGTGGGTGAGGACGAACACCGGTGTGTGGAACGGCGGGTCGTCGCCCCACCAGCCGGTCCACTCCTCGCCGTCGCCGCCCCTACCCCATGGCCCGCGGACCGGCCCGAACATGTTCCGGCCCATGATCGTGGCGCCCACGTTCGTGGCCCAGGCGGCATGGTCGTCGTCGAGCCCGGTCTCGCCGTCGTCGCCGAGCCCGTGCGCCGCCCGGAACGTCCGCGTCCCGAACACCCAGTCGTGCAGGCGCAGGCCGCCCTCGCCGAGCGGGTTCTCGAGACTCTGCGCCGGCCCCGCGACGTAGCCGTCGAGCGACATCGTGATCGTGAACTTCAACCTGGCCATCGGCGGGTCAGATGCCTTTCCAGAAGACGGTGGTGTCGCACGGGCGGCCGTCAGGGTAGAGCGCGTAGCCGGGGATCACGCCGACAACGTGCCAGCCGAGCCGTGTGTAGAGGCGCTCGGCCGGGTCGCCCGTCACGGTGTCGAGCACGAGCAGGGTCTTGCCCTCGGCGCGCGCCTCCGTCTCGGCTCGCGCCATCAGCGACGCCGCGACGCCGCGCCGGCGCGCCGAGCGGTGGACGAGGAGCTTGGCCACCTCGCCGCGGTGCGGCTGGTTCGGCGGCAGTACCAGGATCACCTGGACGGTGCCCACGAGCGTGCCGTCGGCGAAGGCGGCGAGGACCAGCCGGTTGCCCTCCTCGACCTGGGCCGCGAACCCGGCGAAGGCCGCGCGTGCGTCGTCGTGCGAGAACGGCGACAGGTAGCTGACCGACGCGCCGCCGGCCACACAGTCGTGGAGGACGGTAGCCAGGCCGTCGAGGTTCGCTTCGAGCTCCGGCCCGGTGAGTCGCCGGATCTCGATCCCATCCGAGGGCATGGGCCGCATTATCCATGCCCGGCCTGCGCGGGCTCCGCGGGGCCGCGCAGAGTCGATCGCTTCATGAGGCAGGAGAAATTCGTGCGATCCGCACGACCCCGAAGAGCTCGACGTGCACAGGCGCCCGGCGAGGCTGCGAAACCCGGTCCGTTCGAGTGATCATTACATTGAGATGCTATGATGTATTGATGCCGAAGGTTCGTACGACAGTCACAATGGACGAGTCGGTGCTGAGAGCGGTGAAGATCCGCGCGGCCCGGTTGGGGCAGGGTGACAGTGAGATCATCGAGGAATCGCTTCGGCGCGATCTCGGACTCGATTTGCTCGACCGTCTGTGGACGAAGAACGACCTTCCGGAAGAAGCGGCGGTCACGCTCGCCGTCGAGGCGCAACACACGACACGGCCCAAGGCGCCCTGACACGCCGTGCGGGCCGTTCTCGACCCGAACGTCGTCATCTCAGGACTGCTCTCCCGGTCGGGAAACGCGGCTTGGCTGCTGAGGGCCTGGGAGCAGGGCGCATTCGAGCTCGTCGTTTCCGTCGCGCTGCTTGCGGAGCTCGAACGCGCGCTCGCCTACCCAAAGCTGCGACTCCGGATCCCGGAGAGTGACCCCATAGCGGTACTGCAATGGCTGGGCGAGTCCGGGACGATCACCGACGAACCACTCGTGCCGCCGCCCGTCCGATCAGCCGACCCTGGGGACGACTACCTCATCGCTCTCGCGGCGTCGCAGCGCGCGATCTTGGTGAGCGGCGACAACGATCTTCTCGACCTTGCCGACGCGATACCCGTTCTCTCGCCGGCCCAGTTCCGAGCTCGCGTCTCCGAGGCGCCGGACTTCCGGTAGCGGGCCACACGCCTGCGCCAGTGTGCGTTACAGACGCCGGACCGGGGCGGCGGCCCTTCTCTGCTCGGTCGATCTTCGACCGTCAA
>CAYXXE010000204.1:0-4143 GCA_964468985.1 uncultured Gaiellales bacterium | reverse complement strand
CAACAAGAACGACGGCGGCGAGTACGGCTTCTACTACACGGTCATCAAGGGCTGGAGCGCCTACAACGCCGGGAAGGCGAAGGACATCTCCGGCATCACGACGCCGAACCCGAGCACGATCGTGTTCAACCTCACCCGTCCCGCCGGCGACTTCAACCTGCGGATGTCGATGCCGGCCACCGGCCCGATCCCGGCCGAGGTCGGCAAGTGCTTCACCGGCTCGACCGCGGGCAACTACGGTCGCGACCTGATCTCCTCCGGCCCGTACATGATCCAGGGCGAGGACGGCATCGACGATTCGTCGTGCGCCACGATCAAGCCGACCGCCGGGTACGACGGGGCCGACGGGACGCACATCACGATCGTGCGCAACCCGAACTACGTCCAGTCGACCGACAAGTACCGCAGGAACCTGCCGGACGAGTTCGACTTCACGATCGACTCGAACGCCGACGACATCTTCCAGAAGGTGCAGGCCGGCGACCTCGAGGACGAGATCTCGCAGCCGCCGCCCAAGACCATCCGCGACTACGAGACGAACCCGAGCCTCAAGCCGCACCTGTTCCAGAACGTCGGTGACCGGACCAACTACATCACCATGAACCTCACGCAGGCGCCCTTCGACGACATCCACGTCCGCAAGGCGCTGAACCTGATCATCGACAAGGCGAGCCTCCAGAAGGCCTGGGGCGGCACGATCGCTGTCTCGATCGCGACGCACGTCACGCCCGACCCGATGCTCAACAATCTCCTGAAGGGCTACGACCCGTACAAGACGCCGGGCGAAGCGGGGAGCGTCACGCTCGCGGAGCAGGCGATGAAGGGGTCGAAGTACGACACGAACGGGGACGGCAAGTGCGACGCCTCCGTCTGCAAGAACGTCCTGCTGGTGTCCGACGAGCGCGCAGTCGACTCGCGGATGCTGCCGATCATCCAGGCCGACGCGGCCAAGATCGGGATCACGTTCAAGGTCCGCTCGGTCAAGGGCGCGTACCCGGTGATCAACACGCCGAAGAACAACATCCCGATCTCCGACCGGTCGAGCTGGGGCAAGGACTACGCCGACCCCGGCACGTTCTTCACCGAGCTGTTCCTCAGCCAGACGATCCTCCCGACCGGCAACACCAACTACTCGCTCGTCGGCCTCACGCCGGCGATCGCGAAGGCGGTGCACGCGTCGGGCACGCTGACCGGCATCCCGAGCGCCGACACGATCATCAACAAGTGCGACACGCTCTCGGGCAAGGCACGGAACGCCTGCTGGGCTCAGGCCGACAAGTACATCATGACCAACGTCGTTCCCTGGGTCCCGTACAACTCGCAGAACAACGTGTTCATCTCGGGGCCGAAGGTGTCCCACTGGCAGTACGACCAGTTCTCCGACGCGACCGCCTACTCGCAGGTGGCGCTCGGCTAGGAGCCTCGACCAGATGGAGGGGCGGCACGCGCCGCCCCTCCATCGCCGTTCGACCGTCATTCCATGCTGCTCTACATCGCCCGCCGCCTCGTCTGGACGATCGTCGTCATCTTCTGCGTGCTCGCGATCACGTTCGCGATCTTCTACCTGATGCCGAACGGCGACCCGGCGCTGCAGTTCGCGGGCAAGGCACCGACGACCGCCGTCCTCAACGAGATCCACCACCGGCTCGGCCTCGACCATCCGTGGTGGTACCAGTTCGGCAAGTACGTCAAGAACTTCTTCGTCGGCGACCAGTACGGCTGGCCCGGCCTGGGCTTCTCGTTCGCCGGCAACGTCTCCGTCCTCGGACAGGTCGTGCAGAAGGCACCCCGCACCCTGTTCCTGATCGGAGGGGCCGCCGTCATCTGGCTCGTCACCGGCGTGGCGGTGGGCGTCCTCTCGGCCGTCAGGCGCCGGTCGCTCGTCGACCGCTTCGCGATGGGCTTCGCCCTGTTCGGCATCTCGACGCCGATCTTCTGGCTCGGCCTGATGGCGCTCTACATCTTCTGGTGGAAGCTCCACTGGACCGGCGGTACCGGGTACGTGCCGATCGACCAGGGGGTCGGGAAGTGGCTGTCGCACCTGATCCTGCCCTGGTGCTGCCTCGCCCTCCTCTACGCGGCGTTCTACGCGCGCATGACGCGAAACAACCTCCTCGAGACGCTCGGCGAGGACTACATCAGGACGGCGCGCGCCAAGGGGCTCTCCGAGCGCCGCGTCATCCTGAAACACGGTCTCCGGTCGAGCCTGACCCCGATCGTCACGATGTTCGGGATGGACGTGGCGCTGCTCGTCGGCGGCGCGATCATCACCGAGTCGGTGTTCAACCTGCAGGGCCTCGGCTGGCTGGCGATCAACAGCGCCCAGCAGCAGGACCTGCCGACGCTACTCGGGGTCGTCATGCTCACCGCGACCGCGGTGGCCGTCATGAACCTGGTCGTCGACATCGTCTACGCCTTCCTCGACCCGCGCGTCCGCCTCACGTGAGCGAGCACCTTCTGGACGTTCGGGGGCTGACCGTGCGGTTCCCGACCACCGACGGGGTCGTCCGGGCGGTGAGCGACGTCTCGTTCACGCTCGGCCGGGGCGAGACGCTGGGGATCGTCGGCGAGTCGGGCTCGGGCAAGAGCGTGTCGAACCTCGCGATCATGGGCCTGCTCAACCGCGCCCGGGCGACCATCTCGGGCGAGATCGTCTTCCAGGGCCGCGACCTGCTGCCGCTCGGCCGGGACGAGCTCCGCAAGATCCGCGGCAAGGAGATCGCGATGGTGTTCCAGGACCCGTTCGCCTGCCTCCACCCCCTCTACCGCGTCGGCGACCAGATCGCCGAGGCCGGGACGGCGCACGGCGTGCCGAAGGACGCGGCGCTGGCCCGGGCGGTCGAGCTTCTCGACCGTGTCGGCATCCCGAACGCGAAGTCGCGCGCCCGCGACTATCCGCACCAGTTCTCGGGCGGGATGCGACAGCGCGCGATGATCGCGATGGCGCTCGTGCACAACCCCGCGATCCTGATCGCCGACGAGCCGACGACGGCCCTCGACGTGACCGTCCAGGCCCAGATCCTCGAGCTGATCGAGGACGTGAAGCGCGAGTTCAACATCGGCGTGATCCTCGTGACGCACGACCTCGGCGTCGTCGCCGAGACGGCCGACTCGGTCCTGGTGATGTACGCCGGCCGGGTCGTCGAATACGGGGCGGCAGCCCAGGTCTTCGCGCGGCCGCAGCACCCCTACGCCTGGGGGCTGCTCGACTCGATGCCGACGGTCGAGCGGCGCCTCGCGACGCTCGTCCCGATCGACGGGTCGCCTCCGTCACTGCTCGCGCCGCCGTCGGGGTGCGCCTTCCATCCGCGCTGCCCGCACCGCTTCGCTCCATGCGACGGCGAGGTGCCGCCCCTCGCCACACCCGCGGGCGGGCACGCCGACGCCTGCTACCTGCCGTTCGACCGCAAGCTCGCCCTCGGCGCCGAGCGCGCCGCACGCCGGCTGGGGCTCGCGTCGTGAGCTCGACTGCAGAGCCGCTCGTCGAGCTCGAGCACCTGACCAAGCACTTCGCCGTCAAGCAGGGCGTGTTCGCCCGCGGCAAGGCGGAGGTCCACGCGGTCGAGGACGTCAGCCTCACCGTGCGCCGCGGCGAGACGCTCGGCATCGTCGGCGAGTCGGGCTGCGGCAAGTCGACCACCGCACGGCTCCTCCTGCGGCTGCTCGAGCCCACCTCGGGGATCGTCCGCTTCGAGGGCCAGGACATCTCGCGGCTGTCACAGCGGCAGCTGCGCCCGCTGCGGCGCGAGATGCAGATGGTGTTCCAGGACCCCTACTCCTCGCTGAATCCGCGCAAGACCGTCGGCCAGATCGTCGGTGCCCCGTTCGCGATCCACAAGTCCGAGGGCGACACGAAGACCCGCGTCCGCGACCTGCTCGAGCGGGTCGGCCTCAGCCCCGAGCACTACAACCGCTACCCGCACGAGTTCTCTGGCGGGCAGCGGCAGCGGATCGGCGTCGCCCGGGCGCTCGCGCTGCAGCCGAAGCTGATCGTGTGCGACGAGCCCGTCTCGGCCCTCGACGTCTCGATCCAGGCCCAGATCCTGAACCTGCTCCGCGGGCTCCAGCAGGACTTCAACCTGACGTTCGTCTTCATCTCGCACGACCTGTCGGTGATCCGGCAGATCGCCGACCGGATCGCCG
>CAYXXE010000203.1:0-4167 GCA_964468985.1 uncultured Gaiellales bacterium | reverse complement strand
CAGCCACTCCTCCGCGATCTCGAACCCGTCGAACACCCAGAGCGGGTCGAGCCGCGCGATCCCGACCAGGTCGGCCTCGTTCGCGAGCGCGAACTCCTTCACCGCCCGCGTCCACTCGGCCGGGCTGCGCTCGACCCGCTCGGCCGCCACCGGGACCGGATCCGGGCCACGCGGCCGCAGCGCCAGCGTCTCGGGGTCCCGGCTGAACGCCTCGGTTATCTCGCGCGAGTCGTAGAAGCGACTCACGACGTATTTCTGCAACTCGCCGTGCGTCTGCAGCGACGGGTCGTGCCAGAAGAACGGCGACGGCGGACGCCGGTCGCTCTCCCCGAGCCCGTTGACCGTGTTCCCCGAGACCGCCGGAAAATGCGACAGTGCCTCGGCCGACGGTTCCCAACGCTCGCTCGCTCGGGCCATCGAAAGTTCTTATACCACGAGGTCGATCGATGAACAGAGACGGCAACGCCCACGAGCACGATGCCGGAACGGCGGCCTGGCATGTGATGCTGCATCACACGCGGCACGACGAACTGAGCGAGGACACCGCCCAGACGCCCGGGATGCGCCGCTACGAGGCGATCTCGGGCAGGCGCAGCGGCTCGCGGAAGCTCTGGATGGGCAAGAGCCACGTCGGCCCGGGGCTCGTCTCGGCCGACCATCACCACGGCGAGGCCGAGACGGGCATCTACGTCGTCTCCGGCCACCCGGTCTTCGTCTTCCTCGAGAACGACGAGGAGCGGCGAGTCGAGACCGGGCCGGGCGACTACGTCTACGTCCCGCCCTTCGTCCCCCACCGCGAAGAGAACCCCTCACCCGACGAGGAAGCAGTCGTCGTGCTCGCCCGCAGCACCCAGGAGGGCATCGTCGTCAACCTCACGAGCCTCCGCGAGCACGTGCCGGAGCTCGACCGGCTGATCGCCGACCTGGCCGCCGAGAGTGAAGGAGCCGCCGAGCCTGACGGCTGATTACGTCCCGGCCGGCACAGCCTTCAGCCCGTCTGATCGGTCTCGCTCGGATGGTGCCGCTCGAGGCCGGTCCTGCCGAAGGCGGACAGGCCGTGCGAGCGGCGCTGGTCGAGCCTGCGCTGCCGACGGGCGCGCCGCGCCCGGGCAACCTGCAGGGCGCCCGACAGGCGCTGCTCCCAGCCGGGAGAGTCCCGCTGTTGATCGGTCATCAGACCAGCGTGCCCGAACCCGGCGCGATCGCGCGTCCAGTGACGTCGTCGAGCGAAACACTCCGGTCTCGCGGCGACGGCGCCCGTCGTCCGATCGCCAGCGAGCCGAGCAGGACGGCGAGGATCGCGATGAGCGGCGTGACGATGCTCCACCACGTGAGCACGCCGAAGGGCGCGACGGCACCGCACAGGAGGGCCACGCTCCAGCGTCGTCCGAGCCAGGTCGACGCCACCAGGACGACGAGCACCACGACGCCGCCGATCACGCCGAGGCTGCCGGCGATGCCCGGCGAGGTCGCACCGAGGAAAACGAAGAGGCAAGCGAGGATCGCCGTCAGCACGCCGGCCCAGCTCGGCTGCGAGCCTCCGCCAAGCCTGCGGCTCATGTGAGGATCACCGCCTCGACCGGGCGCCTCGGGCTCTTGTTCGGCGTGTGGGTCGGGTACCCCGTGCGGAAGGTCGAGAGCGCTTGCCAGCCCGACGGCAGCAACTCGCGCACGGCGTCGCCGAAACGAGGGACGATCCCCAGCTCGACCTCGCGGTCGGCCCGCTCGGTCATCTGATTCAGATGCTGGAGGGCCAGACCCTGCTCCGACGTCCAGAGATGGATTCGCTGCAGGAGCCGCCCGCCCGCGAGCCGCTGCCGGTTGTCGCGCGCGTCGCGGACGGCGACGATTCCGTACGCGGCAGCCGTCCTCGTCTGCCGGTCGCGCAGCGACGTCAGCCACGCGGAGTTGGTCGCCTCGCGCGACTGGGCCGGCAGCAGCTTCGCGAGCGTCTCGGTCAGATCCGAGAGGCCGGCTGCGTCGACGGTGATCCCATCGCGCTGGCGCTGGATCTCGTCCCAGCTCTGGCGAAACCATCCGAAGTCGGTTCGGCTCTGATCGACGTCGGCGATGAACGCCTCGGTCGAGGCGACGAGCAGCTCCGAGACCCTCGCCCGCTGCGCCGTGGTCGTGAACCAGAAGACCCGAGCGTCGGGCTCGTCGGCCGTCGCGAGCCCGCTCATCGCAAGCAGCGCCGCACCGGGAACGTCCTTGCCCTGCACATACGGATAGCGGTTCGAATGCCGCCTCGCGAGCTGGCCGTAGAGACCGGATGCGTCGGCGCTCGACCGGGCGAGCTCGATGCGTGCGACGTGTGCCGACTGCGGCCCGTCCGGCATCAGCCGCACCGAGCCGACGAAGCCGAGCCCCTGCCCCGCGAGGACGAGGTTCTCGATCGCGGCGCCGAGGCCGACGTGCAACTCGCGCGCGTACGGGTCGATCGACCCGATGCTGCGGCTGCGGTCGGCGAACAGGTCGATCCGGTTCGGCGCGAGGCGGAAGAGCCACGCCTGCGCGTTGTGGGCGTTCGCCGCCAGCGTCGCGGCGGCGACGAGCGGCACGAGCCCCCTATGCTGCCGCCAGTCCGACCATGGCTCGTACGCCGGGCCGTCGCCGACCTCGAACACGCCCTGGTCGTAGGCGCGGTAGCTGAGCCCACCCGCTCCGGCGACCATGATCGTCCCGAGCCCGAGCCCGGCCCGCCGCAGGAACACGCCGCGCCTCATCGCAGTACCCGTCGAATCCATCCTGTGCCTCATCCCCTACGTCGCGAGCGTCGCCGGCAGCGGGCAGCCGACCTTGCTCCGCACTGCGCTGATGAGTACGGGAAGCGCGAGGAGCTCGACTTCGCCCTCGCGCTGCCACGGTACTCCTAACTGACGGCTCGTGGGTTGAGGGATTCCGACGAACCGCCGGAAGGCGTCGGCGCCCGCGAAGATCTCGGGTGCCGACGCCATACTCGCGCCGTGGTCGCTAGCCGTTGAGGCGCACCGGGAACGAGACGAGCCGGCTTGCGGACACGCCGCCTGTCGGGCTCTCGCCGGCCTTGCGTGCCCGCACGAACACCACGAGCAGTTGCTGCCGGGCCGAAGCGGGGAAGCTCGCGGACTGGTGCAGGGTGATTGTCGCCCAGCCTGCAGCGTCTGTCGTCGCTTCCGGCGGGACGGTGAACTGCTGGAACGGCACGGCCGTGGTGTACACGAGCGCGTTCTGGACACTGCGTCCGTTACAGGCCGAGACGTGGAAGCGTAGGACGAGGTCGCCGGTCGAGCGGCGGATCACGACGGGCGAGGCAAGCTGCCCGTCGACCGCCAGCCGGGCCGGCGACGTGATCTGGCTGATATTGAGCGCACCGGTGCCGCCCGGGCAGCCGTTCACGATCGGTGGGGCGACGACCGCCGCCGGCTGGATGACGGCGCTGGCGTGCGAGGTCGTGGTCGTCGAGCCGGCGTTGTTGCCGGCGGTCACCTGCACGCGGACGGTGTTGCCCACGTCCGAGGACGTCAGCTTGAACGTGTTCTGCGTCGTCGTCCCGCCGGCGTTGGAACAGCTACCGCCGTGGCGGTCGCAGCGCCGGTACTGGTAGACGTAGCCGGTCGGCGCAGAGCCCGAGTAACTCCCGGCCCATGCCTGCAGGGTCTGCCCTTCCTGCGGTGTGCCGCTGAGCGTGGGCAACGAGGTATTGGCCGGCGGTGTCGAACCGGCGATGACGCCGGTCGGGACCGACGTGGACGTCGTCGCGCCGTCGCTGTTCGAGGCGGTCACCGTGACCCGGACGGTGTTGTTGACATCGGCCGAGGTCAGCTTGTACGTCGTCGAGGAGGTGGCACCCGCGATATCGGCACAGCTGCCGCCGTTCTTGTCGCAGCGGACGTACTGATAGGTGTACGTGATCGGTGTCGAGCCCGAGTAGCTGCCCGGGGTCGCGGTCAACGTCTGTCCCTCTTGCGGAGCGCCGGAGAGCGTGGCCGGAGAGGTGTTTGCCGGTGCCGCCGTGGTCGCGGCACCGCCGGCACTCGCCAGAACAGCGGCGACACCGATCAAGCCGGCGACGAAGGCGGTAGAAGTTGCGATGCGCAGCCGCGATCGCGAGAAGGTGGTTCTGGTCATGTCAAGCCTCCCAAAGACTCTGTTATAGTTCGTAACACGAAATAATCGTATCACGAA
>CAYXXE010000202.1:0-4180 GCA_964468985.1 uncultured Gaiellales bacterium | reverse complement strand
GCCTTGATGCGGATCGAGTCGAGCCCGCTCTTCTTGCCGAGCACGATCCCGCGCTCGGCGGCGACCAGCTCGGACGAGTACGGCTCGATCGACGGCGGGTCGTGGAACTGGGACGCCACCGCCCCGGACTCGCGGCGGAACAGCGTCTCGCCCGTGACGGGCTTCCAGGGCTCGAGCGCGTAGCCGGACAGCTCCCGCACGCGCTCCGACACGCCACGGACCAGGTCGAGGTGGAGGTTCGACGCGACGCCGTAGACGGCGTCCAGCGTGAGCGCCACCTCGCCCAGGTTCGCGTTGCCGGCCCGCTCGCCCATGCCGTTGATCGTGCCGTGGATCCAGGTCGCGCCGGCACGCACGGCCGCCACCGCCGACGCCGTCGCCAGACCGAAGTCGTTGTGACCGTGGAAGTGGACGGGCACGTCCGGTCCGACCCACTCGACGGTCTTCCCGACCAGCTCGGCGACGGCCTCGGGACCGGCGATCCCGAGCGTGTCGACGACCACCACCTCGCGGGCCCCCGCCTCGACGGCCGACTTGTAGACGCGCTCGTAGAAGCCGGGATCGGCGCGGGTCGAGTCGACGCCGAAGAACGCGGCCCGGATGCCGTGGTCGGCCGCGAATCGCATCGCGTCCGTGATCCGCCCGAGCATCTTCTCGCGGTCGACGCCGATCGCCGCGAGCTTCAGGTCGGAGATGGGCGACTCGATCACCGACGCAGCGACGCCGAGCTCGACCAGCGCTTCGAGGTCGGCCGGCACGGCCCGCGAGAAACCCCAGACCTCGGCCCGCAGCCCCGCCGAGGCGACGAGGGCGACGGCGTCCCAGTCGTCCTGCGACACGCGCGGGAAGCCGGCCTCGATCCGGTCGACCCCGAGCGAGTCGAGCAACTTGGCGATCTCGAGCTTCTCCTCCGGGTCGAGCACCACGCCCACCGTCTGCTCCCCGTCGCGCAGCGTCGTGTCGTACAGGCCGACATGACCGCCGAGGCGGTAGGCGTCGTTCACGCCTCCCGTCCAGATCAGACGGCTCACGAACCGCCACCCTGTGGAGCGTTCGTCACGCTTCCGGCACCCTCGTTTGACGACAGGACGTGGCCGCGGCGGACGTGACCCGAACCGGCCCTCGGCAAGGCGCCAAGCGGCCTTGCGAGCACCTGTGGATTGTTCGTCTCGACTCCGACACCCTCGTTTGACGTCGGGACGTGTCTCGGCAGGACGTCGGTCATGCGCACCTCACGATGCCGTCCGGAAAGGCCGAGAGCTTCTCGGCGCCGTCGGGGCCGATCAGGAAGTTGTCCTCGACGCGCAGGCCGCCGCCGCCGGCCCAGTAGACGCCCGGCTCGATCGCCAGGACCATCCCCTCGTGCACCGTGCTTCCGGGCTGCCCGGCGGTCGCCTGATGGGCATACGGCGGCTCGTGGGCGCGCGCGCCGACGCCGTGACAGATCGGATGCGTCGGCTGTCCCGGATAGCCCAGCTCCGCCAACCCGTCGCGCACGAGGACGTCGAGCTCGGCGAGGCTCGCGCCGGGCACGCAATGCGCGACGGCCCGGTCGTACACCTCGGCGAGCCCGGACTCGAGCTCGCGGTAGTCGTCGCGCAGCTCGCCGACGACCAGGTTCTTCGTGTGGTCGGCCCAGTAGCCGTCGGCACAGACCCAGATCTCGAAGAGCACCGGCTCGTCGGCCGTCACCAGGAGGTCGCCCGTCGACGTGAAGGTCTTGATTCCGCGCCCCGCCCAGACGAGCGAGAACGGCAGCGCCAGCGAGACGTCCGCGCGCGCCGTCCCCTGCCCGTGGACGAAGCCCTGCCAGATCGCGGCAGCCTCGGACTCCCGCATCCCGACCCGCAACTCGTCGCGAATGCACTCCATGGCGTCGGCCGCGATCTCGTTCGCGATCCGCAGGCGGGCGACCTCCTGCGCGGTCTTCAGCGCCCGAGCACCGACGAGCACCGTGCCCGCGTCGGCCGCACCCGGGAAGGCGTCGAACCAGCCCTTCGTGAACGTCGTCGGCTCACCCACCATCCGGTCGGCCGCCTGCGTCCCGAGCGTGAGCTCGACGGCGACCCGGTCGTAGCCGCCCGCCACCGCCACCGCCAGCTCGAGCGTGCGCGCGAGCGGCGGCCGTGCGTCTGCCGGGTCGTAGCCGCGGACGTACCGCACGTCCTGCGTCCACGCCGTCTCGGCCGCATCCTCGGCGGAGGCCTCGAGGCAGATCAGCGTCGGCTCGCCCTCCCGCGGGAAGACGCAGGCGTCGTAGCCCTTCATCCCCCAGAAGTTCGTCAGGTAGAGGACGTTGTCGGGCGCGCGGACGACGAGCGCGTCGAGCCCGGCGTCCGCCATCAGCGCGCGGACGCGGTCGAGCTTCGCGTCGTCCCGTTCCCACCTCACCAGCGGACGCGCTCGGGCGCCGGCGACCCGTGCGCCTCCTCCCACGAGATCACCGGGTTCCGGAGCACGCCGATCCGCTCGATCTCGGCCTCGATCACGTCACCCGGCCGGAGATAGAGCGACGCCGCATCGGGGCTGAACCCGGCGACACCCGACACGGTCCCGGTCGAGAGCACGTCGCCCGCCGAGTACCCGAGCGGCGAGTAGTGGCTCAGGATCTCGGCGATCGTCGTCGACATGTTCCCGGAGTGCGAGCGCTGCCGTGTCTGCCCGTTCACTCGGAGCTCCATCGTCAGGTCGGCCGGGTCCGGCACCTCGTCGGGCGTGACGATCCACGGCCCGAGCGGGCAGAACGTGTCGATCGCCTTGCAGAAGCTGAAGACCCCCGAGCGCATCTCGCGCCGCTGGATGTCGCGCGCCGTGATGTCGTTGAAGATCACGTAGCCCGCCACGTAGTCCATCGCCTCCTCCGGCCCGAACCACTTGCCGCTCTTGCCGATGATCACCGCCAACTCCAGCTCGTAATCAAGCTCCTCGGTGAGATGCTCGGGATAGACGATCGGCTCGTCGGGCCCGACGATCGCGTCGACGTTCTGGAAGAACACGATCCACGGCGCGATCTCGTGCGTCCACCCCACGTTCTTCGACTCCGTCTCGTGCTCACGGAAGTTGCCCGCAGTGTGGAAGAACTTCTTCGGCACGATCGGCGCGCGCAACGTCGCCGAGGCGAGCAGCGTCCGTTCGCCGGCATCGTCCGCGCCGCCCCGCTCGAAGTACTCGCGCATCGTCGGCACGTCGAGGCGGACGATCTCGTCGCCCTCGATCCGGCCGACCTTCCCGTCGTCGTATGTGACCAGCTTCACGCCGCTCTCCCTTTCAGGTTCCGCAGATCCGCATCGCGACGCGGGCGTACGTCTCGGCCGTCTTCGCGAGCCCGTCGAGCTCGAGGTTCTCGCCCAGCGCCACGTCCATCAACCCGGTCGACGTGCCGTAGTTCACCGTCGGGACGCCGTAGCGCGTGAGTGCCGAGGCGTCGCTGAACCAGCGCGTCACATCCCGACCCGGCGGCTCGCCGTACACCGCCTCGTGCGCCTCGTCGATCGCCGCCACCAGCTCGTGCCCCTCGTCGATCTCCGCGCCCGGGGCCGTCACGTAGACCTCGCCCTCGAGCCCGTACGCCGGGAACCGCTCGGCCAGCCCACGCACCATGTCCAGCACCTCCCGCCGCGCCACGCCCATCGGCTTCGTCGGCGGCACCCGCACGTCGAGGAACAGGTCGGTGTGGTGGGGCGTGCGGGAGACACGCCAGCCGAAGCCGCCCTCGATCGCGCCCACGCTAACGATCGCCTTCGCGCCGCGGTAGCCGTTCGCCGGATCGTCCTCCCACGAGGGAATCCACTCGCGCACCGCCGACAGCACCTCCTGCGCGCGCAGGATCGAGTTCTGGTCGCGCTTGCCCTCGCTGAACGCCGTGTGGATGAAGTTGCCTTGCACCCGGATGCGTAGCCACAGCGCGCCGAAGTGGCCGAGCACGACCTTTCCCTCGGTCGGTTCGCCGAGGAGGCACATGTCGGCGACGCCGCCGTGCGAGACGAGATAGCGCGTCCCGGCCGCGTACCCGCGAAACTCGCCGCCGGTCGCGTCGCCGTACTGCGTCTTCTCGATCTCCCCGCACACCGCCGCGACGAGCACGTCACCGCGCAGCCGCACGCCCGCATCCTGCAGCGCGTGCACGGCCTCGACGTAGCAGGCGAGCGCGCCCTTCATGTTCGAGATGCCGAGCCCGTAC
>CAYXXE010000201.1:0-4210 GCA_964468985.1 uncultured Gaiellales bacterium | reverse complement strand
CGTCTACGCCGACCGACACGACCTCGTCGCAAAGAACTGCGAAACCGTGCACCGCACCTGACCCGGCGGCAACACGGGTCGCTCGAGCAAGCCGCGGACGTCGGTCAGCTGTGCGCGACCGTCACCGCGGTGCCGGTCGCCGCCACTTTGAACTTGGCTCCGGCGCGGGCGATCTGCTCGCGCTTGGCGGCCTCCTGAGCGTAGACGTACGCGCAGGTGTACGAGATGCTGTTCGCGTTCGTCGCGATTCCACCCAACTCGGAGACGCTGAAGCGGCCGACCGCAGGCTTGTCCACCTTGAGGAGGGGCACGCCCTTCTCCGACGTGTACGACGCCGGGCAGGCCTTCACCTGGTTGTAGAGCAGCACGACGATGTTCTGGGCGCCCTTCACGTTCGCGCTTCCCGTGACCGTGTAGTCGAACGGCTTCCCGGCTGTGATCCGCGCCGGAAGATTGATTGCGACATGGTTGCCGGCCGAGGCACCACCCGCCGGCGCCAGGATGCCGAAAAGCAATCCGGCCGCCAGAACACTTCCGACGCAGAGGCGCACACAGGGATGTTAGCGAGCGCGGGGCGAAGCGACTTGCCCGGGCGATCAGGCTCGGCCGGCCGCCGGCTGCCGTCACGACTGCTGCGGCGTCCGAGCGAGGGTGGCCGACCGGCTCACGGACGGCCACCCTCGTCACGGACGTCGATCGGACGTTGGCTCCTGACCGATCAGAACGTCGACGGCAGCAGGACGGCGGTGCTCCAGGCGATCTGCCTGTTGCCCTGGTTCATCGGCGCCTCGACGATGCCGGAGTCGGCCGTCAGCGAGCTGTTGTCGACGAGCGTGACGACGCCGAAGTCCGACTTGATCAGCAGCTTCTGTCCGTTGGCCGTCGTGTAGGTGGCCTGCGAGATCGTCGGCGGCCCGAGCAGCGCGCCCGTCAGGGTCGTGCCCGGGATGATCCCGTAGCTGAGGATCTTCTCGACCCGGCTCGCGCCGAGGCCCTTGAAGTACGTGTACGCGGCCTGCTCGGTGGCGGCGCTCGGCAGCGGCAGAGCCTGACCGGAGAGCTTGCGGGCGAGGAGGACCCACTCCTCGTCGTCCGGCTCGAAAAAGGTGGCAGGACGGGTGCCGTCGGTCAGGATCGCGAGCGGCCCACTCGGGTCGGCGGCGAGCACGAAGCTCACCAACAGCGAGGTGATGTGGTAGTCGAACTCGTTGATGTCGAAGGCGCCGTCGGCGTCCCCTCCGCCCGGGGCGAGCTGCTGGACGATCGACTTCGTGCCGCTGGTGCTTGTGTCGATCGGCGTCGGTGCCGGCGTCGGGGGTGGGAAGGTGGGGAACGGCGTGGGGGTCGGGAACGTCGGGAACGGCGTGGGCGTCGGGAACGTGAACGTGGGGAAGGTCGGGACCGGCGGCAGCGTGAGGGTCGAACGAGCTGCGGCCGCGCCCCGGGTGAACAGGCCCGCGGCAACGGCTAGAGCCGCGACCGCGAGGAGCACCAGTGCCTTGCGCATGGAAGAGCCTCCATTTCTGAACCGGAACGTGAAGTGGCCCGTCCGATACGCCCGGCCGACCGGGGCCGGATCACCGCCCGGTCGGGCTCACGCCCCGGCGAGGTACCCGCCGAGCCGGCCGATCACGTCGCGCGCGTCGTCCTCGATGCCGTAGATGTAGGTGGACTTGCGCCGCCGGAGCACGGGCAGGCCGAGCGCGTACAGGCCCGGGCTGTCGACCGCGCCGCCGTCGTGACGGAGCCGGCCCTTCGCATCGACGACCGGCACGTCGAGCCACCGGTAGTCGGGCCGGAACCCCGTCGCCCAGATCACCGTGCGGATCCGGCCGCTCCCGAGGTCGAGCTCCAGCCTGGGCGACGGCGGCACCTCGGTCGGCGCGAAGCGCTCCCGAGGGGCGACGTCGCGGTCGCCGCCGCTCGTCCGGGCCCACTCGTCGAAGGTGTCGAGCAGCCGCTCCAGCTTCAGGTCGGCCAGCGCGAACACGTTCCGCAGACCACCGGAGAACAGCGCCCGGCGGTCGCGGACGGCCGCCCAGCGGCCGACCAGCTCGACGCCGAGCGCCGACAGCGCGTTGAGGTCGAGCGTCGAGCGCTCCGGCGTCCCGACGAGTTGCGGCGACGGCAGTCGCCGCGCGCGGTCGAGGTCGTCGACCTCGTCGTACCGCTGCTCCCAGACGCCCGACTCGGCCATCCACCACAGGACGTCGCGGCCACGGTAGGTTCGCGGCAGCCGGACGTGCTCGCCGACCGAGAGCGTCACGGGCCGCCCCGACCTCCTCACCTCGGCCGCCAGCTGCACGCCGGTGGCCGACGCGCCGACGACGAGCACGCCGCCGTCCGGGAGCTGATCCGGATTGCGGTACTCGAACGGCGTCAGCTGCTCGACGGACGGCGGCAGCGACTGTGCCAACGCCGGCACCGAGGGCAGGTTGCAGGCTCCGCCGGCGAGGACCACGGTGCGCGCCTGGAGCTCGCCGCGGGTCGTCGTGATCCGGTAGCCGCCGTCCACGCGCCGCACCGACGTGACGTTCGTGCCCGTCCGCACCGGCGCGCGCGTCTGCGTCGCGAATCGCTCGATCAGCTCGACGAGCTCATCGGCCGTCAGGTAGCCGTCGGGATCAGGGCCGTCGTAGGGGGCGCCGGGGAGCCGCGCCTGCCAGTTCGGGGTCAGCAGGCGCAGCGAATCCCAGCGCTCGGTGCGCCAGGAGTTCGCGACCTCGCCGCGCTCGAGCACGACGTGATCGAGCGACCGCTCGGTGAGCAGGGCGCTCGCGGCGAGGCCGGCGTGCCCGGCCCCTATGACGACGGTGGTGAAACGCTCGATGGCAGAGCCCTCGCCGGCGAGCCCGTCAGGCGACCTCGACGGTGACCTCCGTCGGATTCGTGAGCGCGTCGAACACCGCGGAGCGCTTCTGCGACTGGGCGACGAGCGCCTCGATCTCCTGCTTCGAGGCGTCCGCGTCGATCGTGAACGTCACCTTGATGTCGTTGAAGCCGTTCCGGACGTCGCTGTCGGCACCGAGGATGCCGCGGATGTCGTGGTTGCCCTCGACCGTCGACTCGACCGAGCGCAGCTGGATGCCGCGATTCTGCGCCACCGAGGCGACGCCCGCCGTGAGGCAGCTCGCGAGCCCGACCAGGAGATACTCGATCGGCGTGATGCCGTTGTCCTCGGCGGCGAACACCGCCGGGTGGTCGGCGTCGAACACGGCCTCGGTCTTGTGGCTCTGCTCCTCGCCGAGTCCGAAGAAGTTCTGGATGCTGGTCGTGCTGTGGACGCCGTTCTGCCACTTGGACGACGCGCGCCACGTGAACTGGGCGGCCTCGGGCGCCCCTGCCAGCGCGACGCGCGCGTCCAGAAGTGCCTGTACGTTGACTCCGTTGTCGATGGTCGCCATCGCGCCTCACGCCCTTTCTGTCGTAATCTGAACGCTCTTCAGAACTCCAGTTTCCCCATCAGGAAACCGGACAATACACGTCGGTGACTCCCCGGAAAGAGACCAGATGACCGCCCCCGACCGCAACCCGCCCGAGGCGCCGCGGGCGTTCGGATTCGAGACCCGTCAGCTGCACGCCGGGCAGCGGCCCGACCCGAACACCGGCGCTCGCGCGGTCCCGATCTTCCAGACAACGAGCTACGTGTTCGAGGATCCCGAGTCGGCGGGGGCGTACTTCAACCTGCAGGAGTACGGCAACACGTACTCGCGGATCATGAACCCGACCGTCGCCGTCTTCGAGGAGCGGGTGGCGAACCTCGAGGGCGGGGCCGGGGCGGTGGCGTTCGCGAGCGGGATCGCCGCTCAGGCGGCCGCGCTGTTCACGCTGCTCGAGCCCGGCGACCACGTCGTCTCGTCGTCGGCGCTGTACGGCGGGACCGTGAACCAGCTCAAGCACCTGCTGCGCAAGCTGAACGTCGAGCTGACGTGGGTCGACCCCGACGACCCCGACGCCTGGCGGCGAGCGGTGCGCGCGAACACGAAGGCGTTCTTCGGCGAGACGATCGGCAACCCGGCCGGCAACGTGCTGGACCTCGAGACCGTGGCGTCGATCGCCCACGAGCACGACCTGCCGCTGATCGTGGACAACACGTTCGCGACGCCGTATCTGTGCCGCCCGATCGAATGGGGCGCCGACATCGTCGTGCACTCGGCGACGAAGTTCATCGGCGGGCACGGGACGAGCATCGGCGGCGTCGTCGTCGAGG
>CAYXXE010000200.1:0-4213 GCA_964468985.1 uncultured Gaiellales bacterium | reverse complement strand
CGCGGGAAGTTCGCCGGGAGCTCGATCAGCCGTTCGCGTTGCCGCCGGTCGCCTTCGTCACGTAGGCGATGACGTCGGCGATCTGCTTGGTGGAGAGCTTGCCCTTGAACGACGGCATCGCGCCGCGACCCTGGGTGACGCGGGCGTAGACGGTGGAGGCGGGCGGCTGCGCCTGGTCGAGGTTCGGGCCGACCGCGCCGGTCGAGCCGGCGTCCTTCAGCGTGTGGCACCCGGTGCACCCGGCGGTCAGGAAGACCTGCTTGCCTGCCGTCGCATCACCGCCCTTGTACGCGGCCGGCACCGCGGCCTGCTTCACGACCGCGACCTTCCCGATCACGGTCGACGGAAGCGGCGACACGATCCTGCCGCCGCAGGCGGATGCGAGCGCCGCGACGGCGACGAGCACGAATACGAGCGCGAGGGAGACACGGCTGCGCACGAGCGCGAGTGTATCTGGACTGCCCATGCCTCCACGGGACACCCGTCGCACCCCCTGGTCTCTGAGATGTATCAGAGACCGCGGCTCCCGCCGGGCCACGGACCGCCTTCCGAAAATCCCTGCTCAGGGGCGCATTGTGTCTGAGACGTATCTGAGACGTGTCTGAGACCTTCGCACCGCGACGGGCGCTGTTGAGCGGCCGTTAAGTCCGCCCCGACAGGGCCGCCGCGCGGCCTACACTTCACCGCATGAAACGCAGATCGTATGGTCGTGATGCCGGCCTCACGCTCAGGATGCTCGCGACGACCGGACTGCTCGGGCTGCTCTACGTCGTCTTCGCGGTCGTCCTCTTCAGCGTCCTGAACGTCGGCCTGGCGCCGATGATCCTCATCGTCGTCGGCCTCGCCTTCTTCCAGTACTACACCTCCGACAAGCTCGCCCTCGCCGCCGCCGGCGCGAAGGTCGTGACCCGCGAGCAGGCACCGGCGCTGCACGACATGGTCGAGCGCCTGTGCGCCATGGCCGACCTGCCGAAGCCGAAGATCGCGATCATGGACACGCGCGTCCCGAACGCGTTCGCCACCGGCCGCTCGCCGAAGCACGCCGCCGTCTGCGTCACGAGCGGCCTCTGGGACCGCCTCGACCCGAAAGAGGTCGAAGGCGTCCTCGCGCACGAGCTCTCGCATATCGCCAACCGCGACGTGCTGATCATGACCGTCGCCAGCTCGTTCGCGATGCTCGCCGCCCTCCTGACCCGCTTCGGCCTCTACGCCGGCATGTTCAGCGGCGGTAACCGCGGCCGCGACAACAACAACGGCGTCCCGGTGTGGCTGATCGTCCTCGCCGTCTCGATCGTCACCTACGCGATCAGCTTCATCCTGATCCGGATGATCTCGCGCTATCGCGAGTACGCGGCCGACCGCGGCTCGGCGCTCATCACCGGCGCCCCGGAGTACCTGATGAGCGCGCTCCAGAAGATCTCCTCGCAGATGACGCTGATCCCGAACCAGGATCTGCGCGCCGTCGAGGGGATGAGCGCGTTCTTCATCATCCCGGCCAAGGCTCGCAGCGCCGCCTCCGAGCTGTTCATGGATCACCCGCCGCTCGAGAAGCGCATCGCCGCGCTCGCCGCGATCGCCCGCGAGATGGGCCGGCCGGTGGCCTGAGCGGGGCGCGGGCCCGGTTCCAGCCGAACGGGCTCGCTTTCGACGAGATGGGCATACGCGATGTCATGTTCGGCAAGAAGAAGCTGGCCGAGCCCAGGGACGACCGCCTGTTCGCTCTGACGACGGCCGCGATCACCCTCCAGACGGAGCTCGCGCTGAAGACGGCGGGCGTCGCGGCCGTCGCGTTCAAGCCCCAGTCCTCCGGCGAGTTCAGGAGCGCGTTCGACGACGTCGACCAGCTCGTCGAGGCCACCGCGCAGTCGCAGGGCTCGACGATCGAGCGGACGACCGACACCTACGGCTTCGACTGGCTCACCGTCCGCGACCCCGACCTCGAGGATCTCGTCGCAGCGGTCCACGTCCTGGCGTCCGAGTTGACCGCGAAGGGCTTCGGGCCGCAGCTGCTGGCGGCGACCTTCCGGTTCGACGGCGGCACGAACCCGGTCTACTGGATCTACGGCTTCAAGCAGGGCGCCTGGTGGCCGTTCGTCCCGTCCGGCGAGAACACCCGCGACAACGCAACCGAGCTCGAGCTGAAGGCCAAGCTCGAGCCCGAGCTGCCGATCGAGAAGGATCTCACGCGCTGGCTGGCGCTCTTCGACGCCCCCGTCTGAGCGTCGCGCTGGCCGCCCTGATCGGGCTGTCGGCGCTCCTGCACTGGCTCGCCGCCCGGCGCCTGGAGGGCCTGTGGCTGATGCCCGACGAGGCGATCTACGCCGAACGCGGCCGCACGCTCTGGCAGGAAGGAACGCTCCCGCTGCTGCACGGCCCCCTCGCGGGCTACGGCGTCCTGTACCCGGTGCTCTCGGGGCTGCCGCTGTCGATCGGCAGCATCGCGCGCGGCTACGCCGAGCTGAAGGTCGTCCAGTCGATCGGCACCTCGCTGGTGGCGATCCCGATCGTCCTCTACGGCCGGCGGCTGATGCCGACCCGCTACGCGCTCGTCGCGGCAGCGCTCGCGCTCGCCTCCCCCCTCGTCCTCTACTCGGGGATGGTGATGACCGAGGCTCTGTTCTACCCGCTCGCCGCGCTGATCACGCTCGCCGTCGCGAGGGCGGTCGAGACGGCGACGCTGCGCCACCAGGCGATCGCCGTCGCGCTGATCGCGCTCGGCTGCCTGACGCGGGCGCAGGCCGCGATCCTGCTGCCCGCGTTCGCGCTCGCCGTCCTGCTGGATGCGGTCTTCACGCGTGACCGGTCGCGGCTCCGCGCGTTCTGGCCGATCTGGGCGCTGAACGCCGTCGCGGTGCTCGTCGTCGGGCTCGTGCCGGGCGTCTTCGGCGCCTACTCGGTGGCCCTCAGCTCCGGCTATCCGATCGGGGCGGGCCTCCGGCTCTCGTACGAGCATCTCGCGTACGTCGCCGTCTCGACCGCGCTGGCGCCGTTCGCGGCCCTGACCTATCTCCTCGTCGAGTCCCTGCGCGGACGGATGCGCGAGCCGGGCGCGCGCGCGCTGGTCGCGGTGACCACGGCGGCGGTGCTCCTCATCAGCACGCAGGTCGGCTTCTTCTCGGCCCGCTTCCCGCCGAGCGTGCTCCTCGGCCGCTACCTGGCTGCCCTGCCCCCGCTGCTGTTCCTCTGCTTCGGGCTGTGGCTCTCGTGGCAGCGACGCCGGTCGCGGGCGCAGACACTGGTCGCGTTCGGTGTTCTCGCCCTGATCGTGTTCGTCCCGTGGAACCAGCTCAACTCGCCCTACGCCCTGCCGGACACGTTCGGGATGGTGCTGATCCAGCGTTACCACTCGTTGAGCATCGCGGACACGATCCTCGCGCTGTCACTCGTGGGCCTCGGCCTGTTCGCGTTGGCGCTCCGGCGGCTCGGGCTCGTGCTGGCGGGGGTCGCGTTCGCCTTCCTCGTCGCGAGCTCGGCGGTCGCGTCGAACGAGATCACCCGGCAAGTGCGCAGCGCCCAGACGACGATGGTCGGGCCGGTCCCCGACTGGGTCGACCGCGCCACCCACGGCTCCGTCACCTACCTCTACAACAGCGAGATCTTCTGGAACGCCGTCTGGCAGGAGCTGTTCTGGAACGAGCACATCAAGCACGTCGTCTCGATCTGGCCCACTCCGCTGCAGGGGCCGGTGCCGCAGACGCTCGTCACCCCGCCTGCGTCGGGCCGGCTGCCGACGGCCGACCGGTACATCGTCACCCCCGACCGCAACGCGATCGTCGGCACGCCGATCGCGCACCTCGCGCAGACCGGCCTCGACGTGAGCGGGCTGACCCTCTGGCGCGTCAGCGAGCCGGCCCGGCTCTCGTCGTTCACGACCGGGATCGACCCGCAGGGCAACATGAGTCCCACCGGAACCATGACCGCCTACGACTGCGGTGGCGGGCAGCTCCAGCTGACGCTCCTGCCGAAGGCGACCCGCACGGTGCGCGTCCTGCTCAACGGCCAGGGGGTGCTGACGCAATCGATCGCGGGCCTCAAGTACTGGAACGGCACGGTGTACGTGCCACCGTCGGCGCGTCCCGAGACCTGCGTGTTCACGATCGAGGGGCAGTCGCTGCTCGGCTCCACGATCGTGAAGTTCGTGCGCCGCTAGTCGGGGCCGACGCGGACGAGCATCTTGCCGACGTTGTCGCCGTGGAACAGGCCGGCGAACGCC
>CAYXXE010000199.1:0-4338 GCA_964468985.1 uncultured Gaiellales bacterium | reverse complement strand
CCGCCCGCGTGCTGCTCCGCCCGGCCTCGCCCGGTACCGGCGTCATCGCCGGCGGTGGCGTGCGCGCCGTGCTCGAGCTCGCCGGGATCCGCGACGTGCTCGCGAAGTCGCTCGGCACGACGAATCCGATCAACATGCTCAAGGCCGCCGAGGTCGCGCTGCGGCAGCTGCGCCGGCCCGAGGACGTGGCCCGCGCGCGCGGCAAGTCGATCGACGAGGTGCTGCCGTACAAGCATCCGGTCGCTGTGCTCGAAGCTGCTGTCGGTGAAGCCGCTCCCGTCGAGCCGGTTGCAGAAGTGGAGGTGACGACCGATGGCGAAGCTGAAGCTGACGCAAGTTCGTAGCGGCATCGGCCAGACCCAGCGCCACCGCGGCACGCTGCGGGCGCTCGGCCTCGGCAAGATCGGCCGCACCGCCGAGCAGGAGGACGGCCCGGTGCTCGCCGGCATGCTGCGCAAGGTGCGGCACCTGGTCAAGGTCGAGGAGGCGTCATGACCGACGACGAGCAGGCCGGCGAACTGAATCTCTCGAACCTGCAGCCTGCGCAGAAGCGGGTCGATCGCAAGCGGGTCGGCCGCGGCATGGGCTCCGGCAAGGGACGCTACTCGGGCCGGGGCATCAAGGGCCAGAAGTCGCGCGCCGGCTCGCACGCCATGCGCATCGGCTTCGAGGGCGGCCAGATGCCGCTCACGATGCGCACCGCGAAGCTCCGCGGCAACACGTCCAAGGACGCCATGCCCGTCGGCCCGTTCCGGACCTACACGCAGCCGGTCAACGTGCGCGACCTCGACCGGTTCGACGAGGGCGACGAGGTCACACCGGAGACGCTGAAGGCGAAGGGCCTGATCCGCTCCGTGCGCAAGGACGTCAAGCTGCTCGGCATCGGCGAGCTGACCAAGAAGCTCACGATCACCGTGCATGCCGCGTCGGCGAGCGCGCGCGAGAAGGTCGAGGCTTCGGGTGGCACGCTGACCCTGCTCCGCGAGGCGAAGGTGCGCAAGCCGAAGAACGCCAAGCGTCGCCCCGAGACGCGGGTGCGCGCGACGGCCGACGAGGTCGCGGCCGAGGCTGCCGACGCCGCAGCCGAGGGCGCCCCTGCCGAAGCCGCCACCGAGGACGAGGCCTAGGCCGCGGTGCTCGACTGGGTCAAGAACGCCTGGCGCGTCCCTGACCTCCGCAGGCGGCTGCTCTTCACCGCGGTCGTCCTGGCCGTGTACCGGCTCGGCTCGTGGATGCCGGCCCCCGGTGTCGACTCGAAGACGATCGAGAACTACTTCGGCGGCCACGGCGGCGTGTTCAGCCTGCTCAACCTGTTCTCGGGCTCGGCCCTGTCGCGCTTCTCGATCTTCGCGCTCGGGATCATGCCGTACGTCACCGCCTCGATCATCCTGCAGCTGATGACGGTCGTCATCCCGAAGCTCGAGCAGCTCCAGAAGGAAGGCGAGGCCGGCACCGCCAAGATCAACCAGTACACCCGGATCCTGACGATGGGCCTCGCGCTCGCGCAGGCCTCCGGCTACACCTATCTCTTCCACCGCCAGGGCGCGCTGCCCGGGAACACCGGCCGCCTGATCCTCGTCGTGATCACGCTCACCGCGGGCACGGCGCTGCTGATGTGGCTCGGCGAGCTGATCACGAAGCGCGGCATCGGCAACGGCATCTCGCTGCTGATCTTCGCCTCGATCCTCTCGTCGGCCCCCGCCGGGATCAACGCCTGGATCAACGGCGGCCCGCTCGAGCGCCTGTTCTTCCCGATCATCGCGCTCTCGGTGATCGTCGCCGTCGTCTTCGTCCAGGAAGGTCAGCGGCGCATCCCGATCCAGTACGCGAAGCGGATGGTCGGCCGCCGGCAGACCGGCGGCGGGGCGACCTACATGCCGCTGCGCGTGAACATGGCCGGGGTGATCCCGGTGATCTTCGCCGCCGCGCTGCTCGCGATCCCGCAGACGATCAGCTCGTTCGTGCCCTCGTCGCAGCACTGGATCGCCTTGCACTTCGCGCCGGGCTCGTGGGCGTACCTCGGCACCGAGTTCGGCCTGATCCTGATCTTCACGTACTTCTACACCGCGGTGCAGTTCAACCCGGTCGACCAGGCCGACAACCTGCGCAAGTACGGCGGCTTCGTGCCGGGCATCCGCCCGGGCCCGCCCACCGCGCTCTACCTCGACACCGTGCTGAAGCGGCTCACGCTGCCCGGCTCGCTGTTCCTCGGGGTGATCGCGGTGCTGCCGTCGATCATCATCAACGAGCTGCACTTCTCGCAGAACACCTCGCGGGCACTCGGCGGCACCTCGGTGCTGATCGTGGTCGGCGTCGCGCTCGACACGATGCGCCAGATGGAGTCGCAGATGATGATGCGCTCCTACGAGGGCTTCCTCCGGTAGTGAATCTGCTCGTGCTTGGCCCCCAGGGCGCCGGCAAGGGGACGCAGGCGAAGCGGATCGCGGCCGAGTACGGGATCCCGCACGTCTCCACCGGCGACATGTTCCGGGCGGCGATCGCCGCGCAGAGCGAGCTCGGACGGCGGGTCGAGCCGATCCTCGCCAGCGGGGCGCTCGTTCCCGACGAGGTGACGATCGCCCTCATCGGCGAGCGGCTGAGCGAGCCCGACGCGGCCGCCGGCTTCGTCCTCGACGGCTTTCCCCGCAACCTGGCGCAGGCCGAGGCGCTCGACGCGATGCTCGAGGAGACCGGCCGGCCGCTCGGGGCGATCCTGTTCTTCGATCTCCCCGACGACGTCGCGACCGAGCGGATGCTGCGGCGCGCGGCCGAGGAGAGCCGCCCCGACGACACCCCCGACGTGATCGCCACCCGCCTGCGCCTCTACCACTCCGAGACGGAGCCGATCGTCGAGCACTACCGGGTGACGGGGAAGCTCGTGCCGCTCCATGGCGATCGCACGGTCGACGAGGTGTGGGCCGAGGTCTCGGCCGCGCTCGAGCAGGGGCTCGCATGATCGTCCGCAAGTCCCGCGCCGAGATCGAGACGATGGCCGCCGCCGGGCGGATCGTCGCCGACACCCTCGCGCTGCTGGGCGCGTCGCTCGCCCCGGGCCTGACGATGCTCGAGCTCGACGCGATCGGGGACGAGTACATCGCCTCGCAGGGCGGCTCTCCGACCTCCAAGGGCTACCGGGGCTTTCCGGCGGCGATCTGCATCTCGCCGAACGACATGATCGTCCACGGCATCCCGGGCGCCTATCGCGCGCAGGAGGGCGACCTGATCTCGTTCGACGTCGGCGTCACCCTCGACGGCCTGATCGCCGACTCGGCCGCCACCTACGCGTGCGGCACCGTCGCACCGGAGGCGCAGCGGCTGCTCGACGTCTGCCAGGAGGCGCTCGCGGCCGGGATCGAGCAGGCGCGGCTCGGCAACCACGTCGCCGACATCTCGCGCGCCGTCCAGACCGTCACCGAGGCGGCCGGCTTCAGCGTCGTGCGGAGCCTGGTCGGCCACGGGGTCGGGCGTTCCTACCACGAGGACCCGCAGGTGCCGAACTTCGTCTCCGGCCAGCGCGGCTCCGAGCTGAAGGAAGGCATGACGATCGCGATCGAGCCGATGATCACCGCGGGCGGCCCGGAGGTCTTCGTGCACGACGACGGCTGGTCGATCTCGACCGAGGACGGGTCGCTCGCCGCGCACTTCGAGCACACGGTCGCGATCACTGCCGAAGGCCCCAGGATCCTGACTTCCGCCGTGGGGGTCCTGGTACCATAACCGGCCCGGCGCTAAGGGCTAGGTGTCCTTGCGCGTCCTTTGTGTGCAGCCGTAACCGCACTGTCAGCGCCACGAAAACAGCACGAAAACAGAGAGAAGCCAGAGCTGTGAAAGTCCGCCCCTCAGTCAAGCCCATGTGTGAGCGCTGCCGCGTCATCAAGCGGCACGGGAACGTCATGGTCATCTGTACGAATCCCCGCCACAAGCAGCGTCAGGGTTAAAGGAGAGCAGTGGCTCGTATCGCAGGCGTCAACCTGCCGAACAACAAGCGGCTCGAGATCGGGCTGACCTACATCTTCGGCATCGGCCAGCCGACCGCACTCAAGATCTGCGAGGCCCTCGGCCTCTCACCCGACACGAAGGTTCGCGACCTCACCGAGGACGAGGTCTCCCGCCTGCGCGACTACATCGACGCGAACGAGCAGGTCGAAGGCGACCTCCGTCGCGAGCGCTCCCAGGCGATCAAGCGCCTGTCCGAGATCGGCGCGTACCGCGGCCTGCGGCACCGGCGGAACCTGCCGGCGCGCGGCCAGCGCACCAAGACGAACGCGCGCACGCGCAAGGGGCCGAAGAAGACCGTCGGCCGCGGGAAGAAGAAGTAGTGGCGCCTCCTCGTCGTCA
>CAYXXE010000198.1:0-4352 GCA_964468985.1 uncultured Gaiellales bacterium | reverse complement strand
AACGACGACCGCTACCTGCTCGGCCCGTTCCGCCACGTCGACCGGGCGTTCATGCGAGGCGTGAGCGCGATCATCGCCATCTCCGAGGCGGTCCGCCGCTTCCACATCGAGGCCGGGCTGCCCGCCGGGAAGCTCGTCACGATCCACTATGGCCTGGACCGCCCGCCGTCGGCTCCGTCGGAGCCGACGCCCGACGCGGCCGGCATCCCCCCCGACGTGCCGCTGGTGCTCGCGATCGGGCGCCTGATCGAGCAGAAGGACCACGCGACGCTCCTGCGTGCATTCTCACTCGTCGCGGAGCGCCACCCGGCGGCGCGCCTCGCGATCCTCGGCTGGGGGCCGCTCGAGGCCAGGACGCGCGAGCTGGCCCGCTCGCTCGGGCTCGACGACAGCGTGTCCATCCTCGGCCGTGTCGAGCCCCGCGACTGGCTCGCCCGCGCCGACCTCTTCGCTCACTCGTCGCGCTGGGAGGGGTTCGGCATCGTCCTGCTCGAAGCGATGCTGTCGAGCGTGCCGGTGGTGGCCACCCGGGTCAGCGCCGTGCCGGAGATCGTCGACGACGGCGTCACGGGGCTCCTCGTCGCCCCGGGCGCCGCCGACGCGCTGGCAGGCGCGATCGGTGACCTGCTCTCCGTCCCGGCTCGACGCGAGAACCTCGGCGCCGCCGGGCGGAGTCGTGCTCTCGAGGAGTTCTCGGTCGCGAAGATGGCCGACCGGACACTCGCCGTCTACGCGGGAGCGCTGCGATGAACGACGTCGGCCTCCGTGGCCTGGTCCGCGGCAGGCGGCCGGACCCCGACCGCATCGCGCTGCTCTCGATCTGGTTCCGCGGTCACAACAACCCGCGCTACGCCGAGCTCCTGCCGCGGCTGGAGCGGCTCGACGCCGCCCTCCTTCGCCTGCCCGACTCCCGTGTGCCGCGCGGAGTCGGGTTTCGCGCCTTCTCCGCCACGAAGCCCCTGCTGCTCCGAGCGGTCTTCGCGGCGGCCCGCAGGCGGTACGCGAACCTGCTCGCGCTCGACTTCGAACAGCTCGGCGTGTGGCGGGGCGCGATGGTGATGGATGCGGACGACCCGCTCTTCACGCCCCGGGAGATCGGCCTGCTCAGCCGCCCGGGGGTGCGGGCCTACGTCGTGACGGCCGAGCACGCCGCGAGGAGGTACGAGAGCCTCGGAGTCGAGAAGCCCTGGATCGTCATCCCGCAGGGGGTCAACCTGGCCGCGGCGACGCCGGCCCTCCGCGCGGAGGCCGCCGCACGCAAGCCGGACGGTGGGCTCGTCGTGGGCTGGATGGCCGCGCACCTCCTGACCGAGGGTGACCGCGGCGCCGAGAACCCGCTCTACAACGTCGACCACATGCTCGACCTCTGGGACGCCGCGCGCCCACGAGCCCGGGACGCCCGACTCTGGCTGATCGGTGGCCCGAGCGAACGTCTCCGGGCGAGGCTCGCCGGGCGAGACGACATCGAGCTCCTCGGGCGCCTTCCGCGCGCCGAGGCACTCGCGGCGGCGTCGTGCTTCGACGTCGCCCTCTACGCGCGCACCGCCGACCAGGGCATCCGCGCGGCGAAGATCGCGGAGTTCATCGGCCTCGGTGTCCCGACCGTGTCGTACGACTACGAAGTGACCGCGAATCTGCGCGAGACCGGGGCCGGAGTGCTCGTCGAGGACGAGCGCGAGTTCGTGGATGTGCTGGTGCGCCTCCTGGTCAATGCCGACGAGCGCCGGTCGCTCGCCGCAGCCGCGCTCCGTGCCGGCCGTGAACTCGACTGGAATCGGCTCGCCGGGAGGTTCGAGCGGGAGGTCATGAACGTCCACCTCCCACCGGTTCGCCCCTGACGTTCAGGCGAGCTCGACGGCCACGCCCGCCGCGCCTCGCCGCCGCGTGAGCTCGTTCCAGAGCGCCGCGCGCTGCTCCGCCGTCAGTCCGAACGCCAACATCGCAGCAGCCGCGGCGACGGCCCAGAGTGCGCCGAGCGGAGCCAGCGCGAGCAGCGTCCCAGGGTGCCAGCTCCGCGCGAGAGCGACGAGCACCGCGCCCGCCACCACGAGCGCAGGCACCGCCGGGCGGACCAGCGCCCCGAGCAGAGCCCGGCTCGAGGTGCCGGCAGCGGGAGCTGCGTATCTCGGCACGATCCACGCCAGGGCGACGAGGTCGGTCACGAGCGTCGAGAACGCGACCCCCCAGATCCCCCACGCCCACGCGAGCACGAACGACAGGGCGACGTTCGCGAGAGTGGTGGCGATCGAGACGAAGGCCACCTCACGCTGGAGCGCCCTGGCGATCAGGAACTGGGTCAGGACGTAGATCGGCTGGTGCACGAGGAGCACGCCGGCGAGGATCGCCATCACCGCGTAGCTCCGCCCGAAGCCCGCCCCGATCCACGCGTGGATGAGCAGGTCCGGGATCAGCAGCAGGGGAAGGGCGAGCAGCAGCATCAGCGCCATCCCGCCCCGCAGCCCGGCCATGAGCAGGCGGCGCTGCCGCTCGAAGGCAGCCGCCCCTTCGAGCTCGGCGAAGGCCGGGAACATGAGCGACGTGGCTGCGGTGCCGATCCCGAACGACAGTGCGAACAGCTTGGCCGGAACGGCGTACACGCCCGACGGCGCCGAGCCCAGCACGATCCCGACGACGATGACATCGGTCGAGAAGACGATCTTCTGCGCGACGTGGACGAGGAAGTTCGACGAGCTGAACGCGACGAGCTCCCGGAAGCGCGCGCGCGAGACGAGGGCTCGCCTGATGCGCAGCGTCGGGATCTCGCCGCGCAGCCAGAGCAGAGGCAGCGCCAACCTGAAGAGCGACGTCCCGAGCGTCAGCCCCGCGAGCAGCACCAGGCTCCCGTAGCGGGGCATCAGCACCCCGACGAGCACCGCGTAGAGGACCGTCGACGCGAAGTTCCCGAGGTTCTGGACGTCCCAACGCTGCTGCGCGACGAGGAGGTTGTTGAAGAGCCCGAGCGGAAACCGGGCTGCCAGCGAGAGGACGATCAGCAGCGTCGCGACGCGGGCATCCCAGACGAGCCCCTCGGGCGTTCGGACCGCCCAGGGGACGACGAACGCCAATGCGACTCCGATCGGCAACGTGATCAGGCCGATCCCGGCATACATCGCGAGCCCGGTCGAGGCGACGCCGTTCAGATCGTCCATGGCGCCGCGGCCACGTGCCTCGGCCGCGAACCGGACGATCGAGGGACCGACGCCGAAGTCGAGCACCGACAGGTAGATCGTCACCGCACCGATGAAGGTCCAGACGCCGAAGCCCTGTTTGCCGATCGAGTGGATGACCACCGGCGTGACGACGAGCCCGGAGACGATCGCGGCCGCATAGACCGCGTAGACCCCGAGCGTGTTCCTGCGAAGGAGGCGCACGGGCTAGACGGTGGCGACCACGTGCCAGTTCGGGATCAGCGATCCGGGCACGGGGCTCCGCAACGTGGTGCTCCGCGCATCGAGGGCCGAGCCCGTGCGATTGACGATCCAGACCGGGCCACGCGCGACGGGACTTCGCCGAAGCGCGATCTCGATGAAGGTGGCGGCCAGCATCGCGAGGGCCGAGGCGGTGCCCGCAGCGGGCTCGACGCCGAGACTCGCCCAGCTCGCATTGTCCGTGAAGAGCTTCCGCAGGCCCTCGCCGGTCCAGCGCCAGTAGTCGACGGGGGACGGGTGGTAGACCTGCACGCCGTGCGTCGAGGCGAGGACGCGTCCGCCGGGCGCCGTCACGCGCCGCAGCTCACGCACTGCCTGCGCGGGGTCGTCGCAGTGCTCGAGCACCTGGGTGCAGAGGACGAGGTCGAACGCGGCGTCGGACACCGGCAGCGCCTCCACCGAGCCGAGCAGCTCGGCGGCCGGATTCTCGACCACGTCGACACCGACGTACTCGGAGGCGATGCCGGCGAAGAACGGGTAGTACGGTTTCGGGCCGCAGCCGACGTCGAGGATGCGCAGCGGCGCGCGTCCGGCGAGCTCGGCCGCCTGCGCCCGCAGCCAGGCCGCGAGGGAGGAGCGGACGACCCAGGTCGACGAGCTGCGACGGGGGTGGCGGCGATCGTCTCCCGGCCACCGCGCGAGGTCAGGGGGCGCCGGCACCGGCATCCAGACTAACGCCTATCGCGTCAGGGCCTCGAACGCGGCGAACGCCGGCTTGTGCCTGCCGGCGATCGTGATCAGGCCTGACTGCCAGCCGTTGATGTCCGGGTCGTCCTTCAGCAGGAACCACAGCATCAGGTCGATGCGCGGGTTCGCCCGGGCGATCCCGAACGCCTCCTTCAGATAGAGCGCCTGCTTCGCCCAGGAGACGCCCACGAGCGTGTCGGGCGGATTGGTCTGGTAGCCGTACTCGGTGATCCAGAT
>CAYXXE010000197.1:0-4390 GCA_964468985.1 uncultured Gaiellales bacterium | reverse complement strand
AGCAGGGCCGGTTCCGCCAGAACCTGCTCGGCAAGCGCGTCGACTACTCGGGCCGTTCGGTGATCGTCGCCGGGCCGACGCTCCGCCTGCACCAGTGCGGGCTGCCGAAGCTGATGGCGCTCGAGCTCTTCAAGCCGTTCATCATGAGCCGGCTCGTCGAGCGCAAGACCGTCCAGAACATCAAGGCGGCCAAGAAGTACGTCGACGCCGCGACGCCCGAGGTCTGGGACGTCCTGGAGGAGGTCATCGCCGAGCATCCGGTGCTGCTGAACCGCGCTCCGACGCTGCACCGCCTCGGCATCCAGGCCTTCGAGCCGATCCTCGTGGAGGGCAAGGCGATCCAGGTCCACCCGCTCGTCTGCCATGCCTTCAACGCCGACTTCGACGGCGACCAGATGGCGGTGCACCTGCCGCTCAGCGCCGAGGCGCAGGCCGAGGCCCGCATCCTGATGCTGTCGTCGAACAACATCCTGTCGCCGGCCTCCGGGCGTCCGCTCGCGACGCCGACCCAGGACATGGTGCTCGGGATCTACTACCTGACCTACTCGGACAAGGACCTCGCGTCGCTCGAGTCGGCGTCGCTGACCCCGCATCCCCGCCGGTTCGACTCGGCGGACGAGATCGAGGTGGCGCTGGAGATGAAGGGCGTCGGCCTCTCCGAGCCGATCGAGTTCCGCTTCAACGGCGAGCTGCACCTGACGACCGCCGGCCGCGTGATCTTCAACTCGGCCGTCTACCGGGCGCTCGACGAGCTGCTGCCGCCGGACGAGGCGCTCGAGTTCGACTTCGTCAACCAGACGCTCGCCAAGTCGGACACCGACCGCTACATCCTGTCGCTGTCGGACCGGTACGGCGCGCATACGCTGGCGCCGGTCCTCGACACGATCAAGTCGCTCGGCTTCCGGTACGCGACGCGGGCCGGGGTGACGATCGCCAAGAACGACATCATCATCCCGCCCGACAAGGAGAAGATCCTCGCCGAGTACGAGGCGAAGGTCGAGGAGGTCCACCGCCAGTACGACATGGGCCTGATCACCGAGGACGAGCGGCACGAGACGATCGTCAACATCTGGACCGAGGCCACCGACGTCGTCGGCAGCGCGATGCAGGCGAACTTCGACGAGTTGAACCCCGTCTTCATGATGGCCAACTCCGGCGCCCGCGGCTCGTTCAAGCAGATCCGCCAGCTCGCCGGCATGCGCGGCCTGATGGCCAACCCGAAGGGCGAGATCATCGAGCGCCCGATCAAGGCCAACTTCATGGAGGGCCTGTCGGTGCTCGAGTACTTCATCTCCACCCACGGCGCCCGCAAGGGTCTCGCCGACACCGCCCTGCGTACCGCAGACTCGGGCTACCTGACCCGGCGGCTCGTCGACGTCTCCCAGGACGTGATCATCCGCGAGCACGACTGCGAGACGGCCGACCACGTCGTCCTCGACGCGCTCACGAGCGAGGGGCTGAACAAGTCGCTCCTCGGCCGTGTCCTCGCCGACGACGTCCACAAGCCGCTCGCGTCCGGCAAGCCGGGCAAGACGGTGCTGGCCGAGCGCGGCGACGTCGTGACGACGGTCCTGCTCACCGAGCTGATCGCCGAGCTCGGCGACGACCTGACGCTGCCGGTGCGCTCGGTGCTCAAGTGCCGCGCCCAGACGGGCGTCTGCAAGACGTGCTACGGCATCTTCCCGGCGACGGGCGAGATGTGCGAGATCGGCGACGCGGTCGGCATCATCGCCGCCCAGTCGATCGGCGAGCCGGGCACGCAGCTGACGATGCGGACGTTCCACACCGGCGGTGTCGCGGGCGCGGACATCACGCACGGCCTCCCGCGGGTCGTCGAGATCTTCGAGGCGCGGAACCCGAAGGGTGCCGCGGTGCTCGTCGAGGTCGGCGGGCGCGTCGAGATCGAGCCCACCGATCGCGGGCCGAAGGTCACCATCCATCCGTCCGAGCTGACCGCGGACGGCGACGTGGCCGAGCCGGTCGAGTACCAGCTGCCGCGGCGCACGCGGCTTCTGGTCGGGAACGGCGAGATCGTCACACCGGGCGACGCCCTCAACGAGGGCTCGCGGAACCCGGCCGACCTGCTGCGGCTCAAGGGGGCGACCTCGACCGAGCTGTACCTCGTCGGCGAGGTGCAGAACGTCTACAAGAGCCAGGGCGTCGAGATCCACGACAAGCACATCGAGCTGATCGTGCGGCAGATGCTGAAGAAGGTTCGCGTCGAGAGCGCGGGCGAGACCGAGCTCCTGCCCGGCCAGCTCGTCGACCGCGTCACCTACGAGCGCGAGAACGATCGCGTCGCGAAGGCCAAGCGGGAGCAGGCGACGCACGAGCCGCTGATCCTCGGCATCACCAAGGCGTCGCTCGCCACCGAGTCGTTCCTGTCGGCGGCGTCCTTCCAGGAGACGACCAAGGTGCTGACCGATGCCTCGATCGAGGGCAAGATCGACCGCCTGCTGGGGCTGAAGGAGAACGTGATCATCGGGAAGCTGATCCCGGCGGCCACGGGCCTCAAGCGGTACCGGACGATCGCGATCAGCCCGGCCGAGCCGGTCGTCCGCGAGGCCTACGAGCGGGACACGCTGCTCCAGGCGCTCGAGGAGATCGGGCAGGACGGCGGCGGGATCGGCTTCGGCGGCCCCGCCCTCGGCAACGGCGAAGTCACCGAGCCCATCGACGACTGAAGGCCGATCGACGGCTGAACCATGAACGAGGCGCGAACCGGGCTCCCGGAACGAACCGGGTCAGGGAGCCTGGTTCGCGCCTCTGCTGCTCTGTCGCTCGCGCTCGAGCGACGCCCGCGCCCGCTCGACGAGCTCCGTCGCGCCGTCGCCGGGCTGGAGGTCGGCCGTTCCGGTCGCGACCGGCGACGGGGACGCGTTGTTCGAGCGGAGTGCCTCGGCCAGGCGGCGGGCGAGCAGCTCCGGGCCGTCCGGCTCGGCCTCGGGCAGGATCACCGCGAACTCGCCGTCGGCGATCCGGCACGGCACGTCAGGTGCCCGGGCCGCCCCCGTCAGCAGACCGGCCAGCTCGACGAGCGCGTCGTCGGTAGCGTCCACCGCGTCGACGAGCAGCAGCGAGAGCCGTCGCCGGTAGCGGTGCGCACGCGACACCTCGCGGGCGAGGAGCTCGTGGAAGTAGCGCCGGTTGTGCAGGCCGGTGAGCGGATCGAGGTCGGCCTGGGCGCGAGCCTCGGCGAAGCGCCGGGCGTTCCAGAGAGCCGGCGCCGCCCGCAGGCCGAGCCGCTCGAGCTCCTCGATCGCCGAGTCGCCGAGCGCACCGGCCGGTGACCGGCTGAACGCCGACAGCGTCCCCACCCGGGTCCCCTCGACGCGCAGCGGCACGACGACCCCGGACTGCAGCGCCGCCTCTGCGTCCTCGTCGGCGGCGCGGGGGCGGAAGGCGAGGTGGGCGGCGAGCAGGCCGGTGTCCGCCGGCAGCTCGACATCGGCGTTCGCCGCCTCGCGCGCGGCGAGCCCGACGTGGTTCGAGACGATCGCCCCGGTCGGCCCCAGCGTCTCGAGCAAGGCGCCCTCGACGCCGGGAACGGCGGTGGCCGCAGTCAGCGCCTGCTCGGCGACGTCGTCGAAGTCGAGCTCCGCAGGCTCCCCGGGGAAGCCCGCCTGCCGCCCTGCGGCGTGCGCCGCCGAGACCGCCTCGGCCAGCTCGCGCATCGTGTCCTGCATGCCCTCCCCGAGGCGGCGCACCGCTTCGGCGACACGCTCGTCGGCCGTGCGCCGCGCCCGCCGGACCGCCCAGGCGGCCAGGACCGCGGCCAGGGTGACGACGGCAATCGAGCCGATGACGATCGCGAGTGACACCGCAGGGAACCTGGCTCACTGTAGTGCAGGCAGGACGATTTATCTGCCCTTGCGCGGGTTTGACGCTCGCGCGCCGGTTTCGCTACCATGCCGCTCCGGCAGCCGAGCTCCCGCTTGGTTGGAGTGGTGTGCTTCCCGTGCCGGCAGTTCCCTTCCTCGTATACGACCGAAACGAGCAGAACCTAAAGCCATGCCGACCGTCAACCAGCTGATTCGGAAGGGCCGCTCCAAGAAGGCGGCCAAGACGAAGACACCCGCCCTGAACGGCGCGCCGCAGAAGCGCGGCGTCTGTACGCGCGTGTCGACGATGACGCCGAAGAAGCCGAACTCCGCGCTGCGGAAGATCGCGCGCGTCCGCCTGACGAACGGCATCGAAGTCGGCACCTACATCCCGGGCGAGGGGCACAACCTGCAGGAGCATTCGGTCGTGCTCGTCCGCGGCGGTCGCGTCAAGGACCTGCCGGGCTACCGCTACAAGATCATCCGCGCCGCCCTCGACGCCTCGGGCGTCGCCGACCGCAAGCAGGCGCGCTCCAAGTACGGCGCCAAGAAGGGCAGCAAGTAATGCC
>CAYXXE010000196.1:0-4439 GCA_964468985.1 uncultured Gaiellales bacterium | reverse complement strand
GCTTCGTCATGTAGTCGTCCCCGCCAAGCGTGAGGCCGCGCACACGGTCCTCGACTGCATCGCGCGCGGTCAGGAAGAACACCGGCACAGTCGCCCCGTCCGCCCGCATCAGCGACTGCACCTCGAACCCGTCGAGACCGGGCAGCATGACGTCGAGAACGACGAGGTCGGGCGCGAAAGCGCGCACGCCGGCAAGAGCCGCTCGGCCGTCGCCGGCGGTCCGTACCTCGAATCCCTCGTATCGGAGCGCGGTCGCGACCAGTTCGGCGATGTTCAGCTCGTCGTCAACGACGAGCACACGCAGGCCCGGGCTGTTCGCATCCACGCCTGGAGTGTGCCGACGTTTGCTGAGAGCAACCTGGGAAGAACCCGAGAGTGCGGGGCTTCAACCGAGACCCGACCGTCTGGCGGGCGAACGATCGCCAGGGTCGTTGCAGCAGCTCTCGCACCGCCGCGAAGCACCACCGATGTGTGTGGCAAGTTTGTGGCAAGTACAGCTGCGGGCTAACCAGGATCAACGCCCCTGAGACGGCTCGACTAAGCCATCGTTAGCCCCGGTTAGTCCCCGATTCTTCATTTACACGGAAGGGGTCACAGGTTCGAGTCCGCCCAAGGTGCAGCACCGTGCCCAGCTCCCGGCGTCCCGTGTCGACCCGGAACCAGGTGTATCGACACTGGGCGTGTGTCGCGGGCTCCGCGCCTACAAAGACGGTGCTCTCGACGAAGGGGTAGCGGGCAAGCCACGAAATCGCGCCGGCCGCGCCGCCGCCTGCAGCGTCCAGCTGATGCCTCCGACCGCGGCGACGATCGCCACGGCGACGAGCAGCGTCACGGATGCCTGCCGCACGACCCGCGATCGTCGAAACGCCGCATCAACGGCACGTGAGAGTGTCCCGCATGACCCTTCCAGGGACCTGACCCGACTGCGGGTTGCGACGAGCGAAGGCCGGCGGAGTGTCCGGCGGGGAAGCCCTTGACGCACGACTGTGTCGGGCGGGGCGGCTGCCGTTGTTCGGCAACGGAAGGTATGGTGGCTGGGCGCTTCAAACCTCGAGGCCTCAGACCATCCGCGGTTGTACATGCAGCAGGCCCGTGTTCGGCGCAGCTTCGACTCCCTTGGAGGCTGGCGAATCCCTAGTTGAGCTCTTCTTGGTGTGCGCCTGCAGCGCTTGAGCTCGTTACGAGAGGTGGAGGGCATCGTGACGTCGATCTCCCAGCAACCAATCCAACCGCCGGGGCCGGCCAGGCCGGACGAGCGGGAGGGCGGCGCGGAGCCGACCCCGATCGGCCTTTCCGGGTCGCGCCCGACGGTTCGGAGCGAGGGCCATCTCGCCCATCGTTCGAACTGGCTTCGGGCGGCGGTGCTCGGTGCGAACGACGGCATCCTCTCGACCGCGAGCCTTGTGCTCGGCGTCGCGGCAGCGGGTGCTGCCTCGGGCGCGATCGTCACCGCGGGCGTGGCCGGCCTCGTTGCGGGTGCGACCTCGATGGCCGCGGGAGAGTTCGTCTCGGTCAGCTCCCAACGGGACACCGAACGGGCTGACCTGGCACTGGAGCAGCGTGAGCTTGCCGAGCAGCCGGAGCTCGAGCAGATCGAGCTCGCCGCGATCTACCGCGCCCGAGGCCTCTCGGCAGCGCTCGCCGACCAGGTAGCCGCCGAGCTGTCGGCCGGCGATCTGCTGCGTACCCATGCTCGCGATGAGCTTGGCTTCGACCTCGACCGGCTCGCCCGGCCCTTCCAGGCCGCCTGGGCATCCGCTGCGTCGTTCGCCGTCGGCGCAGCAGTCCCGTTGGTCGCGATCCTCGCGACACCGGCGGCTGCGCGGATCGCCGTCGCGATCGCGGTGACGCTCGTCGCCCTCGCCGCCCTCGGCCTGACGGGGGCTCGGCTCGGCGGTGCCCCGGCGATCAGGGCAGCGACGCGGGTCGTGTTCGGCGGCGTCTTCGCGATGGCCGTCACGATGGGCATCGGCGCGGCCGTCGGCAGCGTTATCTGAGCCGAGCCAGGGCGCGCTGAATTGCCGGCCGACGTCCGTTACCTGGTCTTGCTTGCGGCTGCTTGTGGCTGCGGGACGGGTCGTTCGATGCGTCGCTGGAGCTCGGCCGTCAGCGCCTTCGCGGCGGAGACTGTTGCCCGGACGGGCTCGACTTGGATTGGCTCGTGGACGATCAAGGATGTGTTTCGCGGGCGCCAGGGCCAGGGCGCGCCGCGCGTGTCGTGAAGCGTGACGGGCACGAGCGGTGCGCCGGTTGCGAGTGCGAGCCGGGCGGCGCCGCGGTGGTATCGGCGCGGGGAGTGGGTCTTCGATGTGCCTTGCGGGAACAGCCCGAGGAGCTGCCCCTGTTCGAGGAGTTGGGCGGCGCGCGACATCGCGGCTGCGTCGCCGGCGCCGCGTTCGACCGGGAAGGCGCCGAACGATTCCATCACCGTGCCGACCGTTCGGTGCCGCCAGAGCTCGGACTTCGCCATGTAGCGGATCGGGCGCGGCGTCGCGAGCGCGAGGATCCAGGGGTCGAAGAGCGACTCGTGGTTTGCGACCAGGATCGCCGGCCCGCTGGCCGGGATGCGCTCGACCCCGACCAACTCGACTCGATACAACCAGGTCGCGATCGGGCGAAACCCCGTCCGTTCAAGTAAGCGGTAGAGCCTCATCAGAGGCCGACTCTACGTTGCGCAGCGACCCACCCGATCCCGAGAGGGCGGCTGATCGGAGTTTGCAGTGGCGGGACGGAAGCGGCGGGTTCATCCGTGGCGGTCGAGCGATGGGCAGCGGGCTGAGATCGAGCGGCGGGTCGGGCGGGGCGAGACGCAGGAGGAAGTCGCAGCGATAGTCGGGTGTGACCTGCGGAGCTGCCGGGATCGGGCAGCGTCTCGGCCAAGCTGTTTCGACGATCAGCCGGGAGCTCGGCCGTAACGGCGGCCGTGGCAGCTATCGCGCGTCGAGGGCGGAGACGTGGGCGCTCGACCAGGCCCGCCGTCCCGCTCCAATGGCTCGCAGACCCGCGGACGAGGCTGGAGAGCCGCAGGAGATGGTGGGTGTCGGTCGATTCGGCTGGGGCACCGATCCTGAAGGTGGTCGGGTCGGGCTGTGGCAGCCCGTCTGGGGCGGCAATTTGTCGCCGCCTGCACGATGGTGCTCAGTGACGCCTGGGGGTTGGATTAGAGTCGGCGCCCCTGAGGTGGTGACGACGTGGACGGAGGTGGCGTGTGGGAGCGATCAAGGTGCATGAGTTCATGAGCCTCGACGGTGTGATCGACACGCCGACGTGGACGGCCGACTACGGCTTCGACCCGAAGATGGGAGAGGCGATCGGCGCAATGATCGCGGGCTGCGAGGGCATCCTGCTCGGGCGTGCGACCTACGAGATGTTCGAGCCTGCCTGGTCGACCCGAACCGTCGAAGATGACCCAGGGGCGCCGTTCTTCAACGACACCGCAAAGTACGTGGTGTCGGGGACGCTGACCGCTCCGTCGTGGCGGAACTCGACGGCTATCGGCGCCTACGACCCCGACGTGATCGGCCGCCTGAAGGAGGAGATCGACGGCGATCTCTACGTCAGCGGCAGCGGCACGCTCGTCGGGGCGATGCTCGCGGACGGTCTGGTCGACGAGTTGCACCTGTTCGTCTACCCACTGACCCGCGGCAACGGCCCTCGTCTCTTCCCCGACGGCGCCGCGTCGAGGAAGCTGGCACTCGCGACGAGCGCCTCATACCCAAACGGTGTCGTCTACGTCTCCTACCGATCGCGTTCGTAGACGTACCTGACCGGGCCGCTCGCGCCTCCGACACGGTTCGTGAAGCCGAGGCTCTCGTAGAGGTTGCGAGCGGCGAGGTCTGGCTCGTCGACGCCGATCTCCATCGTGTCGGCGCCGCGGTTTCGAGCCTCGCCGATCGCGGCTTCAATCAGAGCGAATCGTCCGAAAGCCAGACCGTCTCGTAGAGCCGTGAAGCTGGGCTTGACGCTTTGCCTGAGTGACGGTGGAGAGCCGATGGGTTTCGTGCACGGCAGCAGCAGCGGCAGTCACGGACTCACCGGGGCGAAGCTAGCCGCAACGCGTGACGAGTCGGTGAGGGCGTGCCGGATTTGCACGCTGGCGCTGCCGTCGCTTCGACCGGGGCGCGTGCGCCGATCGCCGCCACCGCCCGAGTGAAACGCCGGAGCAAAGCTGGTCTGACCGGGCCTGCGGCGAGCTCGACGACGAAGGCCGTCGCGGCCGGGAAACAATGGTTCTGCCAGTTGGTCGCGCTACCCGGCTCACGAGTGAGCGGCGCGATCGGAAACCCGACCGTTGACGCGAACTGACGCTCGAGCGGTCGGCTGCCTGTCGAATCGTCGACGACGTGAAGGTGTTGATGAAACCAGATCGTCACGCCGGGCCTGAGCCGTTCGATCAGCCTGTAGGCGATTCTGGCCTCCGGCTCGGAAAGGGGGTGTGG
>CAYXXE010000195.1:0-4527 GCA_964468985.1 uncultured Gaiellales bacterium | reverse complement strand
CCGCGAAGCTCTTCGCGAGCTCCGAGTAGACGATCTCGTCGATCATGATCCACGGCGCCACCATGTGGCGCGCGAACAGGTAGCGGACGGCGGACGAGACGAGGACGACCGCGCCGACCCAGACCCAGGCCGGCTGTCGCCTAGTCACCGAGGCCGACCTCGCGGAGGCGCAGGGCGAGCTCCCGCGTGTCCTCGAGCCCGACCTCGGACGCGCTCTCGGCGACGCGGCGGAGCACCGCGTCGCTCACCGCGTCGCCACCGGCGGCGACGCGGATCGCCTGCGCATAGCGGTCGGCGACGTGCTGCAGGTCGTGCTCGCGCTCGACGTACGCGCGCCCGGCCGCGCCGAGCGTGGCGCGGTGGGCGTAGGCCAGCTCGAGCGCGGCCTCGAGCGTCGCCACCTCGAACTCGTCGACGGGCACCTTCAACACGGTGCCGTCGGGCAGCTCGCCGAACCAGCCGACGTCGGAGACGATCATCGCCTTGCCGAGCGACAGCCCGCGCAGCACCGAGCCCGAGGTCTCGCCCATCGTCGGGTAGCGCAGGTTGACGAGCACGTCGCAGGCCGCCATCAGCGACCACAGGCGCGCCTCGGGCACGTAGTCGAGCCGCTCCACTCCCTCCACGAGACCGAGGCGCTCGAGCCGCCGGTCGATGTCGAACCGCTCGCCGGCGGCGCCGACCAGCAACAGCCGCGCCTCCGGGAGGCGGCGCCGCAGCGACGCGTACGCCTCGAGGAGCTGCGGGATCCGCTTGTTCATGTTCAGGAAGCCGAAGCAGCCGATCAGCGGCGCCCCGGCGTGGCCCGGCTCCGGCTCGACGTGCGCCATCGGCCAGGCCGGGTGCGGGATCTGCCAGAGGCGCCCGGCGTAGCCGGCCCGGCGGGCGTTCGCCGCGACGAACGCCGAGTGCACGATCAGGCCGTGGGCCCGGTCGAGGATCGTCCCGGCCAGCGGGTAGCGCTCTGGCTGGGTCTCCCAGAGCAGCGGCAAGAGGTTGTCGAGCACCCCGAGGCCGAGCAGCCGGCCGGCGACGCCGAAGTCGCGCTCCATCGCGTCGAGGTAACCGCGGCCGTCGCGCCTGCCGATCGTGATGCCCGCGACGAGGTGGTGCAGGACGTACTCGTGGAGGACGACGAGCCCCGGCCGCTCGCGAAGGGCGTCGACGATCCAGCCGTGGGCGTCGGGGTCGTTGCCGACGTGGTAGACGGCGACGTCGGCCGCCGGCGCCCGCTTGCCGGGCTCCGCGACGACGATGTCGAGCCGCTCGCGCAGCGCCGGCAGCAGCAGTGCCGAGTAGTCGGCGATGCCGGAGCGTGACGGAGGCATGGGCGAGTAGTAGGCGACGCGCATCCGAACGTCCCTTTCGTCTAGGCGAGCAGCGCGTCGACGCAGGCGTCCCAGGTGACGCGCGCCGCCACGGCCCTGCCCGCCGCGCCGAGGGCCTCGGCCTCGGCCGGGTTGCCCGCGAGGTGGGCGCAGGCCCGTGCGAGCTCGGCCGCCGACGGTGCGACGACGAGCCCTGTCTCGCGGTCGCGGACGACCTCGAGCGGGCCGCCGGCGTCGGTCGTGGTCACCACCGGCTTGCCGGAGAGGAACGCCTCGTAGGGGACCATCCCGAAGTCCTCGTCGACCGGGGCGTAGTAAACGGCGAGGCAGCGCGCGTAGAGGTCGGCGAGGCGCGCGTCGTCGACGCGGCCTGCGAACTCGACCCGCCCGTTCAGGCCGGAGACGAGCTGCTCGAGGCGGCCGCGGTCGGGCCCGTCGCCCACGATCACGACGCGCAGGGACGGGTCGGCCTTCGCCGCTTCGAGCAGCAGGTCGATGCGCTTTGCACGGTCGAGCCGGTTGACGGAGAGCACGAACCCCTCCGACGGGTCGGTGCGATAGGCGAGCGCCTGCGGCGGGTGGGGCAGCAACTCGGCGGCGACGCCGTTGAAGCTCCGCAGCCGGTCGGCCACGTTCTGCGACGTCGCGAACACCCGGCGCGCCTCGCCGAGCGAGATCACGTCGAGGTGCCGGATCGCCTCGACGGTCGCGCGGTCGGCGGGCGAGTCGCCGAACTGGCCGAGGTCGGTGCCGTCGTAATCGTAGGCCTGGCGGAACTGGTGGAGCACCCACGCCACCTTGTTCGGATGCCGCACGCAGTAGGCCGGGAACTTGGTGGCGATGACCCGGTCGATCGGCCGGCCGTCGGACTCGGTCAGGTCGACGAGCCGCCAGAGGAACGCCTGGTCGAGCACCCGCGTGCCCGGATACCACTTGAACGGGATCGTGACGAGCTCGGCCTCGTGCCCGCGCGCGCGCAGCGCGCCGACGAGATCGTCGGCCATCAGCTCGGCGCCGCCGCGCACGAAGGGCACCTGCGGCGCGCAGACGGCGATCCTCACGGCCGCTGCTCGAGCCGGGACAGCCGTTCGTCGAGGTCGTCGTGGAGCTTCAGCAGCGCGTCGTTGAACGCCCGCTGGTCGGCGAGCGCAGGCTCGACGTACCAGCGCATCAGCCGACGGAGCACGTTCTTCAGCGGCCCGCCCTTGCCGACGATCGGCCGCTCGGCCGAGATCGGCCAGAGCCGCTCCGCCTGGTCGCGCACGCTGAGCCGGACCTGGACGGGCGAGACGTCGCTGCCGCGCGGCCCTGCGGCGCGAATCTCCTCCTGCAGGCGCGCGAACAGCGCGGCGACGTCCGTTGTCTCGTCCGGCATCCCGCCGAAGTGTAAGCGGCGGTGGTTACGGCGCTGTTAGCAGGGCCGTTCGATCGGCGTGCCTACGCCGGCGGATCGTCGCCGCCCGCTCGGCGGGCCCGTTCGGCGAGGAAGCGCTCGAACTCCGCGCCGAGCTCCTCGCCCGTCGGGATCTCGCCGCCGCCCAGGGAGACTCCGTACCCGGCCTGCGACCCCTGGCGTTCCTCGAGCTCGCGCACGACCGCCTGCACCTGCTCGTCGCCGGCGACCTGGGCGTCGACGGCGGCCTGCGCCTCGAGGGCCAGCGACCGGAGGGGGTCGAGCGCCAGCGAGAGCCCGGCCGCCTGCTCGACCGCCTCGAGCAGCGCCACGGCAGATGCCGGATACTCGAAGTGCGAGAGGTAGTAGGGCGTGTGCGCCGCGAACCCGATCGCCGCCTGGCCCGCGCTTCCGAGGCGGTACTCGAGCAGGTGCCCCACGCTCGCCGGCACCCGCACCTTGCCGATCCCGAGCGGCGGCGCCGCCAGCAGCTCGCGCGGCCGGCCGTGCGACGTGATCGCGATCGGCCGCGTGTGGGATGCCTCCCAGGGAATGCTGTGGATCCCGACGGTCAGGCGGACGCCGAGGCGCTCGACGACACCCATGGCCGCTGCGATGAACCGCTCCCACTGCACGTCGGGCTCGGGGCCGACGAGGAGCAGGAACGGCGTGCCGTTCGCGTCGTACTGCAACTGGATGGCGAGCGTGGGCGCCTCGTAGTCCTCCCAGCGGTCGGTGTCGAACAGCAGGACCGGCCGCCGCGAACGGTGGTCGAGCAGCTCGTCGACGTCGAAGCTCACGACCGTCGTCGGCTCGAACGACTCCACGAGGTGCTCGCGCGCGAGCCTGACCGCATGCCCGGCATCCACGAATCCGTCGAGCGCCTCGATCAGGACGGGGCGCACGCCCGGCTCCAGCCCGGCGAGGAACGTCACGAGCTCACCCGGATCGCGCATATGCCGAAGGTACCGAACGGCGGGCCGGGAGCGACACCGGCCGGGTCGCCCCTTACGGTTCGGCCAGTGGCCAACGACGTCGTCCTGCCGTCCCCACGCACCGGGGACTCTTTTGCGCGCCGCCGCGCGACCGCGTGGCTGATCGGGATCTTTGCCGCCTCGGTCGCCCTGCGGATCGTCCTCGCGAGCGAAGTACCCGCGCCGTTCATCTTCCTCGACGACCTCGGCTATTCGCGCCTGGCACAGAGCATCGGCGACAGCGGGCACCTGGCGCTCTTCGGCAAGGCGGGCCTGTCGTACCCGCCGCTGTATCCGGCGCTGCTCGCGCCGATCTACGCCCTCCACGCCTCGGGGACGACGGCGTTCTTCTGGATGAAGATCGTCAACTGCTTCGTGATGTCGCTCGCCGTGTTCCCGATCTACGGGATCGCCCGCTTCGTGCTGCCGCGCCGGCCGGCACTGCTCGTCGTCGGGCTCTCGGCCGCTGCGCCGCTGATGTACTACACGACCCTCGTCCTGAGCGAGAACCTCGCGTATCCGCTCTTCCTCGTGGCGGTCTGGGCGATGCTCCGCACGGTCCGGGAGCCGAGTGTGAAGTGGGACGCGATCATGCTCGTCGCGATCGCCGCCGTCACGCTCACCCGCGTGCAGATGGTGGCGCTCCTGCCTGCCGCACTGACGGCGATCGTGCTGGCGGCGCTCCTCGGCGTCCCGGCCGGGCGGACACTTCGGGAGCGGCTCCTGTCCCATCGTCTGCTGAACGCCGCAACGGTTGCGGTCGTCGCCGCCGGAACCGGTGTCGAGCTCGCCGGCAAGAACGTCTTCGCGGCCGCCGGCCGGTACGCGAACG
>CAYXXE010000194.1:0-4533 GCA_964468985.1 uncultured Gaiellales bacterium | reverse complement strand
GAGCTCCGGGTTGTGGTCCCGGCGGTCGCGGGTTCGAGTCCCGTCTGCCACCCTGTTGTCCGGTCCGCGCCTCTGCGAGGCTTTCGGGCGTGAATCCCTGGCTCGCCGAACTGCGGACGCTCCACCCGGAGCGTGACGCCGAGCGGATCGTCTTCATCGACGCGTCGCTCGAGTTCCCCTGGGACACGCAGCGCTCGCTCGAGCTCGCCTTCTATCGCACCTACGCCGTCCCGTCGATCGCCGAGCTGCTCGCCTCGACGGGCGAGTTCACCGAGCGCGCGCAGAAGCGCTATGACGACACCCAGCTCCTGATCTCGGCGTTCTGCGAGCTCGGCTACGACGCGGGCATCGGCAAGCGGGCCCTGGCCCGGATGAACCGGATCCACGGGCGCTTCGCGATCGCCAACGAGGACTTCCTGTACGTCCTGTCGACGATGGTGTTCGAGCCGATCCGCTGGAACGCCCGCTTCGGGTGGCGGCCGCTGCTCGAGGTCGAGCGGCTCGCGACGTTCCATTTCTGGCGGGAGGTCGGCCGGCGGATGGCGATCCGCGACATCCCGTCCGACTACGACGACTTCGAGCGCTTCAACGTCGAGTTCGAGCGCGACCGGTTCGGGCGCACCGAAGCGGGCATGCGTGTCGCCGTCGCCACGCGCGACATGTTCCTCGACTGGTTCCCGGGGCTCCCGAAACGGGTCGGCAGGCCACTGGTGCACGCGCTGCTCGACGAGCCGCTCCTCGACGCCCTCGGCTTCCCGCACCCGCCCGCCGTGCTCAGACGGACGGTCGAGGCCGGTGTGCGCGCCCGCTCGCTCGCCGTGCGGGCGCTGCCGCCGCGCCGCAAGCCGCGGCTTCGCACCGAGGAGCGCCACCGCAGCTATCCCGGCGGCTACGAGATCGAGCGGCTCGGGCCGCCGCCGCTCGACGAGCCGCCGGCCGACCGCGCCGCCGCGGCCGGGGTACCCTCAGGGCTCCAGGCCCCGTAGCTCAGCGGACAGAGCGGCAGCCTTCGAAGCTGCGTGCGGTGGTTCGATTCCACCCGGGGCCGCTGCCGCCGACGCTCGCCTCTCAGCGGCGCGGAGCCGCCGCGGCGTCGCCGCGGCGGGCAAGGGTCACGGCGACGACCGGAAGTGCCGCGAAGAGGCAGAACGCGAGCGAGTAGCCCACCTGGCCGTGGGTCAAGCCTTCGTGGGTGGCGATCCAGAGCGCCGGGAACCAGGCCCAGGCGAGGTTCGGCGTGCGCCATGCGATCGCGATCGGGACCGCCATCAGCACGAGGTAGTGCGGCCAGGCGACCGGCGTGGCGACCAGGGCCGCGAGGAGCGCGAGCGAGAGCGACCCGAGCTCGTCGGTCCGGCGAGCCCATGCGGCGGCGATGAGAACGAGACCGCCGAGGATCCCGAGCGCGGCGGCGAGTCGGACGGCGACGTGCAGTTGGATCAACGCGGCGACGAACAGCACTCCGGCTCCGGCGAAGCGACGTCCTTCGGCGTGCATCAGCGTGGGGTAGTCGCTGAGCCCGTGGAACTCGATCACCGCCCAGGCGAGCAGCGTGAGCGCGCCGAAGAGAACGCCCGAGAGCAGGCCGGCTCGTGGTCGCACGATCAGGAGCCAGATGATCAGGGGCCAGAGCCAGAACTTGACCGTGACCGTCGCCGCGACCGCGAGCGGGCCCAGGATCGGGTGAAAGCGGAACCGCCAGGCGAGTGCGACGCCGAGTGCCACGAGGATGCTCGCGTTCCCGAGGACGAGGGCCTGTTCGACGGGGAGCGACAGAAGCAGGAGCGCGTAGCACCACGGGTTTCGCACGTCGAGGACGGCGAGCAGGCCGAACGCCGCGGCCAGCAGGAGCCCGAACCAGATCCACGTCGCGACGTGGAGCGACAACCAGCCGAGCGGCAGCGTGGCGAGGAAGATCGGCGGGAGGTAGACGGCGGGTTGGGTGGCGAACGGCTTGGCCGGATCGGGATAGGGCGAGACGCCGTGCAGGACGGCGCGGTCGGGGGACCAGATCGTTCCGTGGAAGTCCGAGCCGAAGCCGTTCGCACCGGCGAGTGCCGAGCCGTCGGCGTGCGCCTGCGAATACATGTAGATCGCGGCTCCGGTCGCGAGTAGCGCGAGGGCGAGCTGCTTCGGCGTTGCTGCTCGCAGCAGGTCGAGCAGCGATGCCGCGCGGGTGTGCAACAAAAGTCAACTCTACCTGCCACGAGCGGCCCGATCGCGCGCCCGCTACCGACGCCGTTACGCTTTGGGCGCGCGGGTGTGGCGGAACTGGTAGACGCACCGGGTTTAGGTCCCGGCGGGCTTCGGCTCTTGGAGGTTCGAGTCCTCTCGCCCGCACTGCCTTCTGGCTACGGCAGGAAGCCGACCACCGACTCGAGCGGGTCGCGCTCCTTGCCGGGCGGCTCGCCTGCGGCCGGGCCGAGGTGGATCAGCGCCACCATCCGCTCGGCGGGCTCCAGACCGAGCAGCTCGCGCACCGCGGGCTCCGTGAACGCCGCGGGCGTGCGCCAGTAGGAGGCGAGGCCGCGCGCCGTCGCGCCGAGCAGGATCGAATACACACCGGCCGCGACCGCCTGGAGGTCCTCCTCGTCGGTGACCGGCTCGCCCGAGAGGAGGGCGGTGGCGAGCACCAGGGTCGGCGCGCGGCGGAGCTTCGCCGCCTCGTTCTCGCCGACCAGCGCGTCGATCGCGGCCCGCGTCTGCGGCCCCAGCACCCGGAAGCGCCACGGCTGCGTCAGCTTGTGGTTCGGGGCGAACCGGGCGAGGTCGAGCAGGTCGCCGAGCGTCTGCGGGTCGACCGGGTCGGGGCCGAACGCCTTGTGGGTCCGGCGGGCGCGGATGGCGGTCTCGACGTCCACGCCCTGACGGTACCGGTCTGGTTCAATGGCCCGACAATGCAGGCGACGATCGAACAGCTGGCGGACGACAAGGTGCGCCTCACGGTCGAGGTACCGGCCCACGACGTGCACCACGCCGTCGAGCACGCCGCCGGCGATCTCGCGAACTCGGTGCGCATTCCCGGCTTCCGCAAGGGGAAGGTGCCGATGCCGCTGCTGCTGCAGCGCGTCGGCCGCGAGCGTGTCTATTCGGAAGCCGTCGAGAGCCACATCGGCGGCTGGTTCTGGAACGCCGCGACGCGCGCGCGGGTCAACCCGGTCGCGATGCCCGAGTACGAGTACGAGCTGCCGACCTCCGACCACGACGACTGGCGCTTCGTCGCGACGGTCGACGTCCAGCCGAAGCCGGAGCCCGCCGACTGGACGACGCTCGAGGTGCCGCGCGCCGAGGCCGAGGTTCCCGAGGAGGCCGTCCAGGCGGAGCTCGAGGCGCTGCAGCGCTCGGTCGCCGAGCTGGCCCCCGTCGACAGCCGCCCTGCCGCCCCGGGCGACACCGTCGTCATCGACCTGGTCGGCAGCGACGGCTCCACCCAGCGCGACTACGTCGTCTCCCTCGGAGCCGACCGGCTGGTCGAGGAGATCGAGAACGCGATCGTCGGGTTGAGCGCGGGGGAGAGCCGAGAGGTCGCCTACGAGCTCGCCGACGGCAGCAGGCGCACCGTCCAGGTGACCGTCAAGGAGCTCAAGGAGGCGGTGCTGCCGCCGCTCGACGACGAGCTCGCGCGCGCCGCGTCCGAGTTCGACACGCTCGCCGAGCTGCGCGCCGAGGTCGAAGGCCGGCTGGTGGCGCAGGTGCAGGACGCGCTCGACGGCCAGTTCCGCGCCGCCGCGATCGACGAGCTCGTGAAGGCCTCCAAGGTCAACGCGACAGGCCCGCTCGTCGAGGCCCGCACCCAGGAGCTGCTCAGCACGCTGATCCGCAGCCTCCAGTCGCGCGGCATCGACGCGACCACCTATCTCGAGGTGACCGGCCAGAGCCTCGAGCAGCTCAGCGAGCGACTGCGGGCCGAGGCGAGCCAGTCGGTCGCCCGCGAGCTCCTGCTCGACGCGGTCGCCGAGAAGCTCGGCCTCGAGGTCGACGACGACGAGATCCGCGCCGGGTTGAAGGACGCCGGCGAGTCCGACGAGGACATCGACGAGTTCATCGCCAGGGGCGGCGCCGACCGCGTGCGCGACGACCTGCGGCTGAAGAAGGCGCTCGACCGCATCGTCGCCGAGGTCACCCCGATCGCGCCCGAGCTCGCCGCCGCCCGGGAGAGCATCTGGACTCCCGAGGAGGAGCGGCCCGACACCACCGCGAAGCTGTGGACGCCGGGTGACGCGAGATGACGCCGGATGACCCGAATGACCGAACCCAGGCAGGAACGAGGAAGAGGGAGATGACATGCCACTAGTACCGATGGTCGTCGAGCAAACGTCGCGTGGCGAGCGCGCGTTCGACATCTACTCGCGCCTTCTCGCCGAGCGCATCGTCTTCCTCGGCACGCCCGTCGACGACCAGATCGCGAACCTGATCATCGCGCAGCTCCTCCACCTCGAGTCCGAGGATCCGGAGAAGGACATCTTCTTCTACATCAACTCGCCCGGCGGCTCGGTGTACGCCGGCCTCGCGATCTACGACACGATGCAGTTC
>CAYXXE010000193.1:0-4535 GCA_964468985.1 uncultured Gaiellales bacterium | reverse complement strand
CCTCGACGTTCACGACGCCGTCCTTGCCGACCTTCTCGATCGCCTCGGAGAGGACGTCGCCGATCTCGGTCGAGCGCGAGGAGACGGTCGCGACGCGCGCGATGTCCTCCTTGCCCGAGATCTCCTTGGACTGCGACTTCAGGTTCTCGACGATCGCCTCGACGGCGGCCTCGATGCCCTTCTTGAGACCCATCGGGTTGGCCCCGGCCGAGACGTTCTTCAGGCCCTCACGCACGATCGCCTGTGCAAGCACGGTCGCGGTCGTCGTGCCGTCACCCGCCACGTCGTTGGTCGCCGTGGCGACCTCACGGACGAGCTGGGCGCCCTGGTTCTCGAACACGTCCTCGACCTCGATCTCGCGGGCGATCGTGACCCCGTCGTTCGTGATCGTGGGCGCGCCGAACTTCTTGTCGAGGACGACGTAGCGACCCTTCGGGCCGAGCGTCACCTTGACTGCATCTGCGAGGGTGTCGACGCCGCGCTGGAGCGCGCGCCGGGCCTCCTCGTTGAACTTCAGCTCTTTGTGAGCCATGGTTTTCGGTTCCCCTTCCCTTAGACCGCTGCGCGGTCGACAGTGATACTCAGACCGCTGCGCGGTCTCCAACGACCTTCGCGAGCACGTCCGACTCGCGCAGGATCAGGACGTCGTCGAGGCCGACCTTGATCTCGGTCCCGCCGTACTTGCTGAAGATGATCTCGTCGCCCTCTTCGAGATCGATGGCGACGTGCTCACCGTTCTCGTCGCGAGCGCCGGGGCCCACCGCGAGGACGCGGCCGCGCTGCGGCTTCTCCTTGGCGGTATCGGGCAGGACGATCCCGCTCGCCGTGGTCTCCTCTTCCTCGAGGACCTCGACGATCAGACGATCGCCAAGCGGCTGTAGATTCATGTGACAACCTCCAATGAGACAACTTCTGGATGAACGTTGGCACTCTAGCGGGTCGAGTGCCAGCGCTGCAAGATCGCCTGTTGCGATGTGGTGATCGTCTAGGCTCGAGGTGGGATGCGGCGGGAGTTCTCGGCGGGTGGCGTGCTCGTCCGGCGGCTCGACGGCCTCTGGCAGGTCGCCGTCATCCGGCCGGCAGGCCGGCCGCCGGCGTTCTGGGCGCTGCCGAAGGGCCGCATCGACCCGGGTGAGGAGGCCGAGGCCACGGCGCTCCGGGAGGTCGCCGAGGAGACGGGGGCGCACGGCCGGTCGCTCGGGCCGCTCGGCGACGTCCGCTACTGGTTCAGCTGGGAGGGCGAGCGGGTGTTCAAGGTCGTCTCGTTCTTCCTCGTGCGCTACGAGGGGGGCCGGCTCGGCGACCTCGACGACGCGTTCCGCCACGAGGTCGCGGAGGCCCGGTGGCTGCCGCTGGCGGACGCGGGCCGGCTCCTGGCGTTCGCCGGCGAGCGGCAGATGGCGGAGCAGGCGCTCACGGCGCTCGCCGGGGAAGACGTATGATCGCCGCGCGATGCCGTCGTTCGCGCTCAACTTCTACTCGCCGATCGTCGAGGCGCAGCTCCGCTCGAACCGCAAGACTGCGACGATCCGGCTCGGCGACAAGTCGCGCAAGTACCAGAAGGGGATGATCGTGTCGGTGCTCTGCGGCGCCCGCTTCGGGCCGCGGCAGCACATCTTCGACGCGGTCATCGACAAGGTCGAGGTGAAGACGCTCGGCGAGCTCTCGCCGAACGAGATCGAGCACGACAACCCGGAGCTGCGCAACACCGGCGACCTGGCCCGGTTCCTCGGCCAGCTCTACAACCGGGACGTCACGGCCGATGACACGGTGACGCTGATCCGGTTCTCGGCGATCAAGAACGGCGCCAGCTTCTAGCTAGCGGCTACCGGCTCGCTCTCCGGATCTTCATCCCGAGCAGCTCGGGCTCGCGCAGCGGGCCGCCGCACTCCTCGCAGTCGACCGCAAAGGTCGACGAGAACGGAGCGTCGCAGGCCGGGCACCGCTTCAGCATGACGCCGCCGCAGGCAGGGCACGCCGCGGGAACCTCGTCCTCCGACTCGACGAACCACCGCCGAGCCCCGCCGCAGCTCAGGCAGAAGGCGCTCCAGTGCCCGAGGACGTTGCGGCGCTCCTCGCGCAGCCAGTCGGATGCCTTGCCCACGGCGCCACACTAGCCGCGCGGTTACGATTGACGGAATGGCGATCGCACGCATGGCTCCGCCGAGCGGCACGCTCCAGGAGGCAAAGGACTCGGGGCTCGATCGCGAGGACCTGCTCCAGATCTACCGCAACATGCTGATCACGCGCGGGGTCGAGGAGCGCGGCCACATCCTGTACCGCCAGGGCAAGATCCCGGGCTCGTTCTACACGGGCCGCGGGAACGAGGCCTCGGCCGTCGGCGTGGCGACGGCGATGGGCACCGACGACGTCGGGACGCCGCTGCACCGCGACATGGGCGTCCACATCACGCGCGGCGTCGAGCCGTGGCGGATCTTCGCGAACTACATGGGACGGCAGGACGGGCCCTCGCATGGCCGGGACGGCAACGTCCACATGGCCGACCAGCGCCTGGGCCTGATCGCGATGGTCAGCCATCTGCCGGCGATGCTGCCCGTCGCCGTCGGAGCGGCGCTCGCCTTCCGGATCCGCGAGGAGAAGCGCGTCGCCGTCACCTGGTTCGGCGAGGGCGCGTCCGCGCGCGGCGACACCCACGAGGGGATGAACTTCGCAGGCGTGCGCCAGCTGCCGGTCGTCTTCATCTGCGACAACAACCAGTGGGCCTACTCGACTCCGTCCCACCTCGAGTACGCCGTCGAGCACCTGGCCGACCGGGCCCAGGCCTACGGCTTCGAGGGCGTCGTCGTCGACGGCACCGACGTCCTGGCCGTGTTCCGCGAGGCCAGCCGCGCGATCGAGAAGGCGCGCGAGGGCGGCGGGCCGACCCTGATCGAGTGCCAGACCCTCCGCATGGAGGGCCACGCCGTCCACGACGACGCCTTCTACGTCCCCAAGGAGCTGTTCGAGCAGTGGGCCGAGCGCGATCCGCTCGAGCGCTTCCGCACGTGGCTGCGCCAGAACGTCGACTTCACGGCCGACGAGGAGGACGAGCTGACGACCCAGGTGAAGCGGCTCCTCAACGAGGCGCTCCAGCGCGCCGAGGAGTCGCCGCTCCCCGATCCGAGCACGCTGCTCGAGGGCGTCTACGCGACGGCCGAAGACCTCGACACGCCCCACCACAAGTAGGCCGCCGTGTCGGAGGAGACCACATGCCGGAGCTGACCTATCTGCAGGCGATCAGCGAGGGCCTCCGCCAGGAGATGCGCCGCGACAAGCGCGTCTTCGTGCTCGGGGAGGACGTCGGGGTGTACGGCGGCGCGTTCAAGGCCACACTCGGCTTCCTCGAGGAGTTCGGGGCCTGGCGCGTGATCGACGCGCCGCTCTCCGAGACGGCCATCCTCGGCGGCGCCACCGGGGCCGCGATCATGGGGCTCCGCCCCGTCGCAGAGATGCAGTTCGCCGACTTCGTCTCCTGCGCCTGGGACCACCTCGTGACGGTCGCGGCCAAGCAGCGCTGGCGGGTCGGGACGCCGGTGCCGATCGTGGTGCGCCTGCCCTCCGGCGGCGGCTTCTCGGGCGGGCCTTTCCACTCGCAGAACCCCGAGTCGTCGTTCGCGCACATCCCCGGCCTCAAGTGCGTCTGCCCGGCGACGCCGGAGGACGCGAAGGGATTGCTGATCGCCGCGATCGAGGATCCCAACCCGGTGCTCTTCTTCGAGCACAAGCATCTCTACCGCCGCATCAAGGGTGAGGTGCCGGAGGAGCGCTACACGGTGCCGATCGGCAAGGCCCGCATCCACGCAGAAGGCGAGGACGTCAGCATCATCACCTGGGGCGCGATGGTCTACACGGCCGAGGAGGCGGCGCGGCAGCTGCCAGACGTCTCGGTCGAGATCGTCGACCTCCGCACGATCCTGCCGTGGGACAAGCAGGCGGTGCTCGCATCGGTGCGGAAGACGTCCAAGGTGCTCGTGCTCCACGAGGACACGCGCACGGGCGGCTTCGGCGGCGAGATCGCCGCGACGATCGCGGAGGAGGCGTTCGAGGACCTCGACGGGCCGGTGCGGCGCATCGCCGCACCCGACACGCCCGTGCCGTTCTCGCCCGTTCTCGAACAGGCATACATCCCACAGGTCGACGATGTCGTCGCCGGGCTCAAGGAGTTGATCGAGTACTGATGGCAACTGGAATCGCAGTCGAGGTGGTCATGCCGCAGATGGGCGTCTCGGTCTCCGAAGGCACCGTGACCAAGTGGCTGAAGCAGGTCGGCGAGCACATCGAGGCCGACGAGACGCTGCTCGAGATCTCGACCGACAAGGTCGACACCGAGGTACCGTCGCCCGGTACCGGCATCGTCAGCGAGATCCTGGTCACCGAAGGGGAGACGGTCGACGTGGGGACCCTGCTCGCCCGCATCGGCGGCGGCCCCGCCGCTGCAGGGCCTGTCGCTGCAGAGCCTGTCGCTGCAGAGCCTGTCGCTGTCGAACCGGCTCCGCTGCCCGAGCCTCTCGCGACGGCTGAGCAGGCTGCGGTCG
>CAYXXE010000192.1:0-4616 GCA_964468985.1 uncultured Gaiellales bacterium | reverse complement strand
TTCATCCCGGTGCTCGGCGAGTACCTGACGCCGCAGATCGTCGGCGGCACCGGCGGCGTGATGATCGGGAACCTGATCGTGAACTTCTTCCAGGAGGCGCAGTACACGCGCGGCGCGGCGGTGTCGCTGCTCGTCACGGCCTTCATCGTCTTCCTGCTGCTCGTGTTCAGGAAGTCGCTGTCGACGAAGGACGCCTATGGCGCGTGACGTCGCCGTCCTGTCGACCCGCGGCCGGGTCGCGCGCAGCCTGCTCTCCGTCTACGGCGTCGGGATCTACGTGTTCCTGTTCTTCCCGATCGTGCTGCTGGTGCTGTTCAGCTTCAACGCGAACCGGTACGGCGCGTTCCCGATCACCGGCTGGACGTTCAGCTGGTACCGCCAGATGTGGGGCGACTACCAGATCCGCGGCGCGCTCTCGACGACGCTCAAGGTCGCCGCCCAGGTGACCGCGATCTCGACCTTCGTCGGCACGGCCGCGGCGTTCCCCCTCGTCCGTTCGAGACTGCGGTTCCGGGACGGTGTGCGGATCCTGTTCATCCTCCCGATCATGATCCCCGGCCTGCTGATCGGCGTGTCGCTGCTCGTCCTCTTCGTCAGCACGTTCCACTGGAACCTGTCGCCGGAGACCGCCGTGATCGGCCAGTCGGTGTACACGACGCCGTTCGTGCTGCTGGTGGTCTCGGCGCGACTGCAGGGCTTCGACACGTCCCTCGAACGGGCTGCGGCCGACCTCGGCGCGAACGCCTTCCAGCGCCTGCGGCGCGTCGTCCTGCCGCTGTTGCTGCCCGCGATCATCGCGGGGGCGCTGTTCGCCTTCACCCTCTCGCTCGACGAGTTCATCATCACGTACTTCCTGATCGGCGGTGCGAACACGCTGCCGATCTACATCTACACGCAGGTGAAGTTCGGCATCACGCCCGAGGTGAACGCGCTCGCGACGGTGCTGCTGGCGGGCTCGCTGACGATGCTGGCGCTGGCCTTCGTGCTACCCCAGTTGGTGCGCTCGGCCCGCAAGGCGATCCTGCGCAAGCCATCCGAACCGCAAACCACGTGAGAGCGAGGACCACTTGATCAAGATCGCCACCGCCCCTGTCTCCTGGGGGATCTGGGAGATGACCATCGACCAGCCCGACCTGATCGGGCCCGAGACCTACCTCGAGACGATCGTCGACATGGGCTACACGGCCACCGAGACCGGGCCGCCCGGGTACTTCGCCCCGAGCGGCGCCGCGGCGGTCGAGAAGGCCGGGCGGTACGGGGTCGAGTTGATCGCGACGTTCCTGCCGCTGCGCCTCGACGACCCCGTGGGCTTCGAGGAGGATCTGAAAGCGCTCGACCGCACGGTCGAGGTGCTGGAGGCGACGGGCGGCGGCATCGTGCTGCTCGCCGACATGGAGACGCCGGAGCGGGCCGCCGCCGCCGGGAGCGCCGAGCGAAGGCGCGCGACCGGGTGGGATGCCGAGACCGTCAAGCGCGCGGGCGAGCGGATGCTGCACGCGGCCGAGATCGTGCGCTCGCGCTCCCTCGACGTCGCGCTCCATCCGCATGCCGCGACGCACGTCGAGTCCGAGGAGGAGACCGAGGCCTTCCTCGAGCACACGCCCGGGCTCGGCCTCTGCATCGACACCGGGCATACGGCTGTCGGTGGGGGCGACCCGGTCGCCCTCGCCCTGAGGCACCTCGACCGCATCCGCCACCTCCATCTGAAGGACGTCGACGGTGGTGTCCTGGCCCGGCTGGCGGCGGGCGAGTTCGACATGGACGAGGCGTGGCGGCAGGGGATCTTCTGCGAGTTCGGTCAGGGAGTCGTGCCCCTCGCACGCTTCCTGGCCTCGCCCGAGCTCCGCGCGCTCGACGTGTGGGCGGTGATCGAGCAGGACCGCGTCGCGGTGACCGCCGACGACATCGCCGTCATCCGCGCCGCCGACGAGCGCAACCGGGCGCGGGTCGAGAGCTGGCTCGCGTGATCGAGGCGGCCGTCCTCGGACGTGTCGGGATCGACCTCTACCCCGACGAGCTGCGGACGCCGCTGCGCGACGTGAGGCACTACACGCGCTATGTCGGCGGCTTCGCCGGCAACATCTCGACCGGCCTGGCGCGTCTGGGCGTCAGGACCGGCATCGTCTCGCGGGTCGGCAACGACGGGCACGGCGAGTTCGTCCGCGCCTTCCTGGAAGGGGAGGGGATCGACTGCCGGTTCCTGCGCGTCGACCCGGAGTGGGGGACGCCGCCGACGTTCTGCGAGATCTGGCCGCCGGACGACTTCCCGCTGACCTTCTACCGCAAGCCGACCGCGCCCGACTGGCAGCTCTCGCCCGGCGACTTCGACCACGGTGAGGTCGCGTCGGCGCCCGTGCTCTTCGCCACCGGGACGGGGCTGGCCCAGTCGCCGAGCCGGGAGACGACGCTCGAGGCGCTCCTCGCGCACCGCGGCGGGACGACCGTCTTCGACCTCGACTGGCGGCCGCCGTTGTGGGACGAGCCGACCGCGTACCGTGAGCTCGCGCTCCAGGCCGCCGCCCTGGCGGACGTCGTCGTCGGCAACCGTGAGGAGGTCGCCGCCGCCGGCGGCGTCGAGACGCTGCTCGAGGTCGCCCCGACGGTCGTCCTCAAGCGCGGCGGCGACGGCGCCGTCCTCTACGACGACGGGGAGGTCGTGGACGTCCCCGGGGTGCCGGTGAACGTCGTCAACGGGCTCGGCGCGGGTGACGCGTTCGCGGCGGCGCTCGGCTACGCGATCGTCCGCGGCCTCGGTCTGCGCGCCGGCGTCGAGCTCGGGAACCGCGCCGGCGCGTTCGTCGCCCAGCGCGTTCCGTGCTCGGAGGCGATGCCGCAGCTGGCCGACATCGCCGAGGCGGTGGAGGTCCTGTGAGCCTGCTGTTGCGCGCCGGCACGTGGGACGAGGTGACGCCCGAGAGCGCCGGCTGGGAGCATCTCTCGTTCAGCGTCGTCGACGTCGCCGGGCCGCGGTCGTTCGACCTGGGCGAGCGCGAGGTCGCGATCGTCCCGCTCTCGGGCGAGGCGACCGTCCGTGCGGGCGGGACGGCTTGGACGGTCGGGCGCGAGAGCATGTGGGTCGAGCGCCCACAGTCGCTCTACCTGCCGCGCGACACGCCCTTCGAGGTCGACGGCCGCGCGCAGCTGGCGCTCAGCTGCGCCGTCGCGCGGACGAGGCGCGAGCCTGTGCTGATCCCGCCCGAGGCGGTGGAGATCGAGATCCGCGGCGCCGGGAACGCAACCCGCCAGATCTCCCACATCGTCAAGCCCGAGTTCCCGGCCGACCGGATCCTCGTGGTCGAGGTGTACACGCCGGCCGGCAACTGGTCGAGCTACCCGCCCCACAAGCACGACGAGGAGCGCGGTGAGCTCGAGACGATCCTGGAGGAGACCTACTACTTCCGGAGCCGTCCCGGCGCGGCGGGCGCGTTCGCCGTGCAGCGGCTCTACAGCCCGGCGCACGGCCTCGACCTCACCGAGACGGTGCGCGACGGCGACCTCCTGCTCGTCCCGTACGGCTACCACACGACCGCCGCGGCGCACGGCTACGACCTCTACTACCTGAACGCGCTGGCCGGGAACCGGCGCTCGATGCAACCGGCCGACGACCCCGAGCTGGCGTGGGTGCGTCCGGCCTGGGAGACGCTCGAGCCCGACCCGCGCGTCCCGATGGTCACGTGATGGCGCCGTTCCGCCTGGCGCTGGTCGGCGCCGGACGCATGGGGCGGACCCATGCGCGCGCGCTCGAGAGCTCCAGGCTCGTCGACGTCGTCTGCGTGGTCGAGCCGTCCGACGAGGCTGCGGCGATGGTGGCGGCGCCGCGGGCGACGCTCGCCGACCTCCCGCCCGTGGACGGGGCGCTCGTCAGCGTTCCCACGCGGTTCCACGTCGAGGTCGTGACTCAACTGGCGGCGCTCGGCCTGCCCGTGCTGTGCGAGAAGCCGTGCGGCCTGACGACCGAGGAGACCCGTGCGATCGCCGAGCTGCCGATCCGTCTTCAGGTCGCGTACTGGCGGCGGTTCGTGCCGGCGCTCCGGGCATTGCGCGCCCGCCTGGCGGCGGGCGAGCTCGGCACCGTCTCGATCGTGCGGTGCGCCCAGTGGGACGAGTTCCCGCCGTCGGCCACCTTCCGCGATCCCCGCTCCAGCGGCGGGATCGTCGTCGACATGGCGGTGCACGAGTTCGACCAGATCCGCTGGCTGACCGGCCAGGAGATCGGCCACGTCACGGGTGTCGCCGCCGACTTCGCGATCGAGCGCGTCGAGGGCGACCCGGAGTCGGTGGAGCTGGCGCTCGCCCTGAGCGGCGGCGCCGTGGCGAACGTCTCGCTGGCCAGGCGCTATGCCCCGGGCGAGACGGTGCGCGTCGAGGTGCTGGCAACCGACGGGGCCGCTTCGATCGACTTCGTCGCGCCGCCGACGGGCGACGAGACGATCGCCGCCGCACTGCGCGCGCAGGCCGAGGACTTCGCCGCCGGTGGTACCGAGGGTGCGACGGTCGACGACGCGATCGCTGCGCTCGCCGTCGCCGAGCGCGCCCGCGCCGCGATCGCCTGACGCCCGCAGACCGCCCGTCGGGCCGTGGCAGCCCGGCTGCCGCTTACGCGGTTCTGTTGCCGC
>CAYXXE010000191.1:0-4635 GCA_964468985.1 uncultured Gaiellales bacterium | reverse complement strand
GACGACGATCACCTCGCCGTCGATCGCATGGTCGGCGAGCGCCTGGAACGCCGAGCGGACGCACGCCTCGATGTTGTCGGCCTCGTTCAGGCAGGGGATGACGATCGAGACGAGCGGCGATGCCCGGTGGGTCTCTGAGGCGCGCTGATACATCTGGTCGACGATCATCTCGGATGACCTATCGGTATCCGACGAGCAATTCATCAGTGGCAATTCGCACGCCCCGGAGGGTAGTGGGAGGTGCGGCCGGCCTGATGTCAGCCGCGCACGCCGTCGGCGAGGAGATCTTCGTACAGCGTGAGCATCGACGCGACCATCGCGCCTGTCGAGAAGCGCGCGATCCACCGCTCGCGACCGGCGGCTCCCATAAGCGCCAGTCCGGCGATGTCCCGGCCGGCGTCGTCGAGCAGCGCTGCCAACTCGCCGATAGCACCTGGCTCGAACAGTCGCCCCGTCGTACCGTCGCCGACCGCTTCCGGAATACCCGAGAGGCGAGACGCGAACACCGGCTTTCCCGCCGCCATCGCCTCGAGGATCACGAGCGGCAAGCTCTCGTACGCCGTCGAAGGCACGACCAGGAGGTCCACGGCGTGCAGATACGGGCCGACCTCGCCGGCCGCGACCGGGCCGACCAGGGTGACGCGGTCGGTCAAGCCGAGCCGCTCGATCTCCGCAACGAACGAGTCGCCTGGATGCGGGCCGACGACGACTGCGTTGATGCCCTCGGTCCGCGCGAGCGCTTCGACGAGCAGAACGTGCCCCTTGTGCGGTTCGCCTGTCGCAGCAACGAGACCGAGCAGCAGCCCGCGCTCGGGTGCGAGGCGGGAGCGAAGCGCCGATACCTGGTCGGCAGGCGCGGCGGGCGGCTCGACGCCGTAGGGGATATGAAGGCACAGCGACCGAGGCATGCCGCGGCGCGCGACGAGACTCTCCTCCACGAAGGCGCTCGTCGCATGTACAGAGTCGACGGCTCGCCAGATTAGGTTGTCGCCTGCGGCTTGAAGGGGGCCTCGAAGTGCCGAGCGAGCCCATGCCGGGTTGTGGACGCTGAGGACGGTCTTCGCCGACCCCGTGAGCCGTCCGACGGTCGCCGCGACCAGGCACGGGGCTGAGCCGGGATAGCCGCCGTTGTTGACGTGCAAGACGTCGCCCCGCGCGCGCCTGAGCGCCTTGGGCAACTCCGGCAGCGACCGGGCGAAGGAGCCGATCCGGGCTGGGCGGGAGCGTGCAGCCCATACGTCGACCTTCGTCTGGACCAACACCGGTTCCGGCGAGATCGTCCGCACCAGCTCGAGTAGGTCGGCCTGCGGAGAGATCACCGTGACCTTGTGACCTACTCTGGCGACGCCTGCGGCGAGGTCACCGAGGAAGCGCTCGGCGCCGCCGAGCCGGAACGTGTCCATGAAGTAGGTGATCCGCATCTGGGGGATTCAATACGCTCGCGGTCTACCGAAGGAGCCGCACCGATCCCCCGAGTCAGCGTCATCATCCCTGCGTTCAACGCCGAGCGCCATCTCGCCGAGACGCTCGACTCGGTGCTGGCCCAGACGTTCGAGGACTGGGAGATCGTCGTTGCCGACGACGGCTCGACTGACGGGACCCTTGCGCTCGCATCCTCGTTCGGTGACCACGTGGAGGTTGTGCGGAGCCCTGGGAATGCCGGCCCGGCGAGCGCCCGGAATCTGGCGATCGCTCGTTCGGGCGGCGAGTTGCTCGCGTTCCTGGACGCCGACGACCTCTGGCTGCCCGGGTTCCTCGAACGCCAGGTCCGTCGTTTCGATGAGGCGCAGGAGTTGGGACTGCGCATCGGGATCGTCGCCTGCAACGCCCGCCTGCTCGGCGCCGACGGCTTCCTGACAGGCACCTACCAAGATCGTTTCGGGTTCCCGGACGACGTCACACTGGCGCGGCTCCTCGAGTCGAACCCGATTTACGTGAGCGCGCTGGTGCCGAGGCCGGTCTTCGACGAGGTCGGCGGATTCTGCCCCGAAATCTTCGGGGCAGAGGACTTCGACCTTTGGGTCCGGATTGTCGAACGTGGCTATCGCGTCGTCGCGACGAAGGAGCCGCTCGCGGTCCACCGGGTGACCGAAGGCTCGGTGTCCGCGCGGGCCGATTCGATGGCACGAGCGGTGGAGCTGGTCTATCGCCGTGCGCTCGACCGCCGCGCGCTCGGCCCCCGGGAACGGCGTATCGCCGAGCGGGAATTGCGTCTTCGCCTGGCGGTCGGAGCGATCATGACACCGACCGGCCTGTCCTATGGACGCGCGATGCGCACGTTGCCGCAACTGATTCGTGTCCTCGGCGAGCACCCCCGCCGCTGGCCGTCGTATGCACGGATGCTGGCGCGTCGCGCCACTCGGTGATGACTTCAGACCGCCGTTTCGGTCGGCCGGCGGAAGACGACGAGCAGGTACGGGCTCAGCAGGCCATTGTCGAGCCGGTCGGTGAAGGGAAGGCGCCGAAACAGCGCTTCGGCCAGGACGATCGGTCGCACCGGGCTCGACCGCCGGTGCTTGATCAGGATCGGGTCGAAGCCGCCGAGGTGGCCCATGTGCTCGATCGCAAGGTCGTGGTGTGCCGCAAGCCTGCGGTAGAGCGCAGGCTCCATCGCAGCAACGTTGTGCAGCCGCAGGTAGGCAGGGTCGGCGAGACGCTGGAGCAGGCCGTTGAGCCCGCGGAAGTTCGGCACGCCGATCACGAGCCGGCCCCCAGGTGCGAGGAAGTCGAGATGGCGGGCGAAGGCTCGGTCGAGATCGTCGAAGTGCTCGATGAAGCCGAACGAGAGCACAAGGTCGTACGGCCGCGGCTCTGCGGCGAAGAAATCCGCGTGCTCGATCGCACCTTCGATCCCAGCGGCGCGAAGGTTGGCCCGCGACAGCTCGGCGGCTTTCGCCCCGTACTCGATCCCTGCCACGCTCGCTCCGAACCGCTCGGCGTAGAACACGAGCCACCTGGCGGGAGCACAGCCGACCTCGAGCACGCTCGTCTCGGGGCCTGCGGGCGCATACCGGGCGAGGTCGCGGGCGAGGCACCGCTCGAACGCAAACCCCGGGTCGGGGCGTGCGGGGAGCTCCACGCGGCTGTGAAACTCGTCTTCCCAGAATGCCTTCTCGACGCGATTCGTGATGGTCGGCTCGCCCATTGTCAGCGGCGCACCAGCGCCAGAGCCACATTCCTCACGAGCGCCCGCTCGGACGGTCTCAGCCAGACCGTGTAGTAGATGATCCAGTAGGCGAGAAGCCCGAGTGCGGCGGCGACCACCACCTTCGGCAGGTTGTCGAGGTGGGCTGAGAGGCGCACGAGAATGAGGCCCACGCCCACGACCAGGCCGGTCGCATAGCCGGGAAGCCAGGCCTCCCGCGCGAGGTCTGCGAGCGACACCGAGAACGTCGGAAGCGCGATCGCGAGGAAGAACGGAAACAGGACGACGTACGAGACAGTTGTCCCCAGCACGACCCCGACGAGCCCGAAGCTCGGCGTCAAGGCCAGGGAAAGCACGAGGTTCAGGCCGGCGACGACGGCCGCGTAGAGCGTGAGTTGGCGCGCACGGCCCGCTGCGACCAGCATGCCGGCCGCGACGCCCGTGTTCGCGTTGACCAGCCAATAGGCGAGCAGAACCGTCATCCCTGTGGCCGCCGTCTCGAACCGCGCACCGAGCCAGACGTGGAGAATCGGCTTGGCGAGGACCATGAGGACGATCGTCAACGGGACGACCGCTGCAACGGTGTAGCGGGTGCCGCGCAGGAAGAGCTCTCTCGTCCGCATCGTGTCGCCGGTGGCGAGATAGCGCGCTGCCGCCGGGACGACGGGAATCGACAGCGTGCCGTTCACCTGGCGCACGAGGTTGTGCGCTCTGATCGGTCCCTCGTACAGTCCGACTGTTGCGGCCGAGCGGAAGGTGGCCAGGATTGCCCGGTCGAGCGAGTAGATGACGAGATCGGCGATGCCGATGAAGAAGAGGTAGCCGGAGAGCCCGAGGAAGCCACGGACGGACGCGAGGCTGACGGCTTGTCGGCGGAACGTGCAGCTCAGCCGTGCGTGACGCACGAGGATCACCGAGACGGCGCCCGTGGCCACGGGGATGGAGGCGCCCACCCCTACGAGGACCCACAGCGGCGCCGCCTCGAAAGCGAGAACCACGAGCAGTGATCCGATGCCCAGGTAGGCGACGACGTCGGCGAGGGCTGCGAGAGCAAATCTCTGGCTCCCGCGCAGAACGTCCTGGAACACCTTGAGCGGCCAGCCTGCGGCGGTGATCGCCGCCAGCACCAGGACGCTCGTCTGGGCCTCGTGCCGAAGCCCGACCGGAATATCGAACAACGTGAGCAAGGCACTCCCCGCCAGGGCAATGACCGCGCCGGCGACGAGGCCGGCTCCGGCGTACAAGCTTGCGGCCGTGGAAAACGCGCGGTCACGGGCCTGTTGGTCGCCGGCTTCGGCGATTGCCTTGACGGCCGCCGTCTCGACGCTGCCCTGCACGAAGACGAGGTACGTCGTCAGCGAGACGAGCAGGCCATAGGTACCGAACTCGGGGAGCGGCAGCCTCCGTGCCAGCACTGTGATCGCGGCGAGCATCGAAAGAACGGCAACCGCCTGGGAGATCTGCTGCACTGCAGCGCTCACCGCCAGATG
>CAYXXE010000190.1:0-4699 GCA_964468985.1 uncultured Gaiellales bacterium | reverse complement strand
CTCCCCGACCTGCCCGGCTGGCAGATCTCGGCCTACTACCGGCCGGCCCGCGAGGTCGGCGGCGACTTCTACGATTTCATCGAGCTGCCCGAGGGGCAGGTCGGCGTGGTGATCGGCGACGTCACCGACAAGGGCGTCCCGGCGGCGATGGTGATGGCCGCGACCCGCAGCGTCCTGCGCGCGTCGGCCCAACGGATCGTCTCGCCGGGAGTCGTGCTCGAGCGCGTCAACGACCTGATGTGCCCCGACATGCCGCCGAAGATGTTCGTCACGTGCCTGTACGGGGTCATCGACCCGGTCACGGGGCGCTTCCGCTTCGCGAACGCCGGACACAACCTCCCCTATGTGCGCACCGGGAGCGGCACGATCGAGCTGCGCGCCACCGGCATGCCCCTCGGCCTGCTGCCGGGAGTCTCGTACGAGGAGAAGGAGGCGTTCCTCGAGGCGGGCCAGACGATGCTGCTCCACTCCGACGGCGTCGCCGAGGCGCACAACGACCAGCACGAGATGTTCGGCTTCCCGCGGCTGCTGGACGTGGTCGGCGGCCGGAACGGCCGCGGGGACGTGATCGATCGCGTCCTCACGGAGCTCGCCCGCTTCACACCGCTCGGAGGCGAGCAGGAGGACGACATCACCCTGGTCGCCCTCAAGCGGGTCGGCCTCGCCCCGCAGGCCCCGGACCGCATGCTCGACGTCAGCTTCTCGATCGCCAGCGAGCCCGGGAACGAGCGGCTCGCGATGGACCGCGTCGCAGCAGTGGTCGCGCCGCTCGAGCTCGACGACGTGCGCCGGGAACGGCTGAAGACCGCGGTCTCCGAGGCGACGATGAACGCGATCGAGCACGGGAACGAGTCGCAGCCCGACATCCCGGTCGAGATCCATGTCGAGGCGGCAGGCGGGACGCTCACCGTCCGGATCACCGACCAGGGGGGCGGCCGCGAGATCCCCGAGGCCGAGACGCCCGACCTCGAGGCCAAGCTCGAGGGGCTCCAGAAGCCCCGCGGCTGGGGCCTCTTCCTGATCGAGAACATGGTGGACGACGTCCGGGTGTCGAGCGACGGCGCCCACCACACGATCGAGCTCGTCATGCGGATCGAGGGAGGCGACGATGAACGGGACTGAGTTCGGCGCGAACGTCACCCGCGACGCGGGCGTCGCGTCGCTCCACCTGAGCGGCGACATCAGCTCGACCGCCGAGGCCGACCTGCTCGCGGCGTACGCCGAGGCCGGCGACGCCCCGATCGTCGTCCTCGACTTCTCGCGCGTCGACTACATCAACTCGACCGGGATCGCCCTGATCGTCGGGATCCTCGCCGAGGCACGAAAGTCGGGCCAGCAGATCCAGGCCCGCGGCCTCGCCCCGCACTACCGGGAGATCTTCCGGATCACCCGCCTGTCGGACTTCATGACGATTCTCGACGACGAAGGAGTGTGACCCGATGACACAGGAGACGGTCTCGTTCACGGCCCGCCACGTCGACGGCGTGACGAGCGTGATCGAGATCCACGGCGACGTGACGGCCGCCTCCGAGCAGGCGCTGATGGAGGCTTACGCGATTGCCACCGAGCACGACCCACAGGCCGTGCTGCTCGACTTCTCCGGGCTCGCGTACATGAACTCGGGTGGGATCGGGCTGCTGGTGACGCTGCTGGTGCGCGCCAACCGCCAGAAGCTGCGGCTGCTCGCCTGCGGGCTCGACGACCACTATCGCCAGATCTTCGAGCTGACGAGGCTCGACGAGGCGATCTCGATCCATGCCGACGAGGCCGAGGCGCTCGCCGCGGTCGCGGCCTAGACAGGGAGGCACCGATGACGGACGAGAAGACTTCGCGCGACGCCGGCAACTGGGCGAAGCCCGTCGACCGGCTGGCCGCGTCGAACGTGCCCCGCGGCGCGCTCGACACGGTGGGCGGAAAGAAAGTGCTGTCGCCGATCCAGGGCTTCGGGAAGATGTGGCAGAAGACCTATCGCGTCGTGCTCGCGGGTGTCGATACGACACCGCAGCGGGTGATCGCGATCTGGAAGGACGAGTTCCCGAGCTTCTGGCCGAAGGGCAGCCAGTTCCACTCGCCGCTCACCGGGATCTCGCCGGGCGAGGTGGCGCTGCTCCAGGCGTCGCTCGGCGGCGGGATGAAGCTGTCGACGGGGATCCTCGTGATCTATGCCGACGAGGAGTCGTTCACGTTCATGACGCCGCAGGGCCACATGTTCGCGGGCTGGATCACCTTCAGCGCGTTTCTCGAGGACGGCGCCACCGTCGCCCAGGCGCAGGTGCTGATGCGGGCGCAGGATCCGCTCACCGAGCTGGGCCTGACGCTCGGCGGCCACCGCAAGGAGGACGCGTTCTGGCGCGCGACGCTGCGCTCGCTCGCAGTGCGCCTCGGCTCGGCAGCGGAGCCGGAGACCACCAGCGTCTGCGTCGAGCGCCGCAGGCAGTGGTCGCGGGCGGGAAACGTGCGCTTCAACAGCGCCTTCAGGTCGGGGCTCCACACGGCCACGTCACCGCTCCGCAAGCTCACCGGGGCCGGCCGGTAGCGTCCCGCTCGATGCCGGATGCGATCGTCGTCGGCGCGGGGCCGAACGGATTGGCGGCGGCGATCGCGCTCGCGCAGGCGGGCCGGTCGGTGCTGGTGCTCGAGGGTGCGGAGACGGTCGGCGGCGGCACCCGCTCCGCCGAGCTGACACTGCCCGGCTTCACGCACGACGTCTGCTCGGCGATCCATCCGCTCGGCGTCGCCTCGCCCTTTCTGCGGACGCTGCCGCTGGCCGACCACGGGGTCGAGTGGATCCAGCCGCCTGCGGCCCTCGCGCACCCGTTCGACGACGGGACGGCGGCGCTGCTCGAGCGCTCGCTCGACGCGACCGGGGCGACGCTCGGAGACGACGCGGGTAGGTATCGCAGACTGCTCGCCGGGCCGGTGCGCAACGCCGACCGGCTGCTCGAGGATCTGCTCGCACCGCTCGGTCGCCCGCGGCACCCGCTCGCGCTCGCGCAGTTCGGGCCGCCGGCGGCGCTCTCGGCGAGTGCGCTGGCCCGCTTGGCCTTCCGCGGCGAGCGGGCGCGCGGCTTCTTCGCAGGGCTCGCAGCGCATTCGATGCTGCCGCTGCGCCGGCCGCCGAGCGCGGCCTTCGGGCTCATGCTCGCCCTGCTCGGCCACGCGGTCGGCTGGCCGCTCGCGCGTGGCGGCTCCCAGCAGATCGCCGACGCGCTCGCCTCGTACCTGCGGTCGCTCGGCGGCGAGATCGAGACGGGTCGGACGGTGACGTCACTGGCGGAGCTCGACGGCGTCGAAACCGTCCTGCTCGACGTGACGCCGCGCCAGTTCGTGGCCCTCGCCGGCGAGCGGCTGCCGGCCGGCTATCGCCGCCGGCTCGAGGGCTTCCGCTACGGCCCGGGCGTCTTCAAGGTCGACTGGGCCCTCGACGGACCGATTCCCTGGCAGGCGGCCGAGTGCGAGCGCGCCGCGACCGTCCACCTGGGCGGCACGCTGCCCGAGATCGCGGCGTCCGAGCTTGCGCCGTGGCAGCACACGACCTCCGAGCGGCCGTACGTCCTGCTCGCCCAGCAGAGCCTGTTCGACGCGTCCCGTGCACCCGCGGGCAAGCACACCGCCTGGGCGTACTGCCACGTCCCGAACGGCTCGACGGTGGACATGACCGATCGCATCGAGCGGCAGGTCGAGCGGTTCGCACCCGGCTTCCGCGACCTGATCCTCGCCCGGTCGGTGCTCGACCCGGCGGCTCTGGAGCGCCACAACCCGAACTACGTCGGCGGGGACATCAACGGCGGGGTCGCCGACTTCCGCCAGTTGTTCACGCGCCCGGTCGCGCGGGTCTCGCCGTACACGACTCCGCTCGAAGGCGTCTTCCTCTGCTCGTCCTCCACCCCGCCCGGAGGCGGCGTCCACGGCATGTGCGGCTACCACGCGGCCCGCGCGGCGCTCCGCCGGACATGACCGCCCGTCTCGCAACGCCTCGCGCGGCACGCGCCCTCGGGGTCGCGATGCTGCTGCTGACCGCCGCCTCGGTGCCGCTGTCCGTGATCGGCCACCAGTTCACGCTCAAGGACGTCGCGGGCCTGCCGCTGCTCCTGCTGCCCTTCGCGGCTGTCGGCTACCTCGTCGCGCGCCGCCAGTCGGCGAACCCGATCGGCTGGCTCCTGCTGCTGCTCGCGCTCGGGATGATGCTCTCCACCGACGCCGGCCTGTATGCCGTCGCCTTCTACCACTTCCATCACCGCGGGCTGCCGCTCCCGAGGCTCGCCGTCGCGATGACGCAGAGCTGGGCCGTTCTGGTCGTGCTGCTGCCGCTGCCGATCCTGCTCTTCCCCGACGGGAAGGTGCCGTCACCCCGGTGGCGCTGGCCGTTCCGCGCCTACATCCTGTACGGCGTCATCTTCCTCGGTGGGATCGCGTTCACCGACCTCGGTGCGTTCACCGAGCGGCACGTCAAGGTGGACTCGAGCGGCGAGCTGGTCTCGTCCGGCGCGAAAGGCGGGGTGTTCGCCGCGGTCGGCCTGTCGCTCTACGCCGCGTTCGTGCTCTCCTGGGTCGCCGCCAAGCTGCTCGACTATCGCCGCTCGGCCGGCGAACGCCGGCAGCAGCTGAAATGGCTGCTCAGCGGCGGCGCCGTCAGCTTCGTGTCGCTCATGTTCACGCTCGCGAGCAACGGCAGCTTCGTGTTCCTCGGGATCACGGC
>CAYXXE010000189.1:0-4704 GCA_964468985.1 uncultured Gaiellales bacterium | reverse complement strand
GCCGAGCAGGTGCTGCTCGACAGCGGCGCCCCCGTCACCGTGCTGCGGCCGTCGAAGGTGCACGGGGACGGCTCGTCCCAGCCCCGTGAGTGGTTCTTCGTCCGCCGCATCCTCGATCGGCGCCCGGTCGTGCTCCTCGCCCGGCGTGGCGCCGGCGTCGACCACCCGACGGCGGCGGCGAACGTGGCGGCGCTGATCGAGACGGTCGCCGGGAAGCCCGGCCGCCGCGTCCTGAACAGCGCCGACCCCGATGCCCCGAGCGGGCTCGAGATCGCGCGGACGGTCGCCCGGCACCTCGGTCACACCTGGGACGAGGTGCTGCTCGGCGAGGACGCTCCGGCGGGGCTCGGCCGCCACCCGTGGGACCGGCCGCACCCGGTCGTCCTGGACACGACGGCAGCGCTCCAGCTGGGCTACCTCCCGGCCGGCGCGTACGCGGAGACAGTCGCCGCGGAGCTCGACTGGCTCGCTGCCGAAGGGGCGCCGCCCGGGGCGCTCGCCGAGGAGCTCTTCGACTACGTGGCCGAGGATCGGTACCTGGGCGAACTAGGATAGGCCGGTGCGCAGGCCGGGTCTGGGCGTTCTGCAGGAGCGCGACTTCCGCCTGCTCTTCACCGGCCAGGTCGTGTCGCAGCTCGGCGACGCGATGGCGCCCGTGGCACTGGCGTTCGCAATCCTCGACCTGACGGGCCACGCGGGCGATCTGGGCTACGTGATCGCGGCCCGCTCGGCCCCGCTCGTGGGCTTTCTCCTGATCGGCGGCGTCTTCGCCGACCGGCTGCCGCGCCGGGCCGTGATGATCGTCGCCGACCTGCTGCGCTTCGCCACGCAGTCCGTCACCGCCGGCCTCCTGATCTTCGGCCACGCCCAGATCTGGCAGCTGGCGGTGCTGCAGGCGTTCCACGGCGCCGCGACGGCGTTCTTCAACCCGGCGGCGACCGGGCTGACACCCGAGGTGGTGAGCTCCGCGCGGCTGCAGGACGCGAACGCGCTCCGCGGGATCTCGATGGGTGCGACGGGCGTCGCGGGCCCGGCGCTGTCGGCGGCGCTCGTCGCCGGAGTCGGACCGGGTTGGGCGCTCGGCGCCGATGCGGTGAGCTTCCTCGTGAGCGCCGCCGCGCTGGCCGGTCTGCGGCTCTCGGCCCACGTGAAGCTGCCGCCGCAGTCGTTCTTCCGGGATCTGCGCGACGGCTGGAGCGAGTTCGCCTCGCGCACCTGGGTGTGGGTGATCGTGGTGTGCGCCGCGGTCGGGAACGGGTTCGGCGGGGTGTTCTTCGTGCTCGGGGCGGCGATCTCGAAGGCCCACCTCGGCGGTGCGGGCGCCTGGGGGTTGATCCTCGCCTCGTTCAGTCTCGGGGCCGTCGCCGGCGGCATCGCGGTGACCCGGCTGCGGCCGCGCCGGCCGCTGCTCGTCGGCGCCCTGGCCCTGCTGCCGTGGGGCCTGCCGCCCGCCGCCCTGGCGCTGCGCCTGCCCCTTGCGGCGATCGCGGGGATCGGCGTGGCGTCGGGCGGAGGGCTGATGATCTTCAACTCGCTCTGGGAGACGACGCTCCAGCGGCACGTCCCGCGGGCGGCGCTCTCACGGGTCAGCGCCTACGACTGGTTCGGCTCGCTGCTGATGCAGCCGCTCGGCTTCGCGCTGGTCGGCCCGGCGGTGGGCCTGTTCGGGCAGACGCGAACGCTCTGGATCGGGTTCGCCGGGCAGTTCCTGTCGTGCGCGCTGATGCTCGTGCCTGCGAGCGTCCGCCGGCTACGGGCCGACGACGCGCCCGAGGGCTAACCAGGCTCGCCGGCGTCGATCCACGCCTTGATCGGGCGTGTCCGCGAGGCGGCGAGCCAGAGGATCAGGATGAGCGTCCCGAAGATCGACGGCCAGAGGAACAGCATCGGGATGTCGAAGATCAGCGCCCCGAAATACGCGATCCTCCGCCGGTTCCAGCTCGCCATCGGCGACAACTGTAGCCCGCGCTCAGCGGCGCTCGAACGCCAGCCGGACGCCGAACCCGACGAGCACGACGCCCGTGAAGCGGTCGAGCGTCTTGCGCACGGCCGGACGGCGGATGAAGGCGGACGCGCCGCCGACGGCGACGCTGTAGAGCGCCAGCCAGACGAGCGTCAGCACCGCGAAGACGCCGCCGAGTAGGAGCAGCGGCGCGAACGCCGATCCGGTGCCGTGCACGAACTGCGGCAGGAAGCTGGTGAAGAACACCGCGATCTTCGGGTTCCCGAGGTCGCTCAGCAGACCCTGCCGCAGCGCCCGCAGGCCGTGGCCGCGCCCTGCGGGCGGCCCCACGGGCGCGCCCTCGAGGAGGTCGCGCGCACGGAGCATCTGGATCCCGATCCACACCAGGTACACGGCGCCGGCGAGCTTGAGGGCGTCGAACGCGACCGACGACGCCTTCAACAGCGCGGCGAGGCCGAATGCGGCCGCCACGGTCCAGACCGCAAGGCCGATCGCCACGCCGACCGAGGCAGCGAGGCCGAGCCGCCGCCCGCCGAGGAGCGCGTTCTTCGTCACGACGGCCGTGTCGGGGCCGGGAATCGCGATCAGGAGCGCCGACAGGGCGAGGAACGGGACGAGATCGAGGTGCATCGAGGACGCCCTCCGTGGGCTACGACGACGCCGTCCGCTCGAGCAGCACCTCGAACGTGTCGACGGAGACCCGGCGGATGGCCCCGCCCGAGGGTGGGCTCATCCCCTCGAGGATCGCGGCACCTCGTTCGAGATCCTCCTTCGAGGCGAAGCGGGTGGCGACGACGAGCTGGCCGGCCGCCCGGTCGGCGAGAACGGTGATGCGGGTTGCGGGAATGCCCTCGGGCCGGTCGGCAGCGCCGATGTCCGCGACGAGCGCGTCGATTGCCGCAGCGTCGGCCTCGAACGAGACCACACGGGCGTACTCAGCCATTTGCTCCTCCTCGGGTCGAAGTTCATGCGGAGCCTAACGTCCCGCCATCCCGATGTCACCGATCGGCAGACGACGAAGTTGAGCAGCCGGGCCTGCGCCGACCGATCAGGCGGGCGGGCTCGGGGCTCGCTGGATGGCGGTCTCCCGTCTCTGCTACGCTCCGTAGCACATGGCTGACCGAACGATTCCCCAGCGCGAGTTACGCAACAACGTGGCCGCGGTGCTTCGTGCTGCCGAAGCGGGCGAGACGTTCACGGTCACGGTGCGAGGCCGGCCCGTCGCACGCGTCGTACCCGCGGGGGGCGAGCCTCGAACCGACGTCGACCGCGAGACGCTTCGGCGCATCCTGGCGCTGCCGCTCGACGACGCACTGACGGGCGAGCTCGATGCGCTCGAGGCTCCGGTCGACGATCCGTGGCCGGCCGAGTGACCGGCGACCTCCTCGATACGAGCATCCTGATCGCGACCGATCCGGCCTCGCTGCTCGGGCTGCCCGCCTCGGCTGCGATCTCGGTGGTCAGCCTCGGCGAGCTCCACGCCGGTGTCAAGCTCGCCGAAGGCCGAGCCTCCGAGACGCCTCGGCGGGCACGGCTCGCCGCGGTCAGGTCGGCGTTCGCGCCACTCCCCGTCGACGAAGCGGTCGCCGAGCGATACGGCGATGTTCTCGCCGTCGCGCGCTCGGAGCGGCGTACGGCCAAGGCCACCGATCTCCTGATCATCGCCACCGCGGCCGCCCACTCCCGCACGCTGCACACGCGTGACGAACGGCAAGCGAGCCTCGCCCGGGCCGCCGGCGTCCCGGTCCACATCGTCTGACGAAGAGCGCCCCCATCGGTGTGCCGGTGCGCCGGAGTTGCGCCTGACGGACCGACCAGCCGGGTCTCACAGACGCCTGGGCACCCGACGAACTGACCGTCTCTCAGAGCGTCTTCTCGAAGACGACTGCACCCCAGTGCACGTGCATGCCGGCCCGCTCGTAGAGGCGCTGCGCGCCGGTGTCGCTCTGCGCATCGACCCCGAGCCCGACCGTGCGCTTGCCCATGGCGGCGAACGTCCCGAAAGCGTCGTACAGCAGCGCCTCGCCGAGCCCTCGCCGCCGCCAGTCGCTGCGCGTGAAGAGCCGCGCGATCCACGCAACGCCCATCCGCTCCGGACGGCCGATGGTGCCCGCGACGATCTCGCCGCCTCCACGGGCGACCGCCCAGAGATCGGGCGAGAAGTCGTCGACGTCAATGTATGCGGCGCGCCACTCCTCGAAGGACTTGCGATCGTGTTGCCAGTGGTCGGCGAAGGCGGACTCGTAGACGGCGTGGAACTCCTCGGCGTCGGAAAGCTCGAACCGCGTCACGGTGACGCCCGCGGGCCAGACAGGGGATCGTGGCTCGCGGGGGAGCTCGATTCGCATTTGCCAGAAGCGGCGAATCTCCTCGTAGCCGTGATCGCGCAGAAGCGCCTGGGCTCGCTCGTCGGCGATCAGCACAGCGTTCCGCACACGCGTCACCCCGCGCGCAGCGAGAAGCTGCTCGAGCTCGGCGACGAGGAACGCGCCCACACCGCGGCCGAACTGCTCCGGGTGCACATAGGCGTCTGCGCGGCCCCGCTCGGGCTCGACCTCGATCGTCCCGTAGCCGACCATCGCACCGTCGGGGCCTTCGGCAACGAACCTGTCGGCGGCTTGCGTCTCGCGCCACTCCTCCCGTAGGTCGGCCAGCGTGTAGTCGGTCGAACCGAGAAGCGCCACGTCCAAAGCGGCAACGAGCGACACGATCGCCGCAACGTCCCGTTCCTGAGCTTGCCT
>CAYXXE010000188.1:0-4756 GCA_964468985.1 uncultured Gaiellales bacterium | reverse complement strand
AGCCCATCCAGACGACCGTCGAGAGCTGGCGCGTGTAGCCGTCGAACCAGGCGTCGGCATGATTCTCGGTCGTCCCGGTCTTGCCGGCGTTCGGGTGGACGCCGTCGCCGGAGCCGGCGCCCGTCCCGTACTCGGCGTTCTGGCGGAGAACATCGTTGACCTTCCAGGCAACACCCTCGGAGAGCACGCGCTTCGTCGCCGGCTTGCTCCAGGTCTGGTCGATCTTGCCGTCGGCCAGCACGACCTTCGTGATCGCCCTCGGGGCGGCGTAGATGCCGCCGGTCGGGAAGGTCGCGTAGGCGGCGGCCATATCGAGCGGGTTCACCGCCAGCGAGCCGAGCCCGATCGACGCCACGGGCTTGTCGGGGGCCATGTGCACCCCGAGCCGGTGGGCCATCGCCCAGACGTTCTGCGGCCCCACGTCGAGCGTGAGCTGGGCGTAGACCGTGTTGTCGGAGGCCAGGGTCGCGCGGGTGATCGAGACCGGGCCGAGATACGAGTCGCCGTACGTGTGGACGTTCCACGGCGCGGCCGTCGAGCACCACGGGCCGACCGTGCACGTGAACGGAGCGGACGTGTAGTAGGTCGAGTCGGGATCGATCCCCTTCTCGATCGCCGTCGCGAGCACGAACGTCTTGAACGTCGACCCGGCTTGCCGCCCCGACTGGGCAGCCAGGTTGAACTGATTGCCCTTGGTGCGCACGACGGCTGTCATCGCGCGGATCGCGCCGGTACCCGGCTCGACCGAGACGATCGCGGCGGCCGGGTCCGTCTTCAGCGGCAGGATGTCGTCGATCGCGCGCTTGGCGAGGAACTGCAGCCGCGGGTCGATCGTCGTGTACACCTGAAGCCCGCCCTCGCGGACGGTGTTCGCGCCGTACTGCTGCTCGAGCTGGTCGATCACGTAGGAGAAGAAATACGGCTGCTGCACGCGGGTGTAGACGTGGCCGGGCTTCAGGTCGAGTGAGCGCGAGGCGATCGCGTCGCGGTACTGGGCCGCCGTGATCGTGCCGGCGGTCAGCATCGCCCGGAGCACCTCGTCCCGGCGCTGCAGTGCCGCCTGCGGGTCGTGGAGCGGGTCGTAGATCGAGGGCGCCTGGGGCAGCCCGGCCAGCAGCGCCGCCTGGAGAAGCGTCAGGTCGCTGGCGTGCTCCGAGAAGTACGTCTGCGCCGCCGCCTCGACGCCGTAGGCGTGGTTGCCGTAGTAGACGGTGTTCAGGTAGTCGGTGAGGATGCGCTGCTTCGACCACTTGTTCGAGAGCTTGATCGCGAGGCAGGCCTCCTTGATCTTCCGGCCGAACGTCCGCTCCTGGCCCGTGTAGAGGTTCCGCACCAGCTGCTGCGTGATCGTCGAGCCACCCTGGACGAGCCTCCCCGCCGTCACGTCGGTCCACGCGGCGCGCGCGATGCCGAGGTAGTCGACTCCGCCGTGCTGGTAGAAGCGGCGGTCCTCGATCGCCACCGTCGCCTTCGGCAGCCACGGCGTGATCGCGGCCGCGCTCACGGGCTCACGGTTGCGCTCGGCCGGGATCGTGCCGAGCAGCGAGCCGTCGTCCGCGTACACGAACGAGTTCTGGCCGATCTGCACCGGCTGGAGCGCGTTCAGGTCGCAGCCCGCCGACAGCGCGATGCCGGCGCCGGCCGACGCGATCGCCGCGACCACCGCCAACGCCAGCACGGCCGCGGCGAACGCCAGCCGGTTCCGGCGGCGGCCCCGCCCGGAGCGCTTCTTGCGGCGGACGCGATGGGCGAGGAGATCGTCGAGCGGGTCGCTCCTGCGCGGATTCCTGCGGCGCGGCGGGCTCAAAGCGCGACCCCGGCGGCCTTCAGCCGGTCGGCGACCGCGAGCTGCAGCTCCGGGCCGGCGTCGCCCGCCGGGCCGGCGACGCGCCGGCGCACCACGATCGTCGTCCGCGCGCCGAGGCGGGTGACGGCGACCTCGTCGCCGCCCGCCTGCAGCGCCTCGACGACCCGTCGCAGGTCCTCCGTGAAGGGCACGCGCACGACCGCCTCGACGACCGAGTCGGAGCGGCGGATCGTCGAGTTGCGGATCGTCTCGGACGCGAGCTTCTCGTTCGGGACGACGAGCACGTCGCCGGCCGGAGTGCGCAGCCAGGTGTACGTGAGCCCGATCTCCTCGACGACGCCGGTGTCGCCCTCGACGACGACGGTGTCGCCGAGCCGCAGCGGCTGGGTGAGCGCGATCAGGAGCCCCGCGGCGAAGTTGCCGATCGTGCGCTGGCTCGCGAAGCCGACGACGAGCCCGATCGCCGCCGAGCTGGCGAGGATGCCGCCCGCGATCGCCCGCACCTGGGGGATCTCGAGCAGCGCCGAGAGGACGCCGACGAACACGATCAGGCCCACCACCGAGCGGCGCAGGACGCGGTAGCGGGTGATCGCCTCGGGCGCGAGGTTGCGGCGGGCGATCCGGCGGTCGACGAGCTGCGCCGCGACCGTGCTCACGAGCACGACGGCGACGGCGATGACCAGACGCTGCCAGAAATCGGACACGCCGACCTATTCGCCCCGGCCGGGCCGTTTCCGGCCCCGCGTCCGCGGCTCCCCGGGCGTCCGGGCCGCCGGGCGACTGGTGTTAGCCTCGGCGGGTGTGAGCGGTCTCGGTGACATGAGCGGTCTCGGCGGCGACGTCCACCGGAATCGTAGACTCGTGCTCTGGGGCACGCTGGTCGCGCTCCTGGCGGCCCTGGCCTACGCCGACCGGGCGGCGTCGGGGAAGCCCGACCCGAACATCCTCTACCACTGGACGATCGCGGTCGGCTCGGTGATCCAGGACGGGATCCTGCTCGTGCTGGTGCTCTGGATCGCGAGCTTCCGCTTCGACCTGCTCGGGATCGCCCCACCGGTGTCGGTCGCGCGAGCGGCACGCCTGCTGGGTGTGGCCCTCGTCGTGACCTACGTGTTCGAGATCGCCTACAACGCCCTCGCCCACCCGGGAAACGAGCAGGGACTGACCCCGTCGCACTGGGAGCCGCGCCACGCCACCGCGTACGTCGTCAACGCGGTCATCATCTGCACGTTCATCCCGCTCGTCGAGGAGCTCACCTACCGCGGCCTCGGCTACTCGCTGCTGGAGCGGTTCGGGAGATGGCCCGCGATCTTCCTCGTCGGGCTCGTCTTCGGGCTCGCCCACGGCCTCGTCGTCTCCCTACCGGTGATCGTCGCCTTCGGCTGCGTGCTCGCCTGGGTGCGCTCGGAGACCCGCAGCGTCTTCCCGGGGATGGTGCTGCACGCGGCGTTCAATCTGGTGGCGCTGATCGCCGCCGTCACCGTCGGGAACTAGAGTTCCGGCGATGCGCCCGTTCCTCGCTGCCGCCGTGGCCGCGGTCGGCCTCCTTGCCGTGCCCGCCGGCCAGTCGTCCACGCGTGCCGCGTGCGCCTTCACGGCATCGCCGCTCCGCGGTGCCGCGCCGCTCGTCGTCACGTTCACCGCGACCTGCGCCTCCGCCGCCTACACGTGGAGCTTTGGCGACGGCCAGCAGGCCCAGGGCGCAACCGTGCAGCACGCGTATGCGGCCGGGGCGTTCCAGCCGACGCTCACCACCGACGCCGGCACTGACGCCCTCCCCGCCGTGACCTCGATCGCCGTGCGGCTCACCGGGCCTGCCCAGGCCAGGTACGCGCAGTGGATCGTCCTGCACGTGTCGGTGACGCCGAGGCTGCCGGCCGAGGTTCGGGGGCAGGTCGTGACGAACGGCACCGTCCGGTTCCGGGCACTCGGCACCGCCCCCTTCGTCGCCCTCGCAGGCGGCGTCCGGTCGCAGCCGCTCTCGGTCGCGCTGATCCCGACCATCACGGTGTCGCTCCGCGGCTCGCCGGTGTTCGGCGCGGCGGCCCACGCGGTCGCCGTCCTCCACCCGGCGAGCGCAGGCTCCGTGCGCGTGGTCGTCGACGGCCACACAGGGTCGGCGATCGACACCCACCGCGTCCACACGGCCGAGGTCGTCGCCACCTCCCGGCCGGCCCCCGGCTGGCTCGCGGCGACCCAGCGTCTCTCCGTCGCGATCGCGGAGCCGACCGTGGCCGAGGGGCAGTCGAGCCCGGCCGTCCTGCAGCTCGAAGCGGCTCTCGCCGCGCAGCACTACCTCGTCCCGGCCCGCAGCGCGACCTTCTCCGCCGACCTCGTCGACTCGGTCTACGCCTTCCAGAAGGTCAACCGGCTACCCCGCACCGGGATCGCCGACGCGGCGACCTGGAAGGCGCTGGCCGACCCGGTCGTCCCCGAGCCGCGCTACCGCACCCCCGGGCTCCACGTCGAGGTCGACAAGCCCCTCCAGGTGCTGTTCGTCGTCAGGGACGGGACGATCACGCAGATCTCGCCGGTCTCGACGGCCGGCCTGCCGGGCCGCTTCACGCCGGTCGGCCGGTTCGCCGTGTACCGCAAGGTCGACGGCTTCGACCCGAGCCCGCTCGGCACCCTCTACGAGCCGAGCTACTTCACCGGCGGGTACGCCATTCACGGCAACCCGTCCGTGCCGCCCTACCCGGCCTCGCACGGGTGCGTCCGGATCCCGATGTGGGTCGCACCGATCGCCTTCGCCGAGCTGACCCTCGGCACGCCGGTCGACGTGTACTGATCCGCGTCCTACTCCTCGGGGTCGGGGTCGGCGGGCTCGTCGACCTCGGCGGCGAGGAAGTCCTCCGCCGACACGGCGTCGAGGAAGCGGCGGAACTCGTCGACGATCTCCTCCTCGTTCACCTCGTCGCCCTCCATCTCGATCGCCGACTCCTCGATCAC
>CAYXXE010000187.1:0-4811 GCA_964468985.1 uncultured Gaiellales bacterium | reverse complement strand
CGATCGTGATCGGCTCCGGCAGCGCCTCGTTCGAGATGATCCGCGCGCTCGTCGACCGCCTGCCCGTGATGATCACCCCGCGCTGGGTGACCACACGCACGCAGCCGATCGGGATCGAGGACGTGATCGCGTACCTCCTGGCGGCGCTCGACCTGCCGCCGGGCGAGGAGGGCGTGGTCGAGATCGGCGGCGCGGACGTCTGCTCGTACCTCGACCTGATGCTCGAGTACGCCCGCCTCCGCGAGCTGCACCGGCACATGATCCGCGTGCCCGTCCTGTCGCCGCGGCTCTCGAGCCTCTGGCTGCACCTCGTCACGCCGGTCTATGCCGGGATCGGGCGCGAGCTGGTCGAGAGCCTCCGCAACGAGACCGTGGTGCGCGACGACCGGGCCGCACGGCTCTTCCCCGCGATCCGCCCGCGCACCGCCGCCGAGGCGGTCGCCCGCGCGCTCGCCAACGAGGATCGCGAGCTGGCCGAGACGCGCTGGTCGGACGAGGCGTCGAGCGTCGGGCCGGCGGGTTACGGCGGGGTGCGCTTCGGCTCGCGGCTGATCGACACCCGCAGCGCGTCGGTGCACGCCACGCCGCACGAGGCATTCGCCCCGATCCAGCGGATCGGGGGCGAGACGGGGTGGTACTCGGGCCGGCTGCTCTGGCGGCTCCGCGGCTCGCTCGACGTCCTCGCAGGCGGGCCCGGCCTGCGTCGCGGCCGCCGCGACAGCGTCGGGATCCGGGTCGGCGACACGATCGACTTCTGGCGCGTCGAGGCGTTCGAGCCGGACCGGCTGTTGCGGCTCCACGCCGAGATGAAGGTGCCGGGCCGCGCGTGGCTGCAGTTCGAGGTCGAGGCCGAGGGTGGAGGCGGCGCGACGATCACCCAGACGGCGATCTTCGACCCGGTCGGCGCGCTCGGCCTCGCCTACTGGTACGGCCTCTGGCCGATCCACAATGCGATCTTCGGCTCGATGCTCGAACGCATCGCCGAGGCAGCGTCCGCCAACTGAAGCGCCCGCCAACCGAGAGGAGCCACCGTGAACGACACCCTCACCCCGCGCGATCCCGAGGAGCTCGAGGCGAACGCGACGGCGACCACGGGTGAGATCTCGCCGCGGACGACGCTCGGCGCGGTGCACCTGACGGTCGCCGACCTGGAGCGCTCGCTGGCCTACTACCACTCGGCGATCGGCCTCGAGACGATCGAGGCCGGAGCCGGCCGCGCCACGCTCGGAGCCTGCGGGCACGAGCTGCTCGTCCTCGTCGAGGAGCCCGGAGCCAGGCCGGCCCCCGGCTCGACCGGCCTCTACCACTTCGCCCTGCTCGTGCCCGCCCGCGTCGAGCTCGCACGCTGGCTCGCGCACGCGATCAGAGACCGGGTCCCCCTCACGGGCCTGTCCGATCACTTCGTGAGCGAGGCGCTGTATCTGAACGACCCCGACGGACACGGCATCGAGATCTACGCCGACCGCCCGCGCCACGTCTGGGAGGGACAGGTGAGACAGCGGATGACGACCCTGCCCGTCGACGTGCAGAGCCTGCTCGGCGAGCTCGCCGACCCGGCAACCGAGCCGTTCGGCGGCCTGCCCGCAGGCACGACCATGGGCCACGTCCACTTCAAGGTCGCCGACGTGGCGGCGACGGTGGGGTTCTACCGCGACACGCTCGGCTTCGGCCTGATGGCGCAACTGGGTGCGCAGGCCGCGTTCCTGAGCGCCGGTGGCTACCACCATCACATCGGCGCGAACACGTGGGAGAGCGCCGGCGGCGCACCCGCCCCGCCGGGCTCGGCGGCGCTCCGGTACGCGACGGTCGTGCTCCCCGATACGGCCGAGCTGGACCGCGTCACGGAACGGCTCGAGGCCCACGGGACGCGGGTCGACGAGTCGAGCGGCGACCGCCTCGTGCGCGACCCGTCCGGCAACGTGCTGCTGCTGCGGACATGAGCGGCTCGAAGGCACTCCTGGACGAGCTACGGGTGGAGCCGGGCTCCGCGCCGCACCTCGACCGGCGCGACCCCGGCGCCCGCCTCGGCGCGGACGGCAAGGAGGCGGGCGCCGCCCGGCTCACCGTGCTCGTCGAACGGCTGGGCGTGCTGCACAACCGGCTCTTCGCGGAGGCGCAGCGCAGCGTGCTGCTCGTCCTGCAGGGCATGGACACCTCCGGCAAGGACGGCACCGTGCGCCGGGTGCTCACCGGCGTCAACCCGCAGGGGTGCCGGGTCGTCTCGTTCCGCGAGCCGAGCCCCGCGGAGCTCGCCCACGACTACCTCTGGCGCGTCCATGCCGCCTGCCCGGCGCGCGGCGAGCTGGCGATCTTCAACCGGTCGCACTACGAGGACGTGGTCGCCGCTCGCGTTCGCGACCTGGTCGCGCCGAAGGTGTGGCGACGACGCTACGGCCACATCCGGGCGTTCGAGCAGCTCCTGACCGACGAGGGGACGACCGTCGTGAAGGTCTTCCTGCACCTCTCCCCGGAGGAGCAGCGCACGCGCCTGCAGGAGCGGCTCGACAACCCCGAGAAGCGCTGGAAGTTCCGGGTCGGCGACCTCGCCGACCGCAGGCTCTGGCCCGACTTCGCGGCCGCCTACGAGGAGGCGATCCGGGAGACGTCGACGGAGGCGGCGCCGTGGTACGTCGTGCCGGCCGACCACAACTGGGCGCGGAACCTGGCGGTCGCCGAGATCCTGGTCGACGCCTTCGAGCGGATCGACCCGCAGCTGCCGGAGCCCGACCCGGAGCTCGAGGGGATCGAGATCGACTAGCTGGAGCTCCTAGACCAGCCGCTCCAACACGGCGGCCTCGTCCGCGGTCAGCTCGATCTGCGCCGCAGCCATGTTCTCCTCCAGGTGCGCGACGCTCGACGTGCCCGGGATCGGCAGCAGCACCGGCGAGCGCTGCAGGAGCCAGGCGAGCGCGAGCTGGGACGGTGAGGCGCCGTGACGCGCGGCGGCCTCGGCCAGCGGGCCGCCGGGCTGCACGAGCCGCCCGGTGGCGAGCGGGTACCAGGGGATGAACGCGACCCCGTTCGCCTCGGCATGCGCGAGCAGCGGCTCGGCGTCGCGGCTCGCGAGGTTGAACAGGTTCTGCACGGAGACGATCGGGGCGATCGCCGAGGCGGCCTCGAGCTCGGCCACGGTCACCTCGCTGAGGCCGAGGTGCCGGATCTTGCCCTCGGCCTGCAGCGCCGCGAGCTCGCCGATCTGGTCGGCGAGCGGCACCGCCGGATCGATCCGGTGCAGCTGCAGCAGGTCGATCCGGTCGAGGCCGAGGTGGCGCAGGCTCAGCTCGACCTGCTGGCGCAGGTAGGCGGGCCGGCCGACCGGGCTCCAGCGGCCCGGCCCCTGGCGGGTGAACCCCACCTTCGTCGCGATCACCAGGCCGTCGGGGTACGGGTGCAGCGCCTTGCGGATCAGCAGGTCGGCGACGAACGGGCCGTAGGCGTCGGCGGTGTCGATGAGGTCGACGCCGAGGTCGACGGCGCGGCGCAGGACCCGGATCGCCTCGTCGGGGTCGCGCGGCTCGCCCCACACGCCCGGCCCCGGCAGCTGCATGACGCCGTAGCCGAGGCGGTTCACCGTCAGGTCGCCGCCGATCGCAAAGGTCGTCGCGGCGGCCACGAGGCCAGTGTGCCGAACGGCTCAGGGGTGGCGTCGGATGATCAGGTCGGCGACGAGGCCGGTCCAGCCGGTCTGGTGCGAGGCGCCGAGGCCGGCGCCCGTGTCGCCGTGGAAGTACTCGTGGAAGAGGATCAGGTCGCGCCAGGCCGGGTCGGTCTGCAGGAGGGGCGAGGCGCCGAAGACCGGCCGTGTCCCGTCGGCGCCGCGCAGCAGCAGGCCGGTGAGTCGCCGCGCGAGGGCGTCGGCGATCTCGGCGAGGCTCAGCGACCGGCCCGAGCCGGTCGGGAACTCGACCCGGAAGCCGTCGCCCAGGTAGCGGTGGTAGGTGCGGAGGCTCTCGACCAGCAGGTAGTTGACGGGCAGCCACACCGGCCCGCGCCAGTTGGAGTTGCCGCCGAAGAGGCCGCTCGTCGACTCGCCAGGCTCGTAGTCGAGCGTCGCCTCGAACCCGTCCAGGCTCACGTGGAGTGGATGCTCGGCGTGGAACTTCGACAGGCCGCGGATGCCGTGGTCGGACAGGAACTCGGCCGGGTCGAGCATCGCCGCCAGGATCCGCCGCAGCCGCGACTCGTCGACGATCGAGAGGAGCCGCCAGCCGGCATGGCTCTCCGAGCCGATGTGCTGGACGACGTTCTCCGCCTCGGGCCGGTGCTCGGTGAACCAGAGCAGCCGGGTCGCGAACTCCGGGAGCCGCGCCATCGTCTCGGGCCCGATCGTCGTGACGGCCGCCAGCGGGAGCAGGCCGACGATCGATCGCGCGCGCACGGGCAGCGTCTGCCCGTCGCCGTAGTGCAGGACGTCGTAGTAGAAGCCGTCGTCGTCGTCCCACAGGCCCTGGTCGTTCAGCGCGGTGGCGATCAGCGCGAAGTGCTCGAAGAACTTGGTCGCCAGGTCCTCGTAGGTCGGGTCCCGCTCGGCGAGCACCAAAGCGACCGCCAGCAGGTTCTGGCAGTACATCGCCATCCAGGCGGTGCCGTCGGTCTGCTCGAGCCGGCCGCCGACCGGCAGCACCGACCGGTCGAAGGCGCCGATGTTGTCGAGGCCGAGAAAGCCGCCCTCGAAGATGTTGTTGCCCAGCGAGTCCTTACGGTTGACCCACCAGGTGAAGTTGAGAAGCAGCTTGTGGAACACCCGCTCGAGGAAGTCGACGTCGGTCGCGCCGTCGATCTCGAACACCCGTAGCGCGGCCCACGCGTGG
>CAYXXE010000186.1:0-4865 GCA_964468985.1 uncultured Gaiellales bacterium | reverse complement strand
CACATGGTGCACGGCGAGCAGCCCACCGCGGAGGCGCGCGTCCCCGATCCGGCGCGGATGATCGAGGGCTACAACCAGTCGGCCGCGACGCTGAACCTGCTGCGCGCGTTCACCAAGGGCGGCTACGCCGACCTGACCGCGGTGCACCTCTGGAACCAGGAGTTCGTCGCCAGCTCGCCCGAGGGCCGCCGCTACGAGCAGGTCGCCAGCGAGATCGAGCGGGCGCTCCGGTTCATGGCCGCCTGCGGCATCGACCTGTCGGCCGAGCGGCGCCTGCACGAGGTGGACGTCTTCACGAGCCACGAGGGCCTGCTGCTCGACTACGAGGAGGGGCTGACGCGCCGTGACTCGCTCACCGGCGACTGGTACGACTGCTCGGCGCACCTGCTCTGGATCGGCGAGCGCACCCGCCAGATCGACGGCGCCCACGTGGAGTTCTTCGCGGGCGTCCACAACCCGATCGCCGTCAAGCTCGGCCCGACGGCGACCGCCGACGAGGCGATCGCGCTCTGCGAGCGGCTGAACCCGCTGCGGCTGCCGGGCCGGCTCACGTTCGTCGCGCGGATGGGCGCGGGCCGCGTCGAGGAGCTGCTGCCGCCGCTCCAGAAGGCCGTCCGCGAGGAGGGCCATCCGGCGATCTGGGCCTGCGACCCGATGCACGCGAACACGATCCGCACCGCGACGGGCCTCAAGACACGCCGGTTCGAGGACGTGATGGCCGAGCTGCAGGGGTTCTTCACCGCCTGCTGGGAGGGCGGTGCCTGGCCGGGCGGCATCCACATCGAGTTCACGGGCCAGGACGTCACCGAGTGCCTCGGGGGCGCAGATGACGTGCTCGAGGAGCACCTCGCCTCGCGCTACGAGACACTCTGCGACCCGCGCCTGAACGCGCGCCAGTCGCTCGACCTCGCCTTCCGGGTCGCCGAGCTCATGCGCACCGGGCCTCAGTAACGCCGTTGCGGCTCGCGATCGTCGGAACCGGCCTGATGGGCGCGTCCGTGGCGCTGGCCGCGCGCGCGCGCGGGCACGAGGCCCGGGGCTACGACCCCGACCCGGAGGCGCTCGCGGCCGCCGTCGACCGGGGCGCCGTCACCGCTGCTGCGAGCCTCGCCGAGGCGGTCGATGGCGTGGACGTCTGCGTCGTGGCGGCCCCGATCGCCCAGCTGGCGGCCCAGGTCGTCGCGGTGCTCGAGGCGACCGCCGACAGCGTCACGGTCACCGATGTCGGCTCGACGAAGGGCAGTGTCGTCGCCGCCGCCGGCAGCTGGGGCCGGTTCGTGGGCGGCCATCCGATCTGCGGCTCGGAGTCGCGCGGCGCCGAGCATGCCAGCCCGGGCCTGTTCGAGGGCGCTACCTGGTTCCTGACCCCGACGAGCGCGACCGATCCCGAGCGCCACCGGCTCCTGCACGGCTTCGTCTCGGAGCTCGGGGCGACCCCGATCGCCATCGACGCCACCGCTCACGACCGGCTCGTCGCGCTGACCAGCCACGCCCCACACGTGCTCGCGAACGTCGTGGCCAACCACGCCGGCGCGACCCGGATCGACGGGCACGAGCCGCTCGCGAACGCCGGCGGCTCGCTGCGGGACATGACGCGCATCGCGGGCGCGAACCCGCGGATCTGGGTCGACATCTTCCTCGACAACGCCGACGCGCTCCGCGAGGCGCTGGCCGAGCAGCGGCGCCGGCTCGAGCAGGTCGAAGCCGCGCTCGAGCGGCGCGACGCCGGCTTTCTCGCCCGCTGGATCGGCGAGGCGGGCCAGAATCGCCGGCGGATGCTCGAGCGCGAGTATCCCGACCCGGGCGCGCTGCAACGGCTCCGCGTCCACGTGCCCGACCGGCCGGGCGTGCTCGCCGGCATCACGCAGGCGCTCGGCGCCGAGCGGATCAACATCGAGGACTTCGAGCTGGGCCACATGTCCCCCGAGCGGGGCGGCACCCTTTCGGTGCTCGTCAGCGGTGAGGACGAGGCGCTCCGGGCCGCCGAGCTGCTCGAGGGGCAGGGCTACGGCGTCGTCGTCTCGGCCGTCCTCGACGAGAGCGGTGGGGCGTGAGGATCGAGCCTGCCGTCTCCCTCTCCGGGCACCTGGCCGTGCCCGGCGACAAGTCGATCTCCCATCGCGCGCTCCTGCTCGGCGCCGTCTCGGACGGCGACACGCACGTGCGCGGCTTCGGACGGTCGGCCGACACCGAGTCGACTCTCGGCGCGGTCCGGGCGCTGGGCGTGCGGGTCGACGAGCTCTCGGCCGACGAGCTCGTCGTCCACGGTGTCGGCCTGCGGGGCCTGCAGGCCCCGGCCGGGCCGATCGACTGCGGCAACGCCGGCACGCTCGCCCGCCTCCTGCCCGGCCTGCTCGCGTTCCAGGCGGGCTCGTTCACCCTCATCGGCGACGAGTCGCTCTCGTCGCGGCCGATGCAGCGCATCGTCGAGCCGCTGACGCGCATGGAGGTGGCGGTCGAGGCGACGGGCGGGCGGCTGCCGCTCACCGTCACCGGCGGGAGGCCCACCGCGATCGACTACCGGCTGCCGGTCGCCAGCGCGCAGGTGAAGTCGGTCGTCCTGCTGGCTGCGCTCGGCGCGCTCGGCCGGACGACGGTCGTCGAGCCCGTCCCGAGCCGCGACCACACCGAGCTGATGCTCCAGGCGGCGGGGGCGACTCTGACCCGGCGTCCGACCTCGGTCAGCGTCGACCCGGTCGACCACATCCGGGTCGGAGAGCTCGAGGTGCCCGGCGACTTCTCCTCGGCGGCCCCCTTCATCGTCGCCGCGACGCTCGTGCCCGGCTCGGAGCTGACGATTCACGGCGTCGGCCTCAACCCGCGCCGCACGGGCCTGCTCGACGTGCTCGAGCGCATGGGCGCGCGCATCGGCATCCTGCACCGCCGCCGTGCCGGGATGGAGGCGGTGGGCGACATCGAGGTCGCGTCGGCCGAGCTGACGGCCACCGAGATCTCGGGTGCCGAGGTGCCGCTCCTGATCGACGAGCTGCCCCTGTTCGCCCTGGCCGCCGCCTGCGCCCACGGGGAGAGCCGTGTGACCGGCGCCCGGGAGCTGCGGCTCAAGGAGAGCGACCGGGTCCAGACCGTCGTCGAGCTGCTCCGCCGCGTCGGCCTGCACGCCCAGGGCCAGCCGGACGGCTTCCGGGTGCGCGGCGTCCCGGCCCGGCCGCGCGGCGGCCGCGTGCAGGCGGGCGGCGACCACCGGATCGCGATGCTGGGCGCGATCGCCGGCCTGGTGTCGAGCGAGGGCGTCGAGATCGAGGGCGCCGAGAGCGTGGGGGTAAGCTTCCCCGGCTTCTACGACCTCCTCGACCAGTTGACCCACAGATGATTGTCGCCATCGACGGACCGGCAGGCGCCGGCAAGAGCACGGTCGCACGCCGGCTGGCGGAGCGGCTCGGCTTCCGCTACCTCGACACGGGAGCGATGTACCGCGCGGTGACGTGGCTCGCGATGCGGGAGGCGCTGCCGCTCGCCGAGTCGGAGCCGCTCGGCCTCCTCGCCCGCTCCCACCCGGTCGTCTTCGACGAGACGGGCCACGTATTCATCAACGGCGTCGACGTCACCATGGCGATCCGGGGCGCCCGCATCGACCAGATGGTGCCGATCGTCGCCCGCCATGCCGAGGTCCGCGAGGTGATGCGCCGGCGCCAGCGGGAGCTCGCCGCCGAAGGGGACGTCGTCATGGAGGGTCGCGACATCGGCACCGTCGTCGCCCCCGGGGCGACGCTGAAGGTGTATCTCGAGGCCGACCCGGCGGTGCGCGCCAGGCGTCGCCAGGGCGAGCGGCCCGACATCGGCGCCGACGCGCTCGCCACCGACCTCAAGATCCGCGACGACTCCGACCGCGCGCGCATGCAACCGGCCGAGGACGCGATCCGGATCGACACGACGCTGCTCGAGGTCGACGACGTCGTGGAGCGCATCGAGGGCCTGCTCCGCGAGCGCCTGCAGCCCGTCAGCCCGTGAGCGACGGCAAGCTCGCCTGGAAGCTCTCCCGCTACTACCTCGCCCCGCCGGCGCGCATCGCGACGCGGGCGCGCGGCTACGGCCTCGACCGCATCCCGCGGTCCGGCGGCTGCGTGCTGGCGATGAATCACCTGCACTGGATCGACATCCCGCTGGTCGGCGCGCTCTCGCCCCGCCAGATCAACTACGTGGCGAAGATCGAGGCGCTCACGTTCCCCGGCTTCGGCCGGTACGTCGCCTGGCACGGGACGATCGGGATCCACCGCGGTGAGTCGGATCGCGACGCCGTCCGCCGGATGCGCGAGGTCGCCCGCGACGGCGGCGCGCTCGGCCTGTTCGTCGAGGGGACCCGCCAGCACACGGGCCGGCCGGGTGAGGCGCAGCCCGGCGCGGCGATGGTGGCGATCCAGGAGAACGTGCCCGTCGTGCCGATCGGCATCTACGGGACGCAGTTCTGGAAGATCGGCAACTTCGCCCCGTGCTCGATCGCCGTGGGCGAGCCGGTGTGCTACGAAGGCCTGCCGAGAGGCGGGCGCGGCTACAAGGAGGCGACCGCCGACCTCGAGCGCCGCCTCAACGGCCTCTTCGACTGGCTCGAGGATGTCCACCGCCGCGGGCGGCCGAGAGGATTGACACCACCCTGATGCGCGACGACCCCGACCAGCCGACCGAGGAGCCCGACGCTCCCGAGCCGCCGCCGCCCGTGCGCGGCACCGTTGCGATCGTCGGCTTCCCGAACGTCGGCAAGTCGACGCTGATCAACCGCCTCACCGCCACGCGCCAGGCCGTCGTGCACGCCACCCAGGGCACGACCCGCGACCGCAAGGAGCTCGTGTGCGAATGGAACGGCGAGCGGTTCCTGCTGATCGACACCGGTGGCGTCGACATCGCCGACC
>CAYXXE010000185.1:0-4892 GCA_964468985.1 uncultured Gaiellales bacterium | reverse complement strand
TCGACGAGCGCGCGGATCATCTCGAACGAGGCGCTGCCGGAGCCGATCACGATCGCCGCGCGGAACTCGACGGTCGGGACGCCGGAGTCCCGCAGGACGCTCCCGACCTCCTGTCGCGAGGCGAGATGCGCGGACAGGCCCTGCTCGCCGAGCCCGCCGAGATAGACGATGCGGCGCACGCCGGCCTCCCGGGCGGCGCGGCCGAACGACTCGGCGGCGAGCCGGTCGGCGACGGCGAACGAGCCGGGCGCTCCCAGGGAGTGCACGAGGTAGAACGCCGTGTCGACGCCCGCGAGGGCGGGCGCGAGCGTCGCCGGGGCGAGCACGTCGCCATGGACGACCTCGGTCGCAGGACCGACCCGGCCGGCCAGCAGCTCGGGCCGGCGCGACAGGCAGCGAACCCGCTCGCCGCGCGCCTCGAGCGCGGTCAGCAGCCGCCCGCCGACGTAGCCGGTGGCACCTGTGAGCCCGACGAGCCGGTCGGTGGCCATCCCTGCGACGGTAGCCGAACGGGGTCGCCGAACCGATCGGGGGGCAGCGGCGAATGCGACGGGTCAGCTACCGAAACGAAACGGAGAACCGATCATGCGTCTCACCCGTCCCATCGTCACCGTCCTCGCGGCGCTCGCCGTTACCGGCGCGCTCGTCGCCGGCGCGCTCGCCGCCACCTCCTCGAAGTCGACCTCGCCCCGGTCTGCCGCTGCGGCGATGGCCGCCATGCCGGGCATGTCCGCCGCCGCGACGACGCAGCAGGGCGGCGTCACGGCCGAGAGTCTCCGCGTCGCGCTCGACAACCTCTTCGCCGAGCATGCCGTGCTGGCGATGAACGCCACGAACGCCGGCGTGACGGGCTCGAAGGCCTTCCCCGCCGCCGCAAAGGCGCTCGACGAGAACTCGGTCGCGATCTCGAAGGCGATCGGGTCGGTGTACGGCGCGAAGGCCGCCAACGTCTTCCTGAACGGCAAGGACATGTGGCGCGCTCACATCAACGACTTCGTCGCCTACACCGTCGCGCTGTCCAAGAAGGACACGGCGGGCGAGAACGCCGCCGTCGCCAACCTGAAGCAGTACACGGTGACGTTCGGCAAGTTCCTCGCCGGGGCCACGGGCCTGCCGGTCCTCGCCGTCCAGAACGACCTGCTCGGCCACGTCCTCGAGCTCAAGCAGCAGCTCGACGACTACGCCGCGGGCGACTACACGAAGGCAGCGGCCGACTACCACGCCGCCTACAACCACATGTTCATGACCGCCGACCTGATCGCCGGCGCGATCGCCAAGCAGAAGAGCCTCAAGTAGCGCACGCTTCCATCGGCACTCCGAACGGCTCGGCCCGCCCTCCGGCGGGTCGAGCCGTTCCACGGGGCTGTTCTACGGGGTTGCTGTGTGCTGCTCGAGCTCGCGCAGGCGCGCGGCCATCGTCTCGAGCAGCGGCCAGGCGATCGACGCCTCCGCCTCGACGAGCGGGCGAAACTGCCAGGCCGTCAGGCCGTACATCGTCCCGCCGCTCGTGGCGGTGACCGTGGCGGTGCGCGCGCCCCCGTCGACGAGGGCGATCTCGCCGAAGTAGCCGCCGGGCCCGAGGCGCCTGCGCTCCTCGCCGCCGACCGTCACGACCACTTCGCCCGAGCCGATGACGAAGAACCCGACGCCGCCGGCTCCTTCGGACGTGATCTCCTGGCCCGTCTCGAACTTCCGCTCGGTGAAGCTCTGGGCGACGCCCTTCAGCACCTTGCCGGAGAGGCCCTGGAAGAGGGGAACCTGCTCGAGCAGTTCGACGGGCGCGGCCATGCGCCAATGCTACTCCCGAGCGCGGGCGCGGGTCGACGAAGGTCTACGCCGTGCGCGCGGTCTGACGGCGCAGGCGGTCGGCCATCACGCGCATCACGATCTCGGCGAAGAACGGCGTCTCCTGCACGAGGAACCAGAAGCGGCGCTTGTCGATCGTCACGAGCTCGCAGTCGGTTTCGGCGACGGCGGTCGCCGAGCGCGGCTCGCGGTCGATCACCGCCATCTCGCCGAACAGCGATCCGGGGCCGATCACCTCGAGCACGGTGTCGCCGGCGGTCAGCGAGACGCTGCCCGAGTCGATCACGTACATGCGGTCGGCCGGCTCGCCCTCGGTGAAGATGGTCTCGCCACCCGAGAACGTCTCGGCCTCGCCGCCCTTGCGCAGCAGCTCGAGGTACCTCTCCTGTACGGCCAACTCCGTCAACGGACTCGCTCCTTGCTCGCGGCACTCGGCTCCAGCGCAGCAAGCCTAGAAGCGCCGCCGACCACACGTGAGTCGGCCTGGTGAACATTTGGAGTCGCACTGGTGTTGGCGGCCCGGCTGCCGCTCCGGCTCCCGTCAGGGCACCCGCATAGGATGCCGCCGACATGAGAGTGACCGTCGTCGGCTGCTCGCCCGCCTGGCCGAATCCCGGCGGCGCCCACTCCGGCTACCTCGTCGAGGCGCCGGGCGCGGGCCGGCTCCTGCTCGACTGCGGCCCGGGCGTCCTGGCGCGGCTCCGCGCCGCCGGCGGCTGGCCGGCGATCGACGCGATCGCGCTCACCCACTTCCATCTCGACCACTGGGGCGATCTCGTGCCGTGGGTCTGGGGCTCGCTCTACGGCGGGGGCGCGGGAATCGAGCCGCCGGAGCTGATCGTCCCGCCGGGGGGTGCCGAGCGCCTCCGGTCGCTCGGCCGGGAGCTCGACGGTGCCGGCGACCTGTTCGAGCGGGCGTTCCGCGTGCGGGAGTACGACGACGACACCGCGTTCGCGGTTGCGGGCTTCGAGCTTCGAGCCGTCGCGGTGCCTCACTACGGCAAGCCGGCGTACGGCATCCGGGTGAGCGGCGCGGGCCGGGTGCTCGCGTACTCGGGCGATTCGGGCCCGAGCGAGCGGCTGGTGGAGCTGGCGCGCGACGCCGACCTCTTCCTGTGCGAGGCGACGCTCGCCGCCGGCGAGGACGGGCCGCGCGGCCATCTGTCGCTCGACGAGGCCAGGGCCGCGTTCGCCGCCTCGGGAGCCGGTCGTCTGCTGATCACGCACCGCCCGGTCGAGCTTCCGGGCGACGAGTCGGTCGAGTTCGCGTTCGACGGGCTGACGATCGACCTGGTCTGAGTACGATCCGCGCTCATGCGCGCGAGAGTGTGGGGCTGCCGCGGGTCGCTGGCGACACCGGGGCCGACGACCAACCGGTACGGAGGCAACACGAGCTGCGTCGAGGTGCGTCCCTCGTCCGGCGGCCTGATCGTGCTCGACGCCGGCACCGGCATCCGCGCCCTGGGGGCTGCGGTCGCCGCCGATCCGCTCGCCGAGATCGACATCCTGCTCACCCACATCCACCTCGATCACATCGAGGGCCTCGCATTCTTCGCGCCCCTCTTCGACCCGCGCTGCCACGTCAGGATCTGGGGGCCGCGGCCCGGCGAGGTGCCGCTCGCGAAGCATCTCGCGGCCTATCTCTCGCCGCCGTTCTTCCCGGTGCCGTTCCACGAGTTCCCGGCGACGATCGAGGTCAACGAGGTGGGCGAGGGAGCCTGGATGGTCGGCGGGCTGAACGTCGTCGCCGAGTCGGTGATGCACCGCGGGCCGACGCACGCCTACCGGCTCGAGGAGGCCGGCCACTCGCTCGCCTACATCCCGGACAACGAGCCCGCCGCGCGGCCGGGCTCCGGCTCGGCGACCGCCGGGGGCGCCGACGTCCTCTTCCACGATGCGCAGTACACGGCGGCTGAGTACGCGACGCGGCACGGGTGGGGGCACGCCTCGCTCGCCGACTTCGCACTGCTCGTCGACGCCGCCGCGCCGGGCCGGGCGTTCATGTTCCACCATGACCCCACGCATGCCGACGACACGCTCGAGGCCATGCTCGCCGAGGCGGCCTCGCTCGCTCCCGGCCGCGACGTCGCGCTCGCCCAGGAGGGCGTGGAGCTCGAGATCTGACGGTCCGGCCGATCCACAGTGGCCCGATGGGTTGGCCAGCGTAGTCGTAGTTCGTACTCTGCCGTAGTTCAGGTTGTAGGTCTTTTAAGGCGGCCCTTCGGCGGTCACGGTAGGAGCGTGAATCCTGCGATGTGGCTCGGCCGCACAACGGAGAAGTGTCGGCGGTCGAGGCTGATGATCGTGGTGGCGCCGAGTCGTTCGGCGATCGCGACGACTGAGGCGTCGACGGCGCCGAGCGGCATGTCCGCCTAGATCGAGACGAGCTCGGCCATCCGGGCGAGATCGTCGTCAGCGAGCTGTTCGACACTGGCGCTGGCAAGTGAGCCGAGGAACGCGGCTTCTGCGGTCGGGCCGAGGTGCCGTTCGATCAGGAACGAGGTCTCAACGACGACGCTGACAGGCACAACGAACCCGTCGGTCAGGTTGGAGAAAAGCGCTGCACAGGCGGCGTGGTGGGCGTCGCTTGCGTCAGCGGCCGCGTAGAGCGGCCCGGTGTCGACGACGATCACGCGCCGAAGCTGGCGCGCAGGATCTCCTCGGCTCGCTCCGAGACGTCGCTTCGACCGCTACTGCCCAGAGCGATGAAGCCGGGCTGGCCATGCTCAGCGGCATCCGACGGGGCGAGCAGCGACTCGACCGCCCGGGTCGCGAGCCGCTCCGGAGTTGTGTGCTCCTGCCGAGCACGCTCGGCCAGGTGCTCTGCGAGAGCATCCGACACGACGACGCGAAGCTCAACCATCCTGGAAGGGTACCGCGCCAGCCGAACGATGCCCGCGACTCTCACGTCGCTCGCACAAACCGAGCCGGCTGCGCGTGATCGACCGGCCCGAAAGTCCCCGGCCGACGTCCGCCAAAACACGCGCAGCCCCACATCTGCACCCTACGTCTATCCCACCCAGAGCCGAGCGCACCGTAAACCCACGGCAGAATACGAACTACGACTACGCCGGCCAAGACCCCAT